>NZ_JALQDC010000022.1:0-473595 GCF_023631445.1 Caballeronia sp. GAWG1-5s-s | reverse complement strand
GAACATCATGGACCACATACCGCTCGTGAACATCATGCCGTTCGGCATGTGCAACGCGCCCGCGAATCCGGCGGTGGGGGGGGGGGCCGCCCCCCCCCTCGGCCCCCCCCCCCCCCCGCCCCGCGGGCCCCCCCCCCCCCCCCGCCCCCCGCCGCCGATGCTCCGGACGCTGCCACGGCGGCCGATGCCCCCGAAGCCGGCGACGCAGCCGATGCCGCGAGCGCGCCCGATGCGGTCGGCGGCAGCGGCGGTTCGACGGGACGCGGCGGGCTTATCGTGCGCGTGTCGGCTGTGCTCTGTTTCGGCGCTGCCTGCGACTCGCGCGCCATGTTGACCTTCGTCGTCTGATTGGCGTACGCATAGCAGGCGGCGTTGTCCACGGCCTGTTGTCCCGCGCTCTGGCTGCGGCCGGGCAAGGTCATCGGCTGCTGCGCGAGAGCGGCGCAAGAGCCGACGAGCAAGGCGATTCCCGCGAGATGTGAAGGTTTCATTGACTGCGTTCCCCGATGCGGTGTTTTTAGTCGTTGCAGTTCGCTCGCCACCGCGTCGCTCGCGCGTATGGCCGCGAGTCTGCGCCGGGCCTGCTGTCAAGGATACCGCGCTCACGCACCGCGCCACGCCAGAAGCACCGGCATCTTCCGCCAAAATCCGCATCGGGCGCGCCCCGCCGCCGCGTCAGAACTTCATGCCGACGCCCACGCCGAGCACCCATGGATCGATCTTGAGCGACCCCAGATCCGCCCCGCCCGCCGACGCGCTCGTGCGCATCCAGATCTTCTTCACGTCCGCGTTGACGAAGACGTTCTTCGCGACGTCAACATCTATGCCCGCCTGCAACGCCGGGCCGAAGCTGCTGCGCTTGACGGACACGGGCGTATCGCCGGCTTTGAGCTTGTCGTTGTAGAAGTAGGTGTAGTTCAGTCCCGCGCCGACGTACGGCCGCACATGGCCCTGATGATTGAAGTGATAGTGCAGCAGGACGGTCGGCGGCAGCACGCCCACGCCGCCCAGTCCGCCGATATTCGATGTCACCTGATGGCGCGATGTCGCGAGAATCAGTTCGACGCCGATCTGGTCGCGGATCATGTACGTGAAGTCGAGCTCCGGCACGATCACGTTGTTCACATCGGCGCCCAGCGAGCCGAGCGTTCCGCCCGCCGACACCTGCGGCTGTATGCTGATCGCCCGCAAGCGCACGAGCACGTCGCCCGCGTGAATGCCGGTCATCGCTGCATCGCTGGCCGGTGGTGAATCGCTCGCATGTGCCGTCCCCGCAAATATCGCTGCGCTTGCCAGCAGCATCGCCCGAAGTTTCGTTCTCATCTTTCGCTTTCCCGGTTGAAAGCCAAGATTGTCCCGGCGGCCTGCGCGCGCCTCTTTGACAGCGGACAACGGATCCCGGCGTGTGCTTATCCGGCGACGCGACACCTTGCGCATCGACAAGGAACACGCGGCCGGGTCCGCTGCTTGCTTTTACAGAAGCAAAGGACAGAACATTTGGGAGAACGAGATGAGACCCACTTTTGGAGCAGCGGCTCGACTGACGGCGATGCTGGCAGGTGCCACGTTCGCATTCGCGGCGAACGCGCAGAATCCGACGTCGAGGCCGGAAGGCCATCCGAGCGGTCAGCAGACCACGCAGCCGAACCAGACGAAGCCAAGCCGGCTCGACAACGACAGCACGCCCGCGTATCAGGAACAGAACGTTACGCCGCCGGCCGTCGCGGCCGAGCACGCGAGCGGCGTGCTGAGAACGCAGCCGGGCAAGACGTCGGCGGGAAAAGCGCCGCCGCCGAAGCGGCCGAACGGCCTCGGCTTCGATACGGACGCGGGCAGCATGGGCAAGAAGCCCTGATCGTGCGAAGGACGCAAGCCGCGTTCACGTCGTCTTGTTCGGCCAGGGCCACGTGAGATAGCGAGAGGGCTTTTGGGTCTCGCTCTTTTGCTTCGGCGCATCCTCGCTCTTTTGCTTCGGCGCGTTCTCGCGGGCTGCATGCGCGGGCGCCGCGCTTTCGGCGATCTCGGGCAAGTCCTCGCCGAACCACGGCACGTCGCCGCGCCTCTCCTCCACATACGCGCGCCAGCCGGTCGGGTTGTCCTCGAAGAGATCGTGCTTCACGGTGTTCGCGAGCAGCGGACGATTCAGCGATTCGTCGAGCAGCGCCTTCGGCCACACGAAAAACGCGCCCGATGCGCGCCGGACGAACTCGCTCGGCGACATGCGCGCATCGACGAAACCGAGCAGCGTGAAGCCCGCGAGCGCGTCGTTGCCGCGCACCGCGTCGCCGATGCTTGCATACTCGTCGGCGCATTGGCTCAGGCAAAACACCGTCTCCAGCACATCGCCGAGATGGAGAAGCAAGGCGCGTCGTTCGTAGGGTTCCGGTATCGGGGCCGCTTGGTTCGTCATGCGCGCTTTCCTTTCGGTAGGAGATGAAATGCGGACGGCGCGCATTGCCAGACGCACGCCGCGTTCATCCCGATTCTAGCGAACCTCACGTTGGATTCCGACTGGCGCGTGCATTAGCGGCAGATGCGATACGGGCCCATGTCGACGTGAAAGTGCGTCTTGTGCAACGCGTTGTAGTCGGGCCCGAGCGTGGTGTCGAACGAACGGCACGCGCCGTCGTGAATGCGGCGCAGAAACACGGCGTCCGGCGACGCCGCGTCGTCGTCCCAGCGCGCGAGCGTGATGCGCCGACCGTTCGCGAGCACGAAGCCGGTCAAGTCGATTGCGTTGGCGCTCGCATGCTGACTCAGCCCCGCGTCCTTCTGATGATTCACGTTGCGGCACGCGTAGCTGCCGACATGCTCGATGCGCGTCACGCGCTCGCCGAACACGTCGATGGCGGCGGGCTGTAGATACTGATGCTCGAAGAACGCAATGCCGAGCGCGAGCGGGCACGTCGCGAGAAACGGCGCGCTGAAGCGCACGTCGTCCGATTGCGTGACGCGCACGACGTCCTTCAGTTCGCAGCCGCCCGGCCCGGCGGTGTCCGCGATCGGCCGATACTGAAGGCCCGATTGCGCGAGCGCGGCATCGCAGAGTCGCGGGTCGTGGGTCGTGCGCCAGAGCTTGAACTCGGTCAGCGGGCCGGGCGGCGCGCGCACGTCGAGCGGCGCGAACGGATCGTAGCGTTCCGGCACGGCGATGCGTCGCGTGTACACGCCGTACGCCAGCACCAGCGCCGCGACGAACGCGAGCAGCAACAGCCAGCGGATGATTCGCCCGATCACCCTGCTCTCCGCATTCCGGCGCGCTTGCCGTCAGCCCGCGGGATGCGCGGCGTCCGTTGCGCTGGCCTGCACGCGCTCGGCGAGCTTCGCGTCGTAGCTCGAATGGATATGCGTGCGCTTCTTGTCCGGATACGCGTACGAATAAGCCTTGCGCAACGCGAGCGACGCTTCGTGGAAGCCAGAGAGAATGAGCTTCTGCTTGTTCGGATAGTTCGCGATATCGCCGACCGCGAAAATGCCCGGCCGCGACGATTCGTAGTTCGACGTATCGACTTCGATGCGCCCGCCGCGCACATCGAGATTCCAGCCGGCGATCGGGCCGAGATCCGCGACGAGTCCATACAGCACGATGAGCTTGTCCGCCGCGACGTCCGTCGTGCCTTCCACGTGCTTGATGCGCACGCCGCGCAGCGCGCCATCGGGCGCGTCGAGCGAATCGATCATGCCGACGACGAAGCTCATGTCGCCCGCCTCGACTTTCGCCTTCATTGCCGCGACGGAGGCCGCCGCCGCCGAAAAGCCGTTGCGCCGATGCACGAGCGTCAGCTTGCGCGCGACGCCCGCGAGCGCGTTCGCCCAATCCAGCGCCGAATCGCCGCCGCCCGCGATCACGACCTCGCGGTCCTGAAAGTCCGCGATACGCGCGACGCTATAGAGCACGTCGCGTCCTTCGAGCGCCGCCGCTTCCGGCAATTGCAAACGCTGCGGCACGAACGCGCCGTTGCCCGCCGCGATCAGAATGGCGGCGACATCGAAAGTCATGCCTTGTTCGGTGCGCACCGTCCAGCGTTGATCGTCGCGCTGCTCGACGGCCTGCACGCGCTGGTCGAGATGAATCGGCACGTCGAACGGACGAATCTGCGTGAGGAGCCGGTCGACCAGATCTCGCGCGGTGCACGAGGGAATGGCGGGAATGTCGTAGATCGGCTTGTCGGGATAGAGCTCGATGCATTGGCCGCCGATACGCCCGAGCGCATCCACGATATGACACGACAGCCCGAGGACGCCCGCCTCGAACGCGGCGAAAAGGCCCACGGGCCCGGCGCCGATGATCAATACATCCGTCTGAATGGTGCTGCTCGATGCGTTCATGTAGTCGTCTTCCGTTGTGCCGGCTGTCCTGCGTTGCCAGCATTCAACGGTCCACGATACAGAAAGCATCCGGGCGCGGCAACGAAGCCCCTGCGCCCAGGGCGGCGATTCCGCGCGGCGGCCTACTGCTTGTTCAACTCGCGCGCGTAGTAGGCGGACGCGGCATCGATCTCTTCCGGCGTCATGTTGCGCGCGACATTGCGCATGACTTCGTTGATGTCGTTCGTGCGCGTGCCTTTCGCGAACGCGATCAGTTGCGCCTTCGTGTACGCCGCCGGCAAGCCGTCGATCCACGGACTGCCCGCCTTGTTGTCGATACCGCCGTGACACGCGGCGCACGGCGCGACGTTGCGCATCGGCGCGCCGTGCGAGACGATGCCCGGGGCGAGCGAATCGCTGACCTTGCGCTGCGCGGGCGGCCTCGGCAGGCTCGCATAGTAGGCGGCGAGATCGCGCATGTCCTGATCGCTCAGGTTCACGGCCATCGGCGACATCACGGCATTGGTGCGCGCGCCGGTCTGAAAGTCCATCAACTGCTTGTAGATGACCGACGCATACTGCCCCGCGAGGTTCGGCGAATTCGCCTGGCTCATGCCGCGTTCGCCGTGACACATCGTGCAGCGCAAGGCGAGCGTCGCGCCGCGCCCGATGGAATTCGCGCTCGCGTGCGCGAGCATTTGCGGCGTGACTTCGACGGCGGACAGCCTGTTTGTCGGCTGGACGGTCGTGTCGCCGCTGTGCCACACGCGCGGCACGCCCGCCGCGCTGCAGATGGCGTTCCACACGCCGGTGAACGATGCGTCGCGCTGCGCGGACGGCAGCCACACGAAGCCGATCAGCGCCGATACCACCGCGACGCCGACCGTGGCGAATACGCTCGTCGCGAACCAGCGGTTGCGCAAGGTGAAGAGGCGTTCGTCGCTCATCGCTGCGCTCCGATGGGAACGGCCGGCACCGACGTATCGGAACGCGCCACGAGTTGCGCGATCGGATAGCCGTAGTTGACGAGCGTGAGGCCGATCATCAGCGCGATCCACAGCCCGAAGCTGTTGAGCGCGACCGGAACGGTGCGCGGCTCGTGCACCGCGCGGCTAAAGCGGAACTCTTCGACGCTCACGCGCGGCGCGCCGTGCGCCCGTATCAGCACGGCGAAAAACAGAATGGCGGACACGACCAGAATGAACCCGCCGATGGTCGATGTCACGACAGAGGCCGCCTGCGCCGCGATTTGCGGATCGCTGTAATCGTAGAACGCCATGCGTCGCGGCATGCCGAGCACGCCGACGTAATGCCACGGGAACGTCAGCACGATCATGCCGATGAACCACAGCCACAACTGCCAGCGCATGAGCTTCACGTCACGCAGCGCGCGGCCCGTGAGATGCGGCCACAGGTCATAAGCGATCGCGAAGTACATGATGACGATCGCGCCCGCGAAAATCAGATGGAAATGGCCCGTGACCCATTGCGTGTTATGGACGGTCGAATCCAGCTGATAGCTCATGTTGATGATGCCGCCCGCTCCGCCGAAGCCGAGCATCACGAACGAAAACGCGACGGCGAGCATCATCGGGTTGTCCCACGGCAGCGCGCGAATCCAGCCGAGCGCGCCGCGGCCGCCGCGCAGCCGCGCCGCGATCTCCACCGACGCGCAGATGGTGAACACGGTCAGAAGCGTCGGCACGGCGACGAGCGCGGTGAACACCGAATGCATGAACTTGAAGCCCGAGCCCACTTGCGGATCGGCGAACAAATGGTGAATGCCGATTGGCATCGACACCACGAGGAACAGGATGAATGAGATGCGCGCCATCGCGTCGCTATACAGACGTCCGCCGATGGCGCGCGGGATGATCGTGTAATACGCGATGTACGCCGGCATCAGCCAGAAATAAACGATGGCGTGCAGCGTCCACGAGAAGAACACGCGGGCGAGACCGGCGTCGATGGTGCTCTTCCAGCCGATCGCCACCGGCAGGATCATGAACAGCACTTCGATGGCCGCGCCTACCGCCGTCCAGCCCCACAGATACGCGCCCGCGACGGTGGCGAACATCGGCAGCGGCACGGTCTTGCCGGGGTTGTCGCGCTTCCACGCGTGCAGGTTCACCGACATCAGTGCGACCCAGACCCACGATCCGACCACCACCAGCACCACGCCGAGATAGTAGAACGCGTTGCCGATCATCGGCGGATAGAAGGTGTAGAGCACGGAGGCCAGACCCATCGCGACCGGGATCATCGCCATGACGGAGCCGACGGCGACCAGCCAGAAGCCGAGCCACGCCCAGCGCGCGCCCACGAGCGCGCGCTTGAGCGCGAGCTCGCTCACCGCGTAGCCGAAGCCCATCGCGATGAGCGTCGGGAACACGTAGCCCATCGCGGAGCCGTGAGCCGTCACGGACCGGTAATAGATCTCGGGATTTTGCAGTCCGATGAACAGCGGACTGCGCGCGAACATCTGCCATGCGCCGAGCAACAGCGCGACGCCGAAGGCCGCGAACGCAAGCCAGAAGTGCGCGAGGATAAGGCGCTTGCTATTTAACACAGGACAGTCTCCGCGAATGGGCCGGCAGCTTGTCGGCCATTTGCATGAATTCGGCGCGATCGATCACCTTCACATGCGCCCACATGCCGTGATGCCCGACGCCGCAGAACTCGTGGCACGGCATCAGATGGTCGCCGGGTTCGTCGAACGTGGTCTTGAAGGTCGAGACATAGCCCGGCTCGAGCATCGAGTTGATATTGGTCTTCGTGATCAGAAAGCCATGCACGACGTCCGAACTGGTCGCGCGGAACGTGACCGGCACGCCTGCCGGCACCAGCAGGCATTGCGGCGTGAACGAGTACTGCTGCGCGACGACGCGCACCGTCACCGAGCCGTCGGCCTCGGGCGCCGTGCCGAGATTGCTTTCGACGAATTCGCCCGACACGTGCAGCGTTTCGGGCCGCACGGTCTCGACGCGCGAGGGCGGCATCATCGCCCAGTGCAGGCCGGTGTAGACCACCATCGCGACCAGCACGGCCACGATGGCGAGCACGAGCATCGCCCAGCGTTTCTCGACGCGCTCCGCGACTTCATGTGAACCTCGATGAATGGCCATATATCGCTGCTGAATCGATCAATGAGTGGGTCAATGCGTCACTGAATCACGCCGCGAGGCAGAAACACGGCGAAGTAAAAGACAAACCAGATGCCGATGACAATGGCCGTCGCAATGCCCGCGAGCGCGAGCGCCCCGCCCGGCCCGCTGCGCACGATTTCGTCGAGTCTGGCGTCTTCGTTCGGATCGTCGTTCATGGTCGTGTCGAGACTAGTAAAGAGGCGCCGAGCGCAGTTCGTTGACTTCCTTCACGGAGACCGGCGTGCCGTTATTGCCCCACGTCGTGCGGATATACGTGACCACGGCCGCCACCTCCACGTCCGACAGCGATTGCGCGAACGGCGGCATGCCATAAGGCTTCGGATTCTTGAACGTGCCGGGCGGATAGCCGCCGTTGAGCACCATGCGGATCGGGTTGACCGCGGAACTCATCACGATCGACTGGTTGTTCGCAAGCGGCGGAAAATGCGGCGGCTTGCCCTGGCCTTGCGCGGCGTGACACACAGCGCATTGCGCGTCGTAGATCTTCTTGCCGAGCGGCGAGAGACTCGTGCGCTGCTCGACCACGGCCTGCGTCGGCGGCTCCGACTTGTCGCCGGTGCGCGCGGGCAGCGCCTTGAGATAGACGGCCATCGCGCGCACGTCGTCTTCGTTCAGATACTGCAAGCTGTCGTAGACCACTTCGGCCATCGGCCCGTACACCGCGCCGCGGTCGGAGACGCCTGCATGCAGCAAGCCGACGATGTCGTCCATGCCCCAGTTGCCGAGGCCTGCTTCCTTGTTCGACGTGAGCGACGGCGCGTACCAGTTCTGGATCGGAATGAGGCCGCCTTCGAACGCCTTCGAGCTGACGTTGCCGCCGAGCGCGTTGATCGCGGTATGGCACATCGAGCAATGCCCGAGACCTTCGACCAGATACGCGCCGCGATTCCATTCGACGGACTGCTTCGGATCGGGCTGATACTCGCCCTGCCTGAAGAACAGCGAGCGCCAGCCGATCAGCAGTTCGCGCCGGTTGAACGGGAAACGCAACTCATGCTGACGGTTCGGCTGATGCACCGGCGGCGTGGACATCAGGAATGCGTAGATGGCATCCGAATCGGCGCGCGTGACTTTTGTGTACGACGCGAAAGGCATGGCCGGATAGAGCAGCGAGCCGTCGCGCGAGCGGCCTGTGTGCATCATGTTGTAGAACTCGTCGGCGGACCAGGAACCCAGGCCCGTCTCCTTGTCCGACGAGATATTCGGCGTGTAGAGCGTGCCGAACGGCGTGTCCATCGGACGCCCGCCGCCAAAGGTCTTGCCCGCCGGCAGCGTATGACACGCGATGCAATCGCCCGCGCGCGCCAGATACTCGCCGCGCTTGACCGTGTCGGCATCGGCGCTCTTCGCCTGCGCCAGCGCGTTGCCGGCCGGCACGGCGCACGCCGCGAAGAAGACCGCTACGGCAAGCGCCCCAAGTTGTCTGAAACGAAGCACGTCGGCCCTCTCTAGTGTTGGACGCTGCCGCACGCGAGCGGCATCTTCAGCGAGCCGGCGGCGACGGGCGTCGGATTCGCCGGCGCGGGCAGCGAAGCCAGATAGGCGGAAATAGCGGTGATGTCCCGCTCGCTCAGAAGCTGGGCGACCTGCCGCATGCAGTCCGGCGCGACGGTCGAACGCGTGCCGTAACGCCATGCGCCGAGTTGCGCGCTGATGTAGTCGGCATGCAGGCCGAGCAGCCCGGGGATCGCCGGCTCCATGCCGGTCATCGACGCGCCGTGACAACTGACGCACGCGGGCACCTTGCCCGACGCATCGCCCTTCATGACGAGCGTCTTGCCGAGATCGAGCGTCTTCGCATCGACGGTGACGGCGGACGGCGGCGGGAACGGCGGGCGCTCGGCGGCGAAATAATCGGCGATCTGTTTCAGATACGCGTCGGGCAAGTACGCAAGCAGGTAGTTCATCGGCGGATACTTGCGCCGGCCGTCGCGAAACGCGAGCAATTGGTTGTACAGATAACCGGCGGGCTTGCCTGAGAGGCGCGGAAAGTAATCGTTGTCCGTGCCCTCGCCGTGCGCGCCGTGGCACGCCGCGCAACCCATGACGCGCGCCTGCATGGTGTCGGGCGCGCGCTCGAGAGGCGCGTCCGCGGCGTACGCCTCGAAGCCGCAAAACGTGAAGAGCGCCGAAATCAGCAACAAGGCGCTGCGCTGAGCCACGTTTCCCACGTATCCCCCGTTTCAGGTTGCCGTTCTCGTTTAGACGCGCGGCCGGTCGCATGCAACGGGTTGCATGCAATGGACGGCGACGCTGTTCTTCAAAGCTGAAGGTCTTGCCGGTGGCGGGCTGTGCTTGGCTCTTCAGATGGTAGGAGACGCGCTTCGTTTTCTCCAGCCCTCAGATTGTCTCAATACATGCGATCGCTGCGCGTGACAAGACAACGCAAAACTTTGCGTTTGATCAAAGGCGCGCATTATTTCGAGATGCTCAACCAAGCGGTTGACGGTCTCTGTGGTGCTTGCGGATTGGCTCTGCGGAGACGGCGATTTTTTTCGAGATTCGCACTCATTATTTGAGCCCGAGGCGTCGTGCGAGCCGGTTCAGGTTCGCCCGGTCGATGCCCAACTCGCGCGCCGTCGATGCCCAGTTCTGCTGATTGCGCGCGAGCGCATCGAGAACCAGCGTGCGCTCGTATGCCGTGACCGCTTCGCGCAAGCCGACAGCGGCGGGCGCATCCGATGCGAGCGGTGCGGGCGGCGCGACGCTCGCCGTATCGCCGACGCCGAAGTCCGCGGCGGTGAGAGTCAGGATGCGCGGCCGTTCGCGATGCCCCGCGAGCGCCTTCAACGCGCTTCGCCCGATGAGGTGCTCCAGTTCGCGCACGTTGCCCGGCCAACGGTAGGCAAGCAACGCGGCCTGCGCATCGGCGGAGAGTCGCAGGCCGGACAGGCCGAGCCGCGACCGGTTCTCCTCCAGAAAGTAGCCCGCGAGCAGCAAGATATCGCGACCACGCTCGCGCAGCGGCGGCACGACGAGCGGATACACGGACAGGCGGTGATACAGGTCCGCGCGAAAGCGTCCGCCGCGCACTTCTTCGGCCAGATCGCGATTCGTTGCAGCGATCAGCCGCACATTCACGCGATGCTCGCTGTCCGAGCCGATGCGCTGCAACTGGCCGTTCTGCAACACGCGCAGCAGCTTGGCCTGCACGGCAAGCGGCAGTTCGCCGACTTCATCGAGGAAGAGCGTGCCGCCGTCCGCCAGTTCGAACTTGCCGCGCCGGTCCGACGACGCGCCCGAGAACGCCCCGCGCACATGTCCGAAGAGTTCGCTTTCGACGAGCGTATCCGGCAGCGCCGCGCAGTTGAGGCTCACGAGCGGTTTGTCCGCGCGGGGCGAACGCGCGTGAATCTCGGAGGCGACGAGTTCCTTGCCGACGCCCGTTTCGCCGGTAATCAGCACGGTCAGATCGCTCGACGCCACGATCCCGATCTCTTCCAGCAAATGCTTCTGCGGCGCGCTGCTGCCGATCATCTCGCGGCGGCGCGGGCCGCTCGCCTGCCGATACACCTCGGCCCGCTGACGTTCCGCCTCGCTCGTGCGCGCCAGTCGGTCGATGCGTTCGGCGACGCTCACAGTCGCCGCCGTGAGACTCAGAAATGCCTGGAGCGAAGCCATGTCGATGCCGTCGAAACGCGCGGGATCGAGCGCATCGAGCGTTAGCACGCCCCACGGACGTCCGCCGATAAAGAGCGGGCTGCCGAGGCAATCGTGCACTTCGAGGTGTGCGCCCGCGTGCTTGACGAGGCCGTCGTAGGGGTCGGGGAGACTCGAATGCGCAGGAAAGCGCGTCGGCTCAGGGCGCGCCAGAATGCGCGCGAATCGCGGATGGTCTCGCACGAGGAAGCGCCGGCCGAGCGTATCGCTCGACAGACCGTCGATGGCGAGCGGCACCAGCGTCTCGCCATCGAGCCGCAACAGCGCAGCGGCGTCGCTCGGGAAAAGCGCGCGCAGCGTGCTCAGCAGCCGGCGATAGCGCTCGCTCTCCGGGATGTCCTGCGACAGGTCTTCGATCAACGGCACAAGGGCGTCCAGGACGACGCGTGAAGTCATTGCGACTACGTCGGCAGTCTTTTGGACTAGAGTCGAAGTGACCATCTTTCCCCGCAAGTCGTTGAATCGGCGGTAATTCTACACTGGCATAGAAGCTGTATAAGGTGACGGCACACACCGCTCGCGGAGCTTTTCGGCTCCGCCCTTGTCACGAGGACTACACCATGCTGTCAGCAGAACACCGAGCCATCATCAAAGCGACCGTGCCGCTTCTGGAAAGCGGCGGCGAAGCGCTCACGCGCCACTTCTACGCCACCCTGCTGAACGAACACCCCGAAGTGCGCCCGATGTTCAATCAGGCGCATCAGGCAAGCGGCGCCCAGCAACGCGCGCTCGCCAACGGCGTGTTGATGTACGCGCGGCATATCGACGAGCTCGACAAGCTCGGCGGCCTCGTCGAGAAGATCATCAACAAGCACGTCGCGCTGAATATTCAGCCGGAGCATTACCCGATCGTCGGAAGCTGCCTGCTTCGGTCGATCCGCGAAGTGCTCGGCGCAGACATCGCTACCGACGCCGTCATCGAGGCGTGGGCCGCTGCTTATGGCCAGCTAGCGGATCTGCTCATCGGCCTCGAGGAAGGGATCTACAGCGAGCGCGAACACGCGCCGGGCGGATGGCGCGGCACGCGGCGCTTCGTCGTCGCGCGCAAGGTCGCGGAAAGTGACGAGATCACGTCGTTCTATCTCGTGCCCGAGGACGGCGGCGGTCTCCTCGATTTTCATCCGGGGCAGTACATCGGGCTGCGTGTGTTCATCGACGGTGAGGAACTGCGTCGCAACTACTCGCTGTCGGCGGCGCCCAACGGCCGCGAATATCGCATCAGCGTCAAGCGCGAGAAGGAAGGCAAGGTGTCGAGCTTCCTGCACGACCGCATTCACGAACGGCACACGCTCGACTTGTATCCGCCCGCAGGTGACTTCAGGCTCGAACACGGCGACAAGCCGCTCGTCCTGATCAGCGGCGGCGTGGGCATTACGCCGACGCTCGCGATGCTCCACGCCGCGCTCGCCACGACGAAGCGCCCGATCCATTTCATCCACGCGGCGCGGCACGGCGGCGCGCACGCGTTCCGCGAGACGATCGACGAACTGGCCGCGCGTTATCCGCAACTCAAACGCTTCTATTGCTATGAGAATCGGCGCGCCGGCGATAGCGAGCCGCACGGCGTCGGCTTCGTGAACGAAGCGCTGCTCGACCAATGGCTGCCTGCGAACCGCGACGTCGATGCGTATTTCCTCGGGCCGATGTCGTTCATGAAGGCGGTGAAGAAGCATCTCAAGGCGCTCGGCGTGCCGGAAGCGCAGAGCCGCTATGAGTTCTTCGGGCCGGCTGCGGCGCTTGATTGAGCGTTGATTTGCGTTGTGATGACGGATCCGCGCTGGCAACGGCGAGTCCGTTTCTTAGGTCTTGACCGGTTCGAAGTCGAATCCGGTGCCCGCCTCCTTTTTCGAAGACGCGAATATCGGGCGCGCCGCAGGTGCGCATGCGCGGCGTGTCGCCGCGATTGAAGCGCTTTGGCGTTCAGCATGTTGCTGGACGCATCTTTGCGACGCGCCCGCCACCATCGCCTCAAGTTTCAGACAAACGCACTATTCCTTGCCTATTGCCGCGTGATAACAATCCTCCCCATCGGGTATCGGAGCACGCGCAAGTGCATAGCGGAATAAGAGCCGACAAGTGGTCGCTCAGGTTGTACCTCAGGCGCGACAGACACTTCGTCAGCGCTGACGAAAAGCTGCGCGCCGCTGAAAGCAGACGCAAGTTCCTGGCGGACGCAGTCGACTGGATGCGCGATCAGGCGTTGATGGCGAAATTGCAAGCGGCCTTGGGCATCGAGGAGGCCGACGGTTCACATTCGCGATGGAAGGTGCGTCGCGCTATCGAATCCGGCGAACTCGTGACCATACCGGATACGCGGGGAAGCGGTCTCAGCGGCAACGGCGGTAGTGATATGCCCAGGCTACCTTCGGTGACGTTCACGCCATCGCAGCTGTTCGGGCGTGCGTCGCGAATTCCGGCGGTTCGCTCGTACGAGCGCCCTGCCCCCATGCGGCTCTTTGCCGACGACTGCATGGCGGCCTGGCGGGCAGAGCCGGGCGATAGGCTGCCGGACGGCAGGATCGCGCGGGCTATTGGCAGCGGACGCGATGACACGGACGGCGGCGATTCGGTAGCAGAAAGTCTGGCTGACGCGGAGCCGTTCGAGTACGAAGCGGAGAATGCGAGCGACGACGACAGTTTCGACGTTGCGGCGCGAGGCGTCGGCCTGACGGGAAACGAACCGGGCGGTTTCCGCATCAATGCCAATGGACTAGACGTCGACTACTTCGATGGCGATGGCAACCTATGCGCTCAGTACCATGAAAGTCACGGAGACGCTCACGGCCATAATTTCGATGGCGCGGTACGAGATAATGCGCATCTACCAATGTCGCCTATCAACCCTCGCTAACCAAACCTGGTATGGACAATCCTCGCGGTTGGGAAATGGTTCGGAATTGCGAATCGCTGCTTGAAGTATTTGATTGCTTTCCCTCTTTCCACGACTCCGCAGTGCGAACTTTCTGTCTCAAGCGGGGAAGGACGGAGCGCGGCCCGTCGGGAAAACTGCGCGAGTTGGTGGATCTTGAACTGGAGATTCTCCACAATCGTTATGGCCCACCAAAAAACGACGGGAGCCAGGGTCACTTGATCATGCTCGCACTGCTCGACATAACCAGCTCAGAAATCGACGTGAATGTAATGCTGGAAGCGGCATGGATTGCAGACGTGCGCTTTTCGAGAACGCCCGACGATCTGATCAGGTTCGACCTCATGCCGAATATCGGCCTCGATATTCAATTGACTTGCCGCGATAGCTTTGTCAGAGTCGTTCGCCCCTACACGCGCGATGAAGTCTGAGGAGCCGGACGGACGGAGCTAGCCGTCTTCTGAAGCGTGGCGTGGCTACACGCCACATGAGAATCGGCGCGCCGGCGATAGCGAGCCGCACGGCGTCGGCTTCCTGAACGAAGCGCTGCTCGACCAGTGGCTGCCTGCGGATCGCGATGTCGATGCCTATTTTCTCGGGCCGATGTCGTTCATGAAGGCGGTGAAGAAGCATCTCGAGGCGCTCGGCGTGCCCGAAGCGCAGAGCCGCTATGAGTTCTTTGGGCCGGCTGCGGCGCTTGATTGAGCGTTGTTTTGCGTCGAGACGACGGACCCGCGCTGGGCAACGGCGGGTCCGTTTCTGGTCCTAAGCGGTTGGAATCAAGCGCGGTCGCCCGCCGCGCCGACATCGCCTACTCTTTCAACGGCGCATACCCCATCTCCCGCCCCACCTCGCGCGCATGCTTTTGTGTGTGGGCGTTGCGCATCGGCTTAAGCACGAAGAGCGCGAGGAGCGCCGCCAGTGCCGCCATTCCGGCCGCGAGCATGAAGACGGCGTGCCAGCTTCCCGTCGACTTGGTGAGGACGCTCGAAAACGGCACCAGCAGGGCCGCCGTGCCTTTTGCTGTGTACAAAAGGCCCGCGTTGGTGGCCGCGAACTTCGGGCCGAACGTGTCGCCGCAAGTCGCGGGGAAGAGACTGTAGATCTCGCCCCACGCGAAGAACACGATGCCGGTCAGCACCACGAACGCCGTCGGGTTGTGGCCGAAGTTGGACAGCGCGACGATCCCCACCGCTTCGATCGCGAAGGCGAGAAACATCGTGTTCTCACGCCCTATTCTGTCCGATACCCAGCCGAAGAACGGCCGCGTCAGACCGTTGAGCACACGGTCGATGGTCAGCGCGAACGTCAACGCCGGCAGCGTCAGGCCGAGAATCGATACGGGCGAATCCTGCAAACCGAAGTCCTTCGCGATCGGTCCCAGCTGAGCGGTCGCCATCAGGCCGCCGGCCGCCATCATCACGAACATTGCGTACATCACCCAGAAGATGGGCGATGCCAGGACCTGCTTGGGACTCGCGTTATAAACGGCGCGCGTGACCGTGCTCTTGACCGCCGCGAGCAATTGAGCAGGCGGCGCGTACAGCGCCATGCCGAGCAAGAAGACGACGAGTCCCTGCCCGAGCCCGAACCAGAGGAATGTCGCTTCGTAGCCGCTCGATTTAATCATGTGCGCGATGGGCACGACCGTCGCCGCCGATCCCATGCCGAAGCCTGCCGCCGTGATGCCCGCGGCGAGGCCGCGCCGCGTCGGAAACCATTTGAGCGCGTTGCCGACGCACGTGCCGTATACCGCGCCCGCGCCGACGCCACCTATCGCAGCGGCGAGATACAGGAGCGGCAGCGAAGACGCCATCGAGTTCATCGCCCAGGCAATCGCGCAGAGGACGCCACCGCCAACGACCACCGGGCGCGGGCCGTACTTGTCGACGAGATAACCTTCGATCGGTACGAGCCACGTTTCCGTAACGACGAAAATCGTGAAGGCGACCTGAATCGCCGCGCGGCCCCAGTGATATTTCTCGTCGATCGGATTGACGAAGAGCGTCCATCCGTACTGCATGTTGGCAATCATCGCCATGCAGATGACGCCGAAAATCAACTGCACCCACGGCGACGCAAGACGCGACGCAGCCACCTGGCGGTTTATCCGGTCAGTTCCCATGCCTGTCTCCTTGGCATTGCTGCCTTGTGTCATCGGACGTCGAGCGACGCCTCCTGCGACGGCGCAAGCGCGTCATCGCATATACACAGTATTTGATATATCTAGTAAGTCAAGCGAAAGAAACGACGGGGTTTCCACTTAGGACAACGCCGGCTGTAAGCGAATGAAAGCGATGTTCTAATCAGGTGGTGGCGAAAAAAAAGCCCGGCAGTCACGAGGCTGCCGGGCGATGGGCGTGGGCGAGACATGGCAATCCGCTGCACGCACTCTCTTTATAGATGAAAGCGTATCGTAATGTAAAGGGTGGTATTTGTAGGGTAAACGCTCGCGACGGGATGGCTCAGTTAGAACACATTAAACGGCACATTCACCATCAATCGATAAATGTCGCTGGTTCCGTCCGAATAATACTTGCTGCCTTGGTGATGCATGTAATAGAACTTGACCGACGCGTTCTTGAACTTGCCGTCCGGCACCGTGTAACTCGGAATAATGCCGAATTCGTGATGCGTGCCGTGCACGGGTTCGCCGTTCACGATGTAGCTGCTCGCGTTGACCGTGCCGCTATTGGCCATCGCGCTGCCGTCTGCGCCCCACCCATAGGCGACCCACGTCGTCACCTTGAAGCCGGGCATGCCGTAGTCCTTAAGATTCAGCGAATAAGAAAGACTGACTGACTTTTCGTGCGGCTGGTTGTAGTCCACATCCAGTGAGTTGGAAAGATAATCGCCGCCCGACTCGTGCATGTAGTCGAACATCTGGTCGCCGAGAATCTGCTGGAAGGCGAATTGCAGCGTATGCGCGCCATGCGTGCCGGCAAGCGCCAGGCTATACGCATTATTATTGATCGGCCCCTGACGCTTGTCGCCGACGGCGCCCGTGTAGTAATAGTTGAGCGCGCCGGTCCAGCGGACGGATTTCGCGTCGCCGATGCTTTGCGTCGCCGAAAGATAGTACTGCTGCCAGACGTTATTCGCGATGCTGCCGTACAGCATGACCGCCGTATCGTCGCCGCGCGTCCAGTCTCCGCCGATGTACGTGAACTGCGAGACGTGCTTGCCGCCATATTCGGTTGAAAGCCCCGTTACGGTCGTCATGCCGCGCGAGATCACGCCATCCACCGTGCCGGCCTTCAGCGTGAGATTCTTGACCTCGTCGCTCGCGAGCGAGAAGCCGCGATACGTCGGGGGCAACGCGCGATTGTCGTGCGGCACGAGGAACGGGTTGTCGAAGAGTTGCTGGCCGTATTTGAGCACCGTGTTCGACACGCGCGCCTTCACGTCCCACACGCCCGGATACGCCCACGCAAGCTGGTTCGCCCCGCCGCCGTCCGTGCCCACGTGTACGCGGGTGCCCGCGCCGTTGCCGCCGTTCAGCTTAAACGCGCCGAACATCGACACGTCGCCGCCGAGCCCGACCAGCCCGCGCGTGAAGCCGGATTCGAATACGGCCTGCGCGCCGAGCACCCACGCGTCTTTCTTCTTTGCGCCCTCGGGTTCGAAATGTTCCGAGAAAGAGCGGCCGAGCAGATTGAAATGCGAGTCCTCGATGAAGCCCTTCGACTTCGCCTGGCTGCTCACGGGCGCATCGGCTTCGGTATTGGGCGGCGAACTCGGGACGGTTTCGGTATGGCGAGAAAGCGGCTCGGTATCGGCTTCCTGGCCGTACGCGGCCACGGTCGCGGCCATCGCGCCGCTAAACAGCAAAATCGAAAGTGCGACTGAAAGTTTTTCTTTTTTCACGAAAAGTATCTCCAACGACTGACTCAACCGGCGGACAACACAAACCAACTATCAAAATCGACGGCTGCAACAAGCCTCGCCCGGCGACCGAACCGGTCGGAACGAGCGACGCGTGCTTAGGGTTCCTACGCGTGCATGTCGTGAGCTATGGAAACTTGCGCATCAGGCGAAAAAGCAAGCGGCCGACGCGCCGTTATCGAGCACGCGCAATTCGGGCGTTTCCAACGCGCATCGCGCCTCGGCCATCGGGCAACGCGTATGGAACACGCAGCCGGAAGGCGGATTGATGGGACTCGGAATATCGCCCGACAAGATCTGCACGGTCTTGCCACGCTCGACAGCCGGATCAGGCACCGGCACCGCCGAAAGCAGCGCGCGCGTGTACGGATGCCGCGGCGTCTCGTAAAGCGCCTGCTTGTCGGCAAGCTCCATCACGCGCCCGAGGTACATCACCATGACGCGGTCCGAGATATGGCGCACCACAGCCAGATCGTGCGCGATGAAAATGAGCGACAGCCCCATCTCCGACTGCAACGACTTCAGCAGATTGACGATCTGCGCCTGAATGGAAACGTCGAGCGCGGAAACGGGTTCGTCGCAGATAACCAGCTTCGGCTCCACGATGAGCGCGCGCGCGATGCCGATACGCTGGCACTGCCCGCCCGAAAACTCGTGCGGATAGCGGTTGATCATCTGCTCGCGCAGGCCGACTTTCGCCATCATCGCGCGCACGCGTGCCTGGCTTTCCTGCTTGCCGATACTCGGCCGATGCTCGGTCAGCGGCTCGGCGATGATCTGCCCGACCGTCATGCGCGGATCGAGCGATGCGAGCGGGTCCTGAAAGATCATCTGCACGTCGGCGCGCGCCGCATGCCATTCGCGCGGCGAGGCCCGCGTGAGATTCGTGCCCATCCGCACGATGTCGCCGCTCGTCGCCGGAATCAGGTTCAGAATGGCGCGCGAGAGCGTCGACTTCCCGCAGCCCGATTCGCCCACCACGCCGAGCGTTTCGCCTGCGCGAAGATCGAAGCTAACGCCGTCGACGGCCTTCAGCGT
Source organism: Caballeronia sp. GAWG1-5s-s (assembly GCF_023631445.1). NCBI lineage: Bacteria > Pseudomonadati > Pseudomonadota > Betaproteobacteria > Burkholderiales > Burkholderiaceae > Caballeronia > Caballeronia sp. GAWG1-5s-s. Next base: position 454,668 of record NZ_JALQDC010000022.1, on the reverse strand, counting down.
GCGCGCGGGCGCCCACGGCAGGCGGCTCTTCGCCTGCACCTGAAAATGCACGCGCATGTCGCGCACGGACAGAACGGTGGATGCCGCGTCAGACATGGCTCGCCTCCCGATAACGCGTCTTCAGCGCATCCACCGGCCGATGGCACGCGCGCAGCCAGTGCGCGCCCTCGACCGCCGCAAGCGCGGGCGCGCGCTCGGCGCATTCGGCGGCGGCATCCGCGCAACGTTCGTGGAACGGACAGCCCGCCGGCGGATGCGCCATGTTCGGCGGATTGCCGGGAATGCCGGTGAGCTCGCCGCCCTGCTGGTCGAGACGCGGCAACGCGCGCAGCAAGCCGATGGTGTACGGATGCGAAGGCTTCTCGAACAGCGTGGCGGCGTCGCACTGCTCCATCACGCGGCCGCCGTACATCACCATGACCTTTTCGCACAGGCCGGCGACGACGCCGAGATCATGCGTGATCAACACGATGGACGTGCCGAAATCGCGCTGCAAATCCCGCAGCAGTTGCAGCACCTGCGCCTGCACGGTGACGTCGAGCGCGGTGGTCGGCTCGTCCGCGAAGAGGACTTCGGGCTCGCAGAGCAGCGCCATCGCGATCATCACGCGCTGCCGCATGCCGCCCGACAACTCGTGCGGATACTGTCCGATGCGATGCGCCGCCTCGGGAATGCGCACGGCTTCCAGCATGGCGATGGCCCGCTTCTTCGCCTCGCGGCGCGTCATGTTCTTGTGCAGTTCCAGCACTTCGGTCATCTGCCGCTCGATGGTCAGATACGGATTGAGCGAGCTCATCGGGTCCTGAAAGATCATCGAGAGGCGGTTGCCGCGAATGCGGTTGAGCGCCTTCGCGGACATGCCGAGCAGGTTCTCGCCGCGATACATCGCGCAGCCGCTTGCGCGCCCGTTCGACGCCAGCAGCCCGAGCATGGCGAGCACCGTCTGGCTTTTGCCCGAGCCCGATTCGCCGACGATGCCAAGCGTTTCGCCCTCCTCCAGCGTGAAGCTGACGCCGTTGACCGCGCGGACGGTGGCGTCGTGTGTCGCGAACTCGACGCGCAGATCGTTGATTTCGACTAGCGGCATGGCTCACCTGTCCTTCGGATCGAGCGCATCGCGCAGCCCGTCGCCGACAAAATTGATGCAATAGAGCGTCACCGACAGCAGCCCGGCCGGAAACAGCAGAATCCACGGCGACGCTTCCATCACGCCGACGCCGTCCTGAATCAGCACGCCCCAGCTCGTCATCGGCTCCTGCACGCCGAGCCCGAGGAACGACAGCACCGACTCCGTGAGAATCACGCCCGGCACGGTGACGGTCGTATAGATCGCGACGATGCCGAGCAGATTCGGCACCACATGCCGAGCGATGATGCGCCGCGTCGGCACACCGATGGCGCGCGCCGCCTCCACGTACTCCTTCGAGCGGATGGCGAGCGTCTGGCCGCGCACCACGCGCGCCATGTCCATCCACGAGAACACGGTGATGGTCAGCACGACGAGATAGAACTCGCGGCCGAGCAGCGTCACCATCAGAATGGCGATGAGCAGGTACGGAATGGCATACATCATGTCGACGAAGCGCATCATCGCGTTGTCGACGCGTCCGCCGACAAAGCCCGCAATCGCGCCCCACACGATGCCGAGCGTCACGGACGTCAGCGTGGCGAGCGCGCCGATCATCAGCGAGACGCGTCCGCCGACCAGACAGCGCACGAGCAGGTCGCGGCCGGTTTCGTCCGTGCCGAAGAGATGCCAGTGAGCGAACGTGGGCGGCGCGCTCATCGCGTTCCAGTCGGCGGAATCGAACGCGTTCGGCAAGACCCACGGCCCGACGATGCACGCGAGCGTGATGACGGCGAGCAGAGCGAGGCTCACGACCGCCGCCTTGTTGCGCAGAAAGCGCGCGCGGGCGTCCTGCCACGGACTGCGGCCTGCTACCGCCTGTTCGAGCATCGGCGCCGGAGAAGCAGATTTCATCGCGCGCCCTTTCAGTAACGGATCTTCGGATCGAGCCAAGCGTACGCGAGATCGACCAACAGGTTGAGCAGCACGGCCACGACCGTGACCAGCACGACGAGGCCGAGCACCAGCGTGTAATCGCGGTTAGCCGCGCCGTTCACGATCAGCTTGCCGATGCCGGGCAGCGAGAACACGGACTCCGTGACGACCGCCGCCGTGATCGACGAGATCGCGAGCGGCCCGATCACGGAGACGACCGGGATCAGCGTCGGCTTGAGCGCATGGCGCAGCACGATGGCGCGCATCGGCAAGCCCTTCGCGCGGGCGGTGCGAATGTACGGCGTGTTCATCACTTCGATGAGACTCGCGCGCGTGACGCGGCCGACCGTCGCGACGTTGATCATCACGAGAAGCGCGACCGGAAGAACCATGTAGCGCATGTCGGTTCCATTCCAGCCCCCCGCCGGCAGCCACTTGAGGCCGATGGCAAAGACGAGAATCAGCACCGGCCCGATGACGAACGACGGAAACGCGTTGCCCGCGTTGCTGACGAGCATCAGCGCGTAGTCCGCGATGCTATTGCGCCGCAGCGCCGCGCCCGCGCCGAGCAGCACGCCGATGACGATCGCGAGCGCCATCGACACGCCGCCGATGGTGAGCGACACCGGCAGCGCGCGCAGCACGAGTTCGTTCACGCTCCAGTCGGCGTAACGGAACGACGCGCCGAGGTCGCCGTGCAGCAGGCCGTCGAGGTAAAGCAGATACTGCTTCCACAACGGCTCGCCGAGGTGATACTTCGCCTGCAGGTTCGCGAGCACTTCGGCGGAGACCTTGCGCTCGCCGTCGAACGGACCACCGGGCGTGGCGTGCAGCAGCAGATAGCAGACCGTCACGACGATCAGGAGCGTCGGCAGCGTGAGCAGCACGCGACGCAGGGCATATGACCACATGAGAGCGCGTCCTTGGCGTCAATGCTTGACGATGTAGAGGTCCTTGCTGCCGTAGTGGTCCGCCGGATTCTTCAGCGAGTAGCCGCCGACCGTGCTGCGCACCAGGCGCGGCAAGCCGTATTGCAGAAGCGGCAGCATCGGATAGTCGTCCATCACGAGCCTGGCCGCCTCGGTCAGCAACTGCTTGCGCTTGACGAGATCCGTGGTTTCGCTTGCCTGCTTGACGAGCGCGTCGGCCTTCGGATTGCAATTGAAGTTGTCGTTCTGCTCGGACTTGCACTGCACGAGCGTGAGGAAGGTCGTCGCGTCGTTGTAGTCCGCCACCCAGCCGTTGCGCGCGATCTGGTAGTCGCCGTCATGGCGTTTCTTCAGCAGCACCTTGAATTCCATCGATTCGATGTCGGTGGCAAGACCCAGCTTCGTTTTCCATTCGGAGGCCGCGAAGATCGCCATCTTCTTGTTGTAGTCGCTCGTGTTCATTGCAAAGCGCAGCGTCGTGCCCGGCTTCACGCCCGCCTGTTCGAGCAGCTTCTTCGCTTCCGCGACGCGCTTGTCCATCGGCCAGTTCGCCCACTCATAGGCCGATACGTCCGCGCCGCTCACGCCCTTCGGCAGCAGGCCGTAGCTCGGCGTCTGGCCGTCGGCGGTCACGCGTTGCGCGAGCAGATCACGGTCGATCACCATGGAAAGCGCCTTGCGCACGCGCACGTCCTTCAGCAGCGGATCGCGGTTGTTGAAGCTGTAGTAGCGCGTGCCGAGAATCAGCGAGTTGCGGATATCGTTCGGGAATTGCTGACGGTATTTTGCATAGGTGCCGGTAGGCAGTTGATACGTCATGTCGTTCTCGCCCGACTGGAACAGCTTGACGTCCGTGTTCTCGTCCTCGACCGGCAAGTACGTCACCTTCGTCAACTGGACATGTTCCTTGTCCCAGTAATTCGGGTTCTTCGCGAGCACGAGCTTGCTGTTGACCTGCCAGTCCTTCAACTGGAACGGGCCGTTGCTGACGAGATTGCCCGGCTTCGTCCACTCCTTGCCGAACTTCTCCACCGTCGCGCGATGCACCGGCCCGAGGTTCGCGTTCGACATCAATTCCGGCAGGAACGGCACCGGACCGGAAGTCCTGACTTCAAGCGTGGTCGCGTCGATGGCGCGCACGCCGAGCGCGCTCGCCGGCTTCTTGCCCGCGACGATCTCCGCGCCGTTCAGGAGGAACGGACCGAACACGCTCGCGTACGACGACGCCGTTTTCGGATCGATGAAACGCTGGCAGCCGTAGACGAAGTCGTTCGCGGTCACCGTGTCGCCGTTGGACCAGCGCGCGTTTTTGCGCAGATGGAAGATCCACGTGGTCGGGTCCTTCTGCTCCCACTTCTCCGCGACGCCGGGAACGACTGCGCCGTCGCCGTTGGTGGCGGTCAGCCCTTCGAACAGGTCGCGCGCCAGATTCGCCGCGCCGACCGATTCCACGAGCGCCGGATCGAGCGTCTCCACTTCCGAACCGTTGTTGCGCACCAGTTCCTGCTTCGCGGCAAGCGTCACGCCGGGCGGGACGATGGCGGCTGTGGCAGGCATCGCCGCAAGGAGAAACGCTGTGCTCGCCGCAGCGACTGACGCGCGTTGGAGGAAAGCGAAAGTGGCGAACGACTTCATAGGATTCCTTCTTGTCTCGTTGTATTGCTTGTTTTCGTTGCTTGAATGCCACCGCGTTTAGCCGCGTCTGGCTAAACGGAATGGCATCTAACACTTAGCATCACTGAAGAATGCCAAGGCATGCACCGCTTTCTGGAAGATTTCCGAGCGGCCTCGGCGCGTTTGATGACTGGCAGCGAGTATTTCGCATCGGTCATGCGGATGCCACCCGCAATCGCGCTTGATGACGAAATTTTTCGAAATATCGCCCGAATGAGCGACTAGGACCGGAGCGAGCCTGCGGCGGCTCGACCGAACGGACCGCAGCGTGTCGTCGCGGAAATTGCGCGACGACACGCTCACCGCAAGATCAGCCTCCGCCGAAGAGGCGTTCCGCGCGAGCGCGCAATTCCTCGGGCGATACGTCTTCCTTGTGCGTCGCAATCCACCAGACGTGGCCGAACGGGTCGCGCAGCTTGCCGCCGCGGTCGCCGTAGAACTGGTCTTCGACCGGGCGCAGAATGGTCGCGCCCTCGTCGACGGCGCGCTGCACCACGGCATCGACGTCTTCCACGTACAGATGCAGCATCACCGGCGTGCCGCCGATCGCAAGCGGACCTCTCACCTCCATTTCGGGGAATTCGTCGCTCAGATAAAACGGATTGCCGCCGATCAGCAGCTCCGCATGCCCGACGCGCCCGCCCGGCTCCTGCATGGTGAAGACTTCGGTCGCGCCGAACGCTTTCTTGTAGAAGTCGATGGCCGCGACGCCGCCCGCCACCGCGATATACGGAATCACGCCATGACGGCCTTCGGGAATGGGATCGACTGGTGCACTCATGAATGCCTCCTGGAATCGGCAAAGGTTAGCGGACGCCGCATTCGCCACCGGCGGCGCACTTAAGATGGTGCCGGTTTTGGGCGAGCGCCGCAAAGCGCCGCCACGCGCCCTTAACAAGTTTTCACTATTCGCTTCATACTCTCGGTCGGAGCACGTCCCACTTCCCCATCAAACGGAGCACTCATGCACGATCTGAAAGGCAAGTCGATCCTCATCACGGGCGCGAGCACGGGCATCGGCGCGGCGGCGGCCCGCGCGTTCGGGCGTTACGGCGCGAATGTCGCGGTGCATTACAACAGTTCGAAGGACCAGGCCGAGGAAGTCGCGAAAGACGTGCGCGCGCTCGGCGTCAGCGCGATCACCGTCGGCGCGGACGTGCGCGATTCGAAGGCGATCGTGGCCGCCGTCGCGCAAACGGTCGATGCGTTCGGCAAGATCGACGTGCTCATCAACAACGCGGGCAGTCTCGTGAAGCGCGAGCCGCTCGAAAGCGCGACCGACGAACTCTTCGACGACGTCATCAACATCAATGCGCGTTCGGTCGTCGCGTTCACGCGCGCGGCGCTGCCTTCGCTGCGCTCGGGCGGCGGCGGCTCGATCATCAACGTGACGTCGGTGGCGGCGCGCAACGGCGGCGGTCCGGGCGCGCTGCTGTACGCGGCGTCGAAAGGCTTCGTCAGCACCATCACGAAGGGCATGGCGAAGGAATTCGCCGCCGACCGCATCCGCGTGAACGCCGTCGCGCCGGGCGTGATCGGCACGCCGTTTCATGACCGTTTCTCGACGCCCGAGCAACTCGAAGGCTTCCGCAAGTCGATCCCGATGGGCTATATCGGCGAAGCGGACGATTGCAGCGGCGCGTTTCTCTATCTCGCGTCGGAGGCGATGTCGCGCTACGTGACCGGCCAGATCATCGACGTCAACGGCGGCCAGTTGATGCCGTGAGGCGCGCCGGCCGTGTTATAAGGCGCAAGTCGCTACCGAAAAAAGGAGAATGCAGGAGATGCCGTTGAAACAGCAACATTGCTTTCGGTCCCTCGCGCTGACGGCCGCGGCCGTCGCCGCGTTCAGCGTCGCGGGCTTCGTCGAAACGTCGCCCGCGTATGCGAAGACAGCGGACACGCAGCCGCAAGTCCTGACCGCCTCCGCCGTCGCCGTCGCGGACAAGTACGCCGCCGACACGGCCGAGCAAATCTTCAAGCAGGGCGGCAACGCAGTCGACGCGGCCGTCGCCATCGCGTTCACGCTCGCGGTCACGTATCCGGAAGCGGGCAACATCGGCGGCGGCGGGTTCATGACGCTTTACGTGGACCATCGGCCGTACTTCCTCGACTACCGCGAGCGCGCGCCGATTTCCGCCACGCGCAACATGTACCTCGACGACAAGGGCGAGGTCATCAAGGGCATGAGCCTCTACGGGCATCGCGCGGTCGGCGTGCCGGGCACGGTGGAAGGCATGTGGGAAGCGCAGAAGCGTTTCGGCAGGCTGAAATGGAAGCAGGTGCTCGCGCCGGCGATTCAGTACGCGCAGGACGGTTTCGTCGTCGACGATCAACTGATCGAGCGGCGCGATCGCGCGTCGAAAGACTTCGCCGGCAAGACGAACTTCGACCTGTATTTCGGCGGCATGAAAGCGGGCGAAGTGTTCAAGCAGCCGGATCTCGCGCAGACGTTGCAGCGCATCTCGGACAAGGGCGCGAAGGGCTTTTATCAGGGCAAGACCGCGGAGCTGATCGCCACGTCGATGACCGGACACGGACTCATCACCGCGCGCGATCTGAAGGAGTACAAGGCGGTCTGGCGGCAGCCGGTGGTGGCGAGCTGGAACGGCTATCGCGTGATCACCGCCCCGCCGCCGAGTTCGGGCGGCATCGGCCTCGTGCAGTTGCTGAAGATGAAGGCCGACCTGAAGGACAAGTTCGAAGGCGTGCCGCTGGATTCCGCGCAGTACATTCACCTCGTCGCGGAAATCGAGAAGCGCGTGTTCGCCGACCGCGCGCAGTATCTCGGCGATCCCGACTTCTACAAGGTGCCGGTCGCGCAACTGATCGACGACGACTACATTCTGAAGCGCGCGCAGGAAGTGAATCCGGAGACGCCGTCCGATACCAAGAGCGTGCAACCGGGGCTCGGCACGTCGATGCCCGAGAAGGCGGAGACGACGCACTTCTCGGTCGTCGACAAGTGGGGCAACGCGGTGTCGAACACGTACACGATCAACGGTTACTTCGGCGCCGGCGTGGTCGCGGAAGGCACGGGCGTCGTGCTGAACGACGAGATGGACGACTTCTCCGCGAAACCGGGCGTGGCGAACATGTTCGGCGTCGTGGGCAGCGACGCGAACGCCATCGCGCCGCGCAAGCGCCCGCTCTCGTCGATGACACCGACCATCCTCACGAAGGACGATCAGGTCGCGATGGTGATCGGCACGCCGGGCGGATCGCGCATTTTCACGTCGATCTTCCAGGTGCTGTCGAACGTGTACGACTTCCAGATGCCGTTGCCGGAAGCCGTCGGCGCGACGCGCTTTCACCATCAACTGCTGCCGCCCAACACGATCTATCAGGAGCCGTTCCATCAGCTCGATCCGGAGGTCGTGAAGCAACTGCAGGCGAAGGGCTACACGTTCTCGATGCAAGGCTTCAACGGCGATATTCAGGCTATCCGCATCAACGGCGAAACGCCTGAGCCGATGTCCGATCCGCGCGGGCGCGGCGTGTCGCGCGTCGTTCAGTAAAGGCATGCGGACGCTTACAGCGTGAAAGTATCGTGGTCGGTCCGGACTAGGCATTTGCCCTAGTCCGGCTTTCGCCGGTCGCGCTCTTACGCCCGTCCTAGGCGGGATGCTCAGAAATATAAGAATGCTGGCATGAGCGGCATGTTTCGCGCGGGATTGGACCGCGCGTTTCGTTCCCCTAGTCTCTGTCCTGACCGAGTGCACCATGCGCCGCTGCGCGCGACGCACCCGGCCCATCCAGAACTACATACGAGACGACCCTGACGACGGAACCGCAGTGCGCATCGACGCGCGCACGGCCATTCGTTTCAGCGTGCTGATAAAGGAGCAGCTCATGTTGGAATCCCCCGCCCAGCAGCTTGGCGATATCACGCCCGTCAATCGGGAACAGGATGTTCAGACGGCCAGCGGCGGCGTGCTCGACCGCTACTTCGGCATCTCGCGAGCGGGCAGCACGCCCAAACGCGAAGTCGTGGCCGGCGTCACGACCTTTCTCGCGATGGTCTATTCCGTGTTCGTCGTGCCGGGCATGCTCGGCAAAGCGGGCTTCGATACAAGCGCGGTGTTCGTGGCCGTGTGCCTCACCACCGCGTTCGGCTCGCTGCTGATGGGCGTGTGGGCGCGCCTGCCGATCGCCATCGGCTGCGCCATTTCGCTGACCGCGTTCACCGCGTTCGGGCTCGTGCTCGGCAAGGGGCTCTCGCCCGCCATCGCGCTCGGCGCGGTGTTCCTGATGGGCGTCGTGTTCACGGCGATTTCCGTGACCGGCGTGCGCTCGTGGATTCTGCGCAATCTGCCGACGGGCGTCGCGCATGGCACGGGCATCGGCATCGGGCTGTTTCTGCTTCTGATCGCATCCAACGATGTCGGTTTGATCGTGAAGAATCCCGCGCCGGGCATGCCGGTCTCGCTCGGTCACATCACGGCGCTGCCCGTGCTGATGTCCGTGGCCGGGCTCGCGGCGATCTTCGGTCTGGAGCGCCGGCGCGTGCCGGGCGGCATTCTGCTGGTGGTGATCGGACTCTCGGCGATCGGTCTCGTGATCGATCCGGCCGTGCGCTTTCATGGCGTGTTCGCGTTGCCGTCGCTGTCCGCGCCGGGTCATGCGTCGCTGATCGGCGCGATGGACATTAAAGGCGCGCTGTCGATGGCCGTGCTGCCGAGCGTGCTCGCCCTCGTGATGACCGCGGTGTTCGACGCCACCGGCACCATCCGCGCGGTCGCGGGCCAGGCGGGCCAGATCGACGCGAATGGACGCATCGTGAACGGCGGCCGCGCGCTGACGGCGGATTCCATCAGCTCGATTTTCTCCGCGTGTTTCGGCGGCGCGCCGGCGGCGGCGTATATCGAATCGTCGGTCGGCGTGGCGGCGGGCGCGAAAACGGGTCTTGCGGCGAGCGTCGTCGGCGCGCTCTTTCTCGCGGTGATGTTCCTCTCGCCGCTCGCGAGCCTCGTGCCCTCTTACGCGACGGCGCCCGCGCTGATGTACGTCGGCTTGCTGATGCTCGGCAACGTCGCGAAGCTGCACATGGATGACACGGTGGACACGATGTCGGGACTCGTGTGCGCGGTGTTCATCGTGCTGACGGCGAACATCGTGACCGGCATCATGCTCGGCTTCTGCACGCTGGTGATCGGGCGCGTCGTCGCGGGCGAGATTCGCAAGCTGAACGTGGGAACGGTGGCGATCGCAGCGGCACTGGCGGTCTTCTATCTGGGCGGCTGGGCGATCTGAACGCAGTGCGCTGAAACGACAAAGCCCCGGAAGCGCTTGCTTCCGGGGCTTTGTCCAATGCTGATGCGCTTGACCGGGCGTCAGGCCGAGGCGGACTCGGACTTACTTGCGATACGCTTCGACGAGGATCTCGCAGTTCTGCAGATGCAATTGCAGCGCGCGATTCCACTCGCGACGCACCGCAGCCTTCGCCGCGCGCATCCACGAACCGAACGAAACGAGCACAGATTGTTGAGCGGTGGTTTTCATGAGAGGCTCTCAGGGTAAGTAGCTAGGGGATAACCCTAACTATACGCTTTTCATGCTGCATTGCAACTAATTCTCAAAAAAGCTACACCGTCTCACGTCGGTCGGCCGGTCGCATTTTCCGATTCCTCACTTCGCCAGCAGTTCGCCGTGACGCGCCGGTCCGTTGCCCGCGATCCGCGCGACCAGCATTCCTGTCGTCGCGAAGCGCGTCCAGTGACGCGCGTACAGCACGCCTTCCGTCTGCGCGACGAGCGGGACAAGCCGGTCCTCGATCGGATCGAGAATGTGCGCGATCGTCTCGCCGGCACGCACGCGCTCGCCGACCTCGCGCCGATGCAGGATCACGCCCGACGCCGGCGCATGGAGGTACTCGCAGCCGGCAAGCGGCGTCGCGGGATGGCAAAGCGGCGGCGGCCCGGGCGCATCGCCATGAATGAATCCCGCATGCGTCAGATAGTCGACGATCGCTTGCGCGTCGTGCGCCGCCATCTCGTGCGATACATCGCGCACGCCGCGCAGTTCGAGCGTGACCGGCGTGACGCCGGTCGGAATCGGGAAACGCGCGCCGAACGCATCGCGCAACAAGCGCCAGGCCGACGTGCATGCTTCGTCGAACGGCTCGCCGCCCGACACGTCCGCCAGCAATTGCGCCTCGCTGCCGATAAAGCGCGCGAGCGGCTCGATGGCGGCCCACGCATCCGGCGTCGTGTACAGATGCGCGACGGCCTCCCAGTCGCAATGCAGATCGATGACGAGATGCGCGTCGCAGGCAAGACGCATCAGCGCGATGCGTTGCGATTCCAGTTCCGTCGCGCCTTCCCTCGCGGCGAAGTGCAGGCGCAACGCGGCGCGGACCAGGTCTGCGTTGCGCGCGGCGTCGTCGGTCAGGCGGCCTTCTAGTTGCGTCGCCAGCGCCGGACCGGGATCGGGAAAGCGCCGGTTGAAGTCGTGTCCCGATTGCATGTCGAAGCGACCCATGTGCGTACCGAACCAATGCTGATTCAGCCCGGCGGGATTCGCCACCGGCACGAGCACGATCCGCGCGTTGAGCATGCCCGCGGCTTCGAGTTCGGCAAAGCGGCGCTTGAGCATCCACGCGACCACCATGCCGGGCAACTCGTCGGCATGCAGCGATGCCTGGATATAGACCTTCGGCGTGGCGTCGTCGGCCGGTCCGAACGAATAACTCCTGATCGCGCGCCGGGTGCCGAGCGCGGCGCCGACGAGCGGATGATCGTGAATCTGCATGGCGCCTGACCTTCGAAACTGCCGCCTGAAAAAACGAAAGGCACCGCGAGCGATGCCTTTCGACCGGATGCGCGACGCTTGGCGCTTACTGAATGGAAACGTCGGTCGCGAAGTACTTCGCCATGATGCGCTTGAACGTGCCGTCCTTCTTGATCGCGTCGAACGCCTGATTCAGGCCCTTCTGCAGATCGGCGTCGCCCTTGCGCAGGCCGATGGCCGTGCCCGGACCGATGAGCGCCTTGTCTTCCACGATCGGCCCGACGAGCGCGAACGGCTTGCCCTGCGGCTTCTTCAGAAAGCCGATGGCCGCCTGCGCCGCGTCCGTGAACATGGCGTCGATTCGGCCCGCGACGAGGTCGCCTTCGACCTGTTCCTGATCGCCGTACGCGACGACCGTCACGCCTTGCGGTTCCCACTTCGCCTTCGCGTAGCGTTCCTGCACGGTGCCCTGCTCGACGCCGACGCGCTTGCCCTTGAGCGCCTGCGGCGTCGGCAGAATGCCGGAGCCGGCGCGCGCGACGAGTTGCGCGTGCGTGTCGTAGAGCGGCTCGGTGAAGTCGATCTGCTTCAGACGCTCTTCGGTGATGCCCATGTCGGAGAGCACGGCGTCGAACTTGCGCGCTTTCAGGCCGGGAATCATGCCGTCGAAATTATTCTCGACCCAGACGCACTTGACCTTCATTTGCGCGCACAAGGCGTTGCCGAGGTCGATGTCGAACCCGACGAGCTTGCCGTCAGGCTGCTTCGATTCGAACGGCGGATACGACGGATCCACGGCGAAGCGGATTTGCGTGATGTCCTTCGCGTGCGCGGAGAACGAGGTGATGGCGAGTGCGGCGAGCATCGCGCGCAGAGCGAACGATGCGGACTTGCTGACGAACTTCTTCTGCGACATTCCAATCCTTCGAGACTTGCGGTGATTGCTGGCGCGCTGCGTTCCTCTACTTCGAAACACGCGGCGCGCGGTGGCCCCTTTCGGGAAAACCCTGAATGGTAGCAAACGCAATGCGTCACGGCACGACAGAAAGGAACAGAAACGCCGCGAAAATGACGAGATGCACGACGCCTTGCAGCACCGTCGAGCGGCCCGTGCCGAGCGTGATGACGGAAACGACGAGCGTCAGCGCGAGCATCGTGATTTCCTTCGGCGCGAGGCCGAGCGCGATCGGCTGGCCGATGGCGATCGACACGATCGCCACCGCCGGAATCGTCAGTCCGATGCTGGCGAGCGCCGAGCCGAGGGCAAGGTTGAGGCTCGTCTGCAAGCGGTCGAGCCGCGCCGCGCGCAACGCAGCGAAGCCTTCGGGAAGCAGCACGAGCGCGGCGATCACGACGCCGACGACCGCCTCGGGCGCGCCCGCTGCCGCCACGCCCGCCTCGACGGCCGGCGAAAGCAGCTTGGCGAGCCCGACTACCGCGACGAGCGACAGCATCAGAAACGCGAGCGCAATCCACGCTTCACCGTTACTGGGCGGCGGCGCGTGCGGGCCGTCGTCGGCGGCATCGGGCGAACTCGCGGCCTTCGGCGCGAACGGCAGAAAATAATCGCGATGGCGGATGGTCTGCACGAACACGAACATCATGTACAGCACGAGCGACACCACGCCGACGAAAATCAGTTGCGACGTCGAAAGCGCCGGGCCGACCACCGTGCTCGTGAAGTTCGGCAACACGAGCGTCAGCACGGAAAGCGCGCAGAGAATGGCGAGCGCCGCGCTCGCGCCTTGCAGCTGGAAGTCTTGCACGCGATGCCGCAGGCCGCCCATCAGCAGGCACAGCCCGACGATGCCGTTGCCGCAGATCATGATCGCGGCGAACACGGTATCGCGCGGCAATGCCGCCTTCTCGGGACCACCGGACAGCATGACGGAGACGATCAGCGCTACTTCGATCACCGTGACCGCCACCGCGAGCACCAGCGTGCCGAACGGCTCCCCGACGCGATGCGCGACCACCTCGGCGTGATGCACCGCCGCGAACACGGCGAACGCCAGCGCGACCGCCGCCAGCGTGGTCAGCACGGCGCCGTGAATGAGCGCGGTCGCGCCGAGCACGACGAGCGCGAGAATCGGCGCAACGAGGGTCCAGTCGAGCTTGAGTTTCATCGGCGCTCCGGGCTTGTCGGGTGAATGGGATCGTCGGCCTGCGGCGACGGTCCATCGGCATGATAGCGGGCGGACCGCGCGCCGACGACAACGCAAAAAGCGCGACACAAAACAAAACGGACGGCCTGAGCCGTCCGCGATGCGCCGTTCGGTGGCGAATTACGACTCGAGTTCCGCGTTCAGCGTGATCTTCGCATTGCCGGCAAACAGTTTCGACACCGGGCAGCCCTCTTTCGCCGCCTGAGCGGCCTTGTCGAACGCGGCCTTGTCCGCGCCGGGAATCTTCGCCTTCAGGTCGAGCTGGCACGACGTGATCGTGAAGCCTTCGCCGTCTTTCTCCAGCGTGACCGTCGACTTCGTTTCGAGGCTTTCCGCCTTCATGCCCGCCTGTTCGAGTTGCAGCGATAGCGCCATCGTAAAACAGCCGGCGTGCGCCGCGCCGATCAGTTCTTCGGGGTTCGTGCCCGGACCTTCCTCGAAGCGCGACTTGAATCCATACGGCGCTTCGTTGAGCACGCCGGTTTGCGTCGAGATGAAACCCTTGCCGTCCTTGATGCCGCCGCTCCATTTAGCCGATGCAGTCTTTTGCACGAGAGTTCTCCGTGAAGATGGTTTCAGTTGCGTTCGACCGGGCGCGCTGGCCTCGCTTCGATCAATGCGCACGACGCGTCCGGTCTCGATGACGCTTGTCGATGAACGCGTCGCGCCGAAGCACTGCGCGAAGCGTCGGGTCCATCGTAGCGGATCGGTGCTCGCGGCGCAGGAAGCGCGCTGCCGCACGACTTTTGTTCAGATGGCGAAGCACCGCCGATTCACTTAGCATGCGTGGGCTCGTTCAACTCTCTGCACGCTTAAAACATGAATTCATTTGCACGACGCGCCGCGACCCGGGGAGCCGCCTAGCATGGGACCGCCGACCGAACGCATTGCCGAAGATGTCCTGTTGCCCGAGCGCGTCGATGTGGTCGTCGTGGGCGGCGGCGTAATCGGCATCAGCACCGCGCGCTTTCTCGCCGAGAAAGGGCTTTCGGTCGCGGTGTGCGAGAAAGGCCACGTCGCGGGCGAGCAGTCGAGCCGCAACTGGGGCTGGTGCCGCGCGACGCACCGCGACTTGCGCGAGCTCGAACTCAGCCTCGAAAGCCTGAAGCTGTGGCGTCGCATGGACGCGGATCTGGGGATCGACAGCGGCTATCGCGAATGCGGCATTTTGTATGCCGCCGATGACGCCGACGCCCTCGCCGATCACGAAGCATGGCTCGCGCGCGCCGTCGCGAAGGTCGGACGCGGCGCGCTGGATTCGCGCATCGTGTCGCCCGAAGAAACCGCCGCGCTCATGCCGGGCGCGGCGCGGCGCTTCGCAGGCGGCATTTACACGCCGAGCGACGGCCGCGCCGAACCGCAACGCGCCGTGCCCGCGATGGCCGCCGCGCTGCGCGAGCGCGGCGTCAAGATCGCGATGCCCTGCGCCGTGCGCGGCGTGGAAACGAGCGGCGGCGCGGTGAGCGGCGTCGTGACGGAACACGGGCGGATTCGCTGCGACAGCGTGGTGATCGCAGGCGGCGCGTGGACGCGGCTCTTCGCCGGGAATCTCGGCGTGGACGTGCCGCAATTGATGGTGCGCTCGTCGGTCGTGCGCACCGCGCCGCTGGCCGGTGGCCCGGAGGTGAGCGCGTGCAATCAGTCGGTCGGCTATCGCAGGCGGCTGGACGGCGGCTATTCGATTGCGAACGCGTTTCGCAGCTACAGCGACATCACGCCCGACAGCTTTCGCCTGTTCGGCAAGTTCCTGCCCGCGCTCAAGAGCCAGCTAGGTTCCATCAAGCTCGGCTTCAACGCGCGCTTTTTCGAGGAGTTGCGCCGCCCGCGCCGCTGGCCGCTCGACCGCGAAACCGTCTTCGAGCGCGTGCGCACGCTCGACCCCGCGCCCGTCGAAGCCTTCAACGAAACCGCGCTCGCCGAGTTTCGGTCCATTTTCCCTTCGCTCGCGCATGTGACGGTGGAGCAGTCGTGGGCCGGCTATATCGACGTGACGCCGGATGCGGTGCCCGTCATTTCGGGCGTCGAGCGCGTGCCGGGGCTTTTCATCGGCACGGGGTTCTCGGGGCACGGCTTCGGCATCGGGCCGGGCGCGGGAAAGTTGATGGCCGATATCGTCGCGAACGACGCGCCGCTCGTCGATCCGCATGCGTTCCGTCTGTCGCGCTTCTTCGACGGCAGCAAGATCGAGATCGACGGCGGCTTCTGACGAAACCGGGCGCCTTCGCGGCGCGCGGCGGCACGCGCTAACATACCGGATTCGCTGGCGACGCCGCCGCACTTCATTCGTTTCGAGGCTTTCATGGCATCCACGCCCCTTTTGTTCATCGACGTCTGGTCCGACTTCGTCTGTCCGTTCTGTTATCTGGAAACGCCGGTGCTCGACCAGTTGCGCAACGCCTACGGGGACGCGGTCGAGATTCGCTGGCACGCGTTCGAGCTGCGTCCGGAACCCGCGCCGCTGCTCGATCCGAATAGCGAACACATCGCGGAGTCGTGGGAGAAGTCGGTGCGCCCGCTCGCCGACGAGCGCGCCCTGCTCATGCGCATGCCGCCCGTCGCGCCGCGCAGCCGCAAGGCGTTCGAGACGGCGCTCTTCGCGCGTGAGTCGGGCCGCTACGACGTCGTGCATCGCGCGATTTTCAAGGCGTACTTCGAGGAAGGAATCGATATCGGCGATACCGACGCGCTGCTGGACATCGCCGCGACCTGTGGCGTCGATCCCGAACTTCTGGAAGAAGCGCTCGATGAGGGCACGTACACCGATCTCGTCGTTGAAGACGAGGAATTCGCGAAAAAAATCGGCGTGACCGGCGTTCCGTTCGCGGTGCTGTCGCGCGAGCCGGCACCCGGAAAAGAGCCGCCGCCGCCCATCGCCCGGCGCGGCGCCGCGCCGGTCCAGCATTTCGAAGCGGCTATCGAGCGACTCTTTCCCGACGGCTTCCCCGGCAGCTGAGCCCATACGCTCGCTGAAAATCGGCTAGCAGTGGTGCTCGGCCATGAACGACTTCAGCGCGATACGCTGCGACGGTTCCAGCGCTTCGAATTCGAGTCCGTATGCGATGCCCGCGTCGCCGGATTCCGCCGCGCCGACGTGGCGCACCAACGCCGATGTATCGATCTCCACGTCGATGCCATCCGTGCTGAAGCGAAACGACAGGCGGAGGCGGTCGCCTGCCTGCGCGGTCGGCGCGGGCACGGTCAACGACATGCCGTACGGACTGATGTCGCTCACGCAGCCGAGTTGCGGTGATGCGCTCGGCTGACCTTCGATCGAATAAAGCGCCGCGAGCCGTGTCGGCATGCGGGCGAACTTGCGCGTGCGCAGGCGGCGGATCGCGCCCGGCGCGGACAGCACGACATAGCTGAACGGCTCGCGGCTCGTGGCATCGACGGTGCAGGCGAAGCGGAATACGCCGCGGCCCGTGAGCGCGACCAGCTCCACCGTCTCGCCGCGCGTCAGTTCGAGCGGTGCGACGCCGGTCATCACCGGCTGCGTGACGAAGAGCGACCGCTCGCCGTTGCGCCGCACGGCCGAAAAACCGATGACGCGGCTCGCGTACATCGCGGACGCGGACCACCCGCTGCCGCGCAGACCGACACGGCCTCCGATCGAAAGCCCCATGTCGTCGAGCGTCAGCGGCGCTTGGCGGCCCGCATCGCTGCTCGATTCCGCTGTCGCGGGCTCATTGGTGGCGCGGTGAGGCTCGAAATGTCGATACAGGAAATCGCGCGTAGTTTCGTCGGGGATGACGACGTCTGCTTCGAAAAGCAGCGCGCCGTCAGGTCCGAGGAGCGGCGCTCCGAGGGGCGCGTTCAGCGGGATGTCGCTGACGGCGAGGCGGACGAGAGCCGGAGAAACGGGGGAAGTGGGTTGTGCGGTCATTGGTCGGGCGATTCTTATTCGTTTTAGGGAATCGTCGCCGTTCACCGCGCGGTCGTCAAGCGATTTCGGAACAATTTACCTTGCAAGCGCGGTAATCGGACAGCGGATCGGTTACTACTGCCCGCTCGACGTTATGCGCATAAACCTGACTCGACCTACAACCCCTGCGCCGAAAACGTATCGCACTGCTTAACATCCCCCGTCGACATCCCTCGCCGCAGCCAGCGCTGCCGCTGCGCGCTCGTCCCGTGCGTGAACGCTTCCGGCACGACGCGCCCTTGCGTCTCCTGCTGCAAGCGATCGTCCCCGATCGCGCCGGCCGCATTCAGGCCTTGCTCGAAGTCGCCTGGTTCGATGAGCTTCGCATTGTCCCGTTGCGCCACAGCCGCCCACACGCCCGCGAAACAGTCCGCCTGCAATTCGACGCGCACGGACAACGCATTCGCCTGCTCGCGCGACATCCGCGCCCGCGCCTGGTCCACCTTGTCCGAGATGCCGAGCACGTTCTGCACGTGATGCCCCACCTCGTGCGCGATCACATACGCTTGCGCGAAGTCGCCGCCCGCGCCGAAACGGTCGCGCAATTCGCGGTAGAACGACAAATCGATATAAACCTTGCGGTCGGCCGGACAGTAGAACGGCCCCATTGCCGCCTGGCCCATGCCGCATGCCGTCTGCGTGCCGCCCGAGAACAGCACGAGCTTCGGCGCCGGGTAGTCCTGATTGAACTGCGTACGGAAGATGTGCTCCCACGTGCGTTCCGTATTGCCGAGGACGCGGCGCACGAACACCGCGCCCGGATCGTTGGCGGGCGGCGCGTCGCTCGGCGCGGCCTGGCGTTGCGGCGCATTGCCGTGCAAGACCTGCGCGCCGTTGATGATCGTCATCGGATTGATGCCGAAGAAATACGACGCCGCCAGCGCGACGATGATCGTCCCGATCCCAATTGAGCCGCCGCCAATGCTGAACCCGCCCGATCCGCGCCGGTCTTCGACGTTCTGACTTTCCGCTTCATCATCGAGGCGCATGTTGCTTTCTCCGTTTAGTTGGCGCGTCGCGCGCTGCTGACAAAGCGATTATCGTACCCGCGCCTGCGCCCTTCTCTACACGGCCGGTCCGTCAAAGTTCGTCCGCCTCTTTCGACGCGAACGCATTGCCGAATGTCCTGCAAAGCGCGTGATGCGGTGCGGTCGATTGTCGCGACGATGCCGGCTTGCATCCGCCATGCCGGTCGCGCCCGCTATCTCGAAAACCCCGCATTATCAAGCAAATAGACGCGTTCCTACGCAGAAACGCGGCATTTCCGCGCAAGCCGGCTTTGCTGACGCAGCGCAACACCTCGCGCGATTCAGCGCTACGCTTTGCCCCGTAATCAACGCAAATCGAAGTACGGCCGACCTGGCCAAGACACGCAACGTAGCAGACGTCATCATGCAATCGACTCCTGAAGCACTCGATCTGGCGCGGATACAGTTCGCGTTCACCGTATCGTTTCACATCATCTTTCCGGCGCTGTCCATCGGGCTCGCGAGCTTCATCGCCGTGCTCGAAGGCGCATGGCTCAAAACCGGCAAACCGGTCTACAAGGACCTGTGCCTTTTCTGGTCGAAGGTCTTCGCAGTGGCATTCGGCATGGGCGTCGTGTCGGGCGTCGTCATGGCGTACGAATTCGGCACCAACTGGGGCGGCTTTTCCAGCTTCGCCGGTCCCGTCACCGGCCCGCTGTTGACCTACGAAGTGATGACCGCGTTCTTCCTCGAAGCGGGCTTCCTCGGCATCATGCTGTTCGGATGGAACAAGGTCGGCCCGAAGGCGCACTTCGGCGCGACGCTGATGGTCGCCATCGGCACGCTCATCTCCACGTTCTGGATTCTCGCTTCGAATAGCTGGATGCAGACGCCGCAAGGCTTTCGCATCGAAGGCGATCACGTCGTGCCGGTCGACTGGTTCGCGATCATCTTCAACCCTTCGTTTCCGTATCGGCTCGCGCACATGGCGATTGCCGCGTTCATCGTGGCGGCGCTCGTCGTCGCGGCAACGGGCGCATGGCATCTGCTGAAAGGCCGGCGCGATCCGGCGATCAAGAAGACCTTCTCGATGGCGCTGTGGCTGCTGCTCGCGCTGACGCCGATTCAGGCGCTCGTCGGCGACGCGCACGGGCTCAACACGCGCGAATATCAGCCGGCCAAGATCGCGGCGATAGAAGGCATCTGGGACACGGAGAAAGGCGGCACGGCGCTCAACGTGTTCGGCATTCCGGACATGCAGGCCGAAACGACGAAGTACGCGGTACAGATTCCGCATCTCGGCAGCCTGATCCTCACGCATAGCTGGAACGGCGAAATTCGCGGCCTGAAGTCTTTTCCGAAGGATGAACGCCCCAACTCGACCATCGTGTTCTGGAGTTTTCGCGTAATGGCGGGCCTCGGCGTGCTGATGATCGTGATGTCGGTCGCCGGGTGGCTGTTGCATCGCAAGCGCAGGCTGTTCGACGCGCGCTGGTTCCATCGCTTCGCGCTCGTCATGGGGCCGACGGGCTTCATCACGCTGCTCGCGGGCTGGGTCACGACCGAAGCCGGCCGTCAGCCGTGGGTGGTCTACGGCGTGATGCGCACGGCCGACGCCGTCTCGCCCGTGACCGCGCAGCAGGTGGGCGTGTCGCTGCTCGCGTTCGTGGTGGTCTACACGATCGTCTTCGGCACGGGCATCTACTACCTGCTGAAGCTGCTGCGGCACGGCCCCGCACTGCCGGGCGAGACGCCGCACGCGCCGGCTTTGTCGGCGGGCACGGCGCGACGCCCGCTTTCGTTGCCCAATCAGTCCATCGAAGGAGCATGACCATGGACCTCACACTCGCCTGGGCCGCGATCATCGCGCTCGGTCTTCTCATGTACGTGGTGCTCGACGGCTTCGACCTCGGCATCGGCATTCTCTTTCCGTTCTTCCCGGACCCGCACGACCGCGACGTGATGATGAACACCGTCGCGCCCGTCTGGGACGGCAACGAGACGTGGCTCGTGCTCGGCGGCGCGGGCCTCTTCGCCGCGTTTCCGATGGTCTATTCCACCGTGCTCTCGGCGCTCTATCTGCCGCTCGTGCTCATGCTCGTGTGCCTGATTTTCCGCGGCGTGTCGTTCGAGATTCGCGCGAAGGCGTCGCGCACCAAGCCGATGTGGGATCTGGCGTTCATCGGCGGCTCGGCGGGCGCGACGTTCTTTCAGGGCGTGGCGCTGGGCGCGTTTCTCGACGGCATTCCGGTCGCGGACGGCCGCTTTTCCGGAGATGCCTTCGGCTGGTTCACGCCGTTTTCGATGTTCACGGGCGGCGCGCTCGTCGTCACGTATGCGCTGCTGGGCGCGTGCTGGCTGATCGCGAAGACCGAAGGCGACCTGCAGCGGCGCATGTACCGCGTCGTGTGGCCGCTGACGCTGCTGCAACTCGCGACGATTGCCGTCGTCAGCGTGTGGACGCCGTTGCTCGATGCGAGCATCGCATCGCGCTGGTTCGATTCGCCGCTTTTCTATCGCATGCTGCCTGTGCCGATACTCGTTCTTGCGTGCGCCTGGGCGATGCGTCGATCGATTGCATCGCGCCACGAAAAGCGGCCGTTCGCCGTGGCGCTCGGGTTCGTGGTGCTGGGCTACGCGGGACTGGTCGCGAGCATCTCGCCGAACGATATTTTCCCCGGCGTGTCGATCTGGGATGCCGCCTCGCCGCGGTCGAGCCAGCTATTCACGATTGTCGGCGCGGCGGTGATTCTGCCGGTCATCATCGCCTACACGACGCTGGGCTATTGGGTATTCAGAGGAAAGGTGCGTCATGGCGAACATCACTACCACTGAGCGCGGCGGCGAGACTGCGATGACGCGCGCGACGAAGCTGTTCTGGTTCGCCGCGCTGTGGATGGCGGGCGTCGGCGGCGCGATGCTGCTCGCGCTGCCGTTCAAGCTGTTGATTCGGCTCGGGACGGCGATTCATTGAACCGCGAGCCCGTTGCGGCGAACGTCAGAAGAACGCCGCCGCAATCGCGCCCGCGACGACGCCGAACACGACCACCGCCCCCGCCACGAACGCAAGCACGCGCGGCGGAAACGAGCGGGCGAGCATCGCCATCGACGGCACGCTCACGGGCGGCAGCGTCATCAGCAGGGCGCCCGCCGGGCCGGCCGCCATGCCGAGCGACAGCATCGCCTGGATGATGGGCACTTCGCCCGCCGTCGGAATGACGAACAGCGTGCCCGCCACCGCGAACGCGACGATCCACAGCGCGCCGTTGCCGATATCCGGCCCGATATGCGGAAAGAGCCACGCCCGCGCCGCGCCGAGCAGCAGCACCAGCACGATGTACTCGGGCACGAGCCGCAGCGTCATGCGGCCGAGAATCTTGACCCAGCGCGAGAACGCGGTGCCCGGCTCGTCTTCTTCGATCAGCTTCGCGAGCGCCTCGCGCGATGCCGTCGCCTGCGCGGGCGTCACCATGCGGTTCACCGCGTAGCCGAGGCCGAGCACCATCACCACGCCGAGAATCAGCCGCAGGCCTGTCCACTGCCAGCCGAGCACGAAGCCCATGAACACCAGCGCCGCCGGATTGAGCACCGTGTTGCCGAGCCAGAACGCGATCGCCGCGCCCGGCGCCGCCTGACGCGCCCGCAGCCCCGCGACGACCGGCGCCGCGCAACAGGTGCACATCATGCCGGGCAGGGACATCAGCCCGCCGTTGATCACGCTGCCGAAGCTATGCTGGCCGAGCGCGCGCGCGACCCATTGCGGCGGGATCAGCGCCTGCACCGCCGAGCCCAGCAACAGGCCGAGCACCATCGCCTGCCAGATGGCCTTGCCGTAAGCCATCGCGTAATCGAGCGCGGCCTGCCACGACGGCTCCGGCGCGCTCGCGGACGCGCCCATCAATATAGATTTGCCGATGGAATGCTGGCTCGCCGCGACGAACGCGCGGTTGTAGTACGGGAACCATTTGACATAGAAAAGGCCCGCGACGGCGATCAGCAGGAACACCAGCCAGCCGAGCGCGACGCGGGGTTGTCGAAGCGTGGTCATATTCTTGGTCGAATCGAAAATAGAAAATCAGCCGAGCGCGGGCGTCGTCTCGGACAACTGCGCAAGCAGCGCCTTGGCCTGATCGACGCTCTCGGCGTCGTTCGGACGAAACAGCATATGCGCCGCGTGCGGCAACTGCGTGTAGAGCGCGCGGCTGCTGCGGCCGTACGCCGGATCGTAATGGCGGTCGATCAATTCGGCGAACAGCGCGGCGCGCTCGCCTTCGTCGATCAGCCGATGCCAATGTTCCACGCGCTCGCGGCTATGCAGCGCGACGAGCTTCGACAACTGCGCCTTGAAGAACGCGGGTTCGTCGAAAAGATGCGCGTAGTCCTGCAACAGAAATGCGATGCGGTCCTCGCGGCGCGCTTCCACTTCCACGCAGGCGGCCGCGTGCAGGCTGTCGAGCAGCGAGTCGGGCGTCGAGACCGAACCGATGCGCCGGCCTTCCGCCTCGATGAAAACGGGCTTGGCCGGATCGAAGCCGCGCAGCGTATGGACGAGCGCGGAATCGAATGCTTTCTGCGACGGCTGCGCGTGCCCCGGCAGCGCGCCGAGCAGCGAGCCGCGATGCGCCGCCAGCCCTTCGAGGTCGAGCACCTGAGCGCCCGCTTGCGCGAGCGCGTGCAAGAGCCGGGTCTTGCCGCTGCCCGTGTGCCCGATCAGCACGATAAAGCGAAATTGCGCCGGCAACGCCGTGAGCCTGTCGAGCACGTCGCGCCGGTAGCTCTTGTAGCCGCCATCGAGCTGCCGCGCCTGCCAGCCGATCATGTTCAGCCACGTCGTCATGGAGCCGGAGCGCTTGCCGCCGCGCCAGCAATAGATGAGCGGCCGCCAGTTGCGCGGGCGGTCCGCGAAGATCGTATCCAGATGACGCGCGATGTTGCGCGCGACCATGGCCGCGCCGACGCGCGTGGCCTCGAACGGCGACACCTGCTTGTACATGGTGCCGACGATCACGCGCTCCTCGTTTTCGAGCACCGGCGCGTTGATCGCGCCGGGAATGTGATCCTCGGCGAATTCGAGCGGCGTGCGGACATCGACGATTTCATCGAAATCCTGAAGACGGTCGATTGAAACGAGCAGGTTTTTCACGGAATTTGAGCGCAATTCGGCGGCGGCGAAGCCCGAAATTATCGCACGGAGAGCGAATTCGGTTTTGCGGCGGATTTTTGCGCGCGCCGCGATGCGGTTACAGTAAGGGCATCGCGAATCCGGTCAGGCGGGCAGGAGAATCGATGGGCTATCAGGCAACTATCGGCGTGCGGCGCTACCGTTTCGACGACCTCAAGACGCTGCTCGCCCGCGCGAGCCCGCAGCGGTCGGGCGACGAACTAGCGGGCGTCGCGGCGGCCACGGAGGAAGAGCGCGTCGCCGCGAAGATGGCGCTCGCCGACTTGCCGTTGCGCGCATTCCTCGACGAGCCGCTCATCCCTTATGAAACGGACGAGGTCACGCGGCTGATCGTCGATACCCACGACGCCGCCGCGTTCGCGCGCATCGCGCATCTGACGGTCGGCGAATTGCGCGAATGGCTGCTGTCCGATGTGACGGATACCGCCGCGCTCGAAGCCGTTCAAATGGGCCTGACGCCCGAAATGGCCGCCGCCGTCTCCAAGCTCATGCGCAATCAGGATCTGATTCTCGCCGCGAGAAAGCGCCCTGTCGTCACGCGCTTTCGGACGACCATCGGCTTGCCGGGCCGGCTGTCGGTGCGCCTGCAGCCGAATCACCCGACGGACGATCCGAAAGGCATCGCCGCCTCCATCCTCGACGGCCTCTTTTACGGCTGCGGCGATGCCGTGATCGGCGTGAACCCGGCCTCCGATTCGCCCTCGGACATTGCCGCGCTGCTCACGATGATGGACGACTTCCGCCAGCGTTACGACGTGCCGATGCAGTCGTGCGTCCTCACCCATGTGACCAACACGCTCGCGGCGATCGAGCACGGCGCGCCCGTCGATCTCGTGTTCCAGTCGATTGCGGGCACGGAGCGCGCCAACGCCAGCTTCGGCGTGTCGCTCGCGCTGTTGCAGGAAGCGCACGACGCGGCGCAATCGCTCGCGCGCGGGACCGTCGGCGACAACGTCATGTACTTCGAGACCGGTCAGGGCAGCGCGCTCTCCGCGAACGCCCATCATGGCGTCGACCAGCAGACTTGCGAGGCGCGCGCCTATGCGGTCGCGCGACACTTCCGGCCGCTTCTGACGAATACGGTCGTCGGTTTTATCGGCCCGGAATATCTGTACGACGGGCGGCAGATCATCCGCGCGGGACTCGAAGATCACTTCTGCGGCAAGCTGCTCGGCGTGCCGATGGGCTGCGACATCTGCTACACCAATCATGCGCAGGCCGATCAGGACGATATGGACACCCTTCTGACGCTGCTCGGCGTCGCGAACGTCAATTTCATCATGGGCGTGCCCGGCGCCGACGACGTGATGCTCAACTATCAGAGCACCTCCTTCCACGACGCGCTCTACGTGCGCCGCGTGCTAAACCTGAAGCGCGCGCCTGAATTCGAGGCGTGGCTCGCGCGCATGCGGGTCACGGATGCGCACGGCGCGCTGCTTCCGCGTTCGTCGGGCGCAGCGCGACAACCGCTTCTCGACTGGATCGACTCATGACCGACGACGCCACGCCAAGCCGGATCGACGCGGACCCTTGGGACGCGCTCAAGCGGTTCACGAATGCGCGGATCGCGCTCGGACGCGCGGGCGACAGTCTGCCGACAGCACCGCTTCTCGCGTTTCAACTGGCGCACGCGCAGGCGCGCGACGCGGTGCATCAGCCGCTCGACACCGCATCGCTCGGCGAAGCGCTGCGCGCAGCCGGCTTTGCGACGCTCGAAGTGGCGAGCGCCGCGCCGGATCGCGATCACTATCTGCGTCGGCCTGACATGGGCCGCGTGCTCGACGACGCCAGCGCCGCCCGGCTTTCCGCGTACGTCAGCGAGCACGGCGATGCGCCCGATGTCGTGTTCGTCGCCGCCGATGGCCTGTCCGCGTTCGCTGCCCAGCGCCACGTCGCGCCGCTGCTGGCCATGCTGCGCGCCATGCTGGACGGCTGGAACATCGGGCCCGTGGTCATCGCGACGCAGGCGCGTGTAGCGCTGGGCGACTGCATCGGTGAGCTTTTACGGGCGCGGATCGTCGTGGTGATGATCGGCGAGCGGCCGGGCCTCAGTTCACCCGACAGCCTCGGGCTTTACGTCACCTATGAGCCACGCGTCGGGCGCATGGACGCCGAGCGCAACTGCATTTCGAACGTGCGCCCCGAAGGACTCGGCTACGATGCCGCCGCGTTCAAGCTGCACTGGCTGCTGAACGAAGCGCGGCGGCTCGGGCTGACGGGCGTCGGATTGAAAGACCGCAGCGGTGCGCTGCCCTCGCCTGCGGACGTGGGGCGGATCGAGCGCGAACGCTGAACGCGGTTCGTCGCGCTCGCGTACAAACGCGCCCCGTCAAAGCACGAGCGACCCCGCCGAAATCGCGACGACCAGAAAGATCACGAACAGCACGAGGAAGATGAAGAAACAGATCTTGGCGATACCGGCCGCGCCTGACGACACGCGTCCGAAACCGAAGAAGCCGGCGATGACCGAGATGACTGCGAAGAGAATAGCGAGCTTGAGCATGGACGAGCCTTTTTTGTTGTGAACAGCAGGCTCCTTGCAAGCCTCATGCCCCGCCGATTAACTGGCGCCGATGCGCAAGACCGTTAGTTGCAAACGAGTGTCCAAAAAAGGCACCGTCTAACAACGGTGCCTCCTCGCAAAAATCACCGCACGCCGCGCGCCGGATTCTCCGCTGCGGCAACCACGGCAGCGCTCGCCGCAGGAACGCGCGTCCGCATGCCGAGCCAGTTCGCCACCGGCTGGCGCAAACGCGGCACGGAAAGCAGCGCGATGATCGCGACCGCGTCGCCGACCAGACCGGCCGGCACGTTCACGAGCCCGTCCGTGAAGGTGAAGAGGATCGAATCGACCACGAGCGAAATCACCGCGCCCGCGACGAAGCACACCATGCCGTCGCGCCCTATCGCACCGATCCACGGCAAACGGCTGGCGACGGCCTTCACCACGCCGTACCTCGCCAGGTTGGTCGCGATCCACGCGATCGCGAGGAAATTGACGACGCGCGCGCCCGCCAGGTCGCGCTTGAACGCACTGTCGAGCACCGGTGGCAGCACGAGCAGCTTGTAATACGCCATGCCGACGATCACCGTGAGCGCGGCGGCGCTGATGGTCCAGCCGAAGCGGTGCGACGCCACGCGCTGATAGACCGGCTGGCAGCGCGCGAGCACGCCGAGCGTGAACATAAGTTGCCAGGCGGCAGGATTGAAGTCCCAAAGGTTGTCGTCGACGGACGGCATATATTCGCCGATGCCGGGCGCGAACGACCAAAGCGCGAGACTCAAACCCAGAAGCACCCACGGCTTCGTGCGCGCGAGCGGCAACACGAGCGGCACCGCCAGCGCGAACAACGCGTACATCGGCAGAACAGCGGCCAGATACGGCTGGCGCTCGAAGGTCAGAATCTGGGCGATCGACCTCACCGGTGCCGCCGTCAGCGTGTCAAGGTCGTGCAGGACGAGATTCGGCGCGTGACCATAGAACGGTCGCAGCAGGAAGGTGGCCACGAGCATCAGCGCGGCAGTGATCAGGAACGCGCGGTAGATCTCGAACGCCCGCCGCACGAAACGCAGGCCCGCGGCGCGCTCCGACCGGCGCTGAGCGAGAGACGCGTAAGCGGTCGCGGTGGCGAAACCGCCCAGAAACACGAAGACCTCGGCGGCGTCATTCAGCGCAAACGCGTGCAACGTGAAGTGCGACAGCACGCTGCCGCCGATATGATCGACGACAATGATCAAGAGTACGAGCCCCCGGAAGAAGTCGAGCTCGACGAGGCGTTGGGATTGTCCGGACATGCGGCGTGACCGTGTGTGCTGCAGAGTGCAGTAGGTGGACGGAGAGCGGCTCGACAGCGACCGCATCGAAGCATTGGAGTTTACCCGTATTCGTTGCGGCGCATCATCGGAACAGGAGGACTTTTCCGCCCTAGTTCGGTTATTTGTCGGATTTCGACGGCGAACTTACCGCTGAAGCGAACTTCTGCGGAACCAAGGGCCAACGAAGGTTTCAAATAGCTTTCATAATACCGGCTGCACCGGCTAAGATCACGCCTCTTCCCTCCTACGAATAACGCATCGCATGGACTACATCGCCGCCCTTCTCACCGACCCCGCCGCCTGGGCGGCCCTCGCGACGCTCGTCGTGATGGAAGTCGTGCTCGGCATCGACAACCTCATCTTCATTTCGATCCTCACCAACAAGCTGCCAGCCGAGCACCGGGCGCGCACGCAACGCATCGGCATCGGGCTCGCGCTCGTGATGCGGCTCGGCCTGCTCGGCACCGTCGCGCTGATCGTGCGGCTCACCGCGCCGATCTTCGAGGCGTTCGGTCACGGCTTCTCGTGGCGCGATCTGATTCTGATTGCCGGCGGCGTGTTCCTCGTGTGGAAAGCCACGAGCGAAATTCATCATCACGTGACGCACGACGCCGAGGATCACGCCGGGCCCGCATCCGGCGCGCGGCTCACGCCGTTGTCGGCCATCGGCCAGATTTTGCTGCTCGATCTCGTCTTTTCCATCGACAGCATCGTGACTGCGGTCGGCATGACGGAGCACATCCCGATCATGTTCGTCGCGGTCATCGCGGCGGTTTCCGTGATGCTGTTCGCGGCGGGGCCGCTCTCGCGCTTCATCGAACGCAATCCGACCATCGTGATGCTCGCGCTCGGCTTTCTGCTGGTGATCGGCATGACGCTGATCGCGGAAGGCTTCGGCACGCACGTACCAAAGGGCTACATCTACGCCGCGATGGCGTTCTCCGCGCTCGTCGAAGGATTGAACATGCTGGCGCGCCGCGCGACCAGCAAGCGCCGCGTTGCGGTGTCGCGCGAGCAGAAGCCGCATTGAGCGTCAGAAGGGCAACTCGCGCTGCGGGTTGTCCTCGGTTGTCTCTGCGGCAGGCGGCATCGGCTGCGCGCGCAGCCATCGCTCGATGGCATCGACCACATGCCGGCGCTCCGCATCGTCGAGCACTTTTCCCGCCGCGATGCCGTGCCATTTGGCGAGACAGGTCCGGCAGCACGTCGCCGTCGCATGCTGCGCGATGAACACGGGATGCCCGCGAAATGGCGTCTGCTTGCCGTCATTGAGCGGCGCCTGCGGCGCGAGCCGTTTCGCGATCAGTTCATGCGCCTGCGCGACCACCGTTTCCACGCCGCGCTCGCGCAGATAGCGGCCTTCGCGCACGCCGAGCGCGAATCGCCGGCGAAACGCGGATTTCGCGAGCGCATCGAACACGGCGTCGAGATCGCGCATGGACGCTCAGTCCTTCGCGTAGAGCGTCGAATCGGCGAAATCGCGCGCGTCGAGCACGCGGCCTACGAGAATCAGCGCCGTGCGCTCCATGCCCGAGGCGCGCACTTTCTGCGCGATATCGACGAGCGTGCCCTGCACGCGTTCTTCGTCCGGCCAGCTTGCGCGGAAGATCACCGCAACCGGACAGTCCTCGCCGTAATGCGGCAGCAGATCCGCGACGATGCGCTCGATATGCCGCACGCCGAGATGAATGGCGAGCGTTGCGCGATGACGCGCGAGGTCCGCGAGCGATTCACCGGGCGGCATCGACGTTTTCGCCGCATAGCGCGTGAGGATCACCGTCTGCGAGATGCCGGGCAGCGTCAGCTCGCGCCCGAGCGCCGCCGCCGATGCCGCCGTCGCCGTCACGCCCGGCACCACTTCGTAAGGAATCCCTAACATTTCCATGCGACGAATCTGCTCGCCGATCGCGCCGTACAGCGACGGATCGCCCGAATGCACGCGCGCGACATCCTCGCCATTCGCATGCGCTTGCTGCAACAATGCGACGATGGCATCGAGATCGAGTTCCGCCGTATTCACGGCGCGATGCGCGCGATGCCCTTCGAGCACGCCTTCCGGCACGAGCGATCCCGCATACAGAATCACGGGGCACGCGCGAATCAGCCTTTGCCCTTTGACGGTGATGAGTTCCGGATCGCCCGGTCCCGCGCCGATGAAATAGACCGTCATGTCAGTGAGAGTCGAGAGCGAGCAGCGCATGAAGCGCGCTCGCGGGGTCGTCGAATTCGCGGTCTGCTTCGGGCAGCATCGGCCGCGCGAGCATCACCACGGGTAAGTGCCGTTCACGCGCCACCGCGAGCTTCGCCTCGGTAGCCTTGCCGCCGCTGTTCTTGCTGATGACGACATCGATGCGCGCCGCGTCGAACAAGGCGCGCTCGCCGTCGGTATCGAACGGCCCGCGCGCATCGAGAATGCTGGCGCGCGCCGTCCCTTCGTGCGCGCCGAGACATCGAATGGTCCAATGCTGCGACGCCGGGATCTCGTCGAGATGCTTGAGCGGCTCGCGTCCGAGCGTGAACAGCGGCCGGCGAAACGGCGCGATGCGTTCGACGATCCCGCGCCAGTCAGCCGCATCGCGCCAGTCGTCGCCGGGCTGCGGCTGCCACGCGGCCCGGCGCACGGCCCAGAGCGGCACATGCGCCAGCGTGCAGGCTTCGCGCGCATG
Organism: Caballeronia sp. GAWG1-5s-s; assembly: GCF_023631445.1. Lineage (NCBI taxonomy): Bacteria > Pseudomonadati > Pseudomonadota > Betaproteobacteria > Burkholderiales > Burkholderiaceae > Caballeronia > Caballeronia sp. GAWG1-5s-s. Next base: position 424,615 of record NZ_JALQDC010000022.1, on the reverse strand, counting down.
GCGGCTCATTTGCGCGGCATACGGATGGGTCGCGTCGATGACGAGCGTGATCCGTTCAGCATGCAGGTAATCGACGAGACCCGCCACGCCGCCGAAGCCGCCCACGCGCACGGCACAGGCGAGATCCGTCGGCACGCGAGCAAGTCCCGCGAGACTGTAGACGTGCGGCGCGCCCATGTTTCGCGCGATGGCGAGCGCGTCGCCCGTTCCGCCGAGCAGCAACGCGCGCGTCATGCGGCGCTCCCGACGATCACGCCTTGCCTGTCGATTGCGAACGTCTCGACGATCACGCCGCTCGGCACGGTATCGAGCGCCACGTCGCGGGCGCGCGCGCAAACGAGGTCGCCCAGCGCGATGCCTTCGGCGCGCGCCAGCTTCAGCGCTTCCTGACTCGTATTCGCCGCGCGGATGGCCGACTGAAGCGCCGCGCTCGCGCCCGCCTCCGCAGCCCAGCAGGCCAACAGTGGCAAGTCAATGCTGGAGCTGCGGCTATGCAGGTCCATGTGTCCCGCCGCGAGTTTGCTGAGCTTGCCGAAGCCGCCGCACAGACTGAGCTTCTCGACGGGCGCGCGACGCAGATGCTTGAGCACCGCGCCCGCGAAGTCGCCCATTTCGATCAGCGCGATATCCGGCAAGCCGTAGCGGGCGCGCATCGCGTCTTCGCTCTGATTGCCGGTGCAGGCCGCGATATGCCGCACGCCGTTCGCGCGGGCCACGTCGATGCCCTGATGAATGGAGGCGATATACGCCGAACAAGAAAACGGCCGGACGATGCCGGTGGTGCCGAGAATCGACAAGCCGCCCACGATGCCGAGCCGCGGGTTCATCGTCTTTTGCGCGAGCGCTTCGCCATGCTCGACGCCTATCGTCACATCGAAGCCGCCCGCATAGTCCGCGAGCGGCGCGAGCGCGAGGAGATGCTCGGTCATCATCTTGCGCGGAACAGGGTTGATGGCCGGCTCGCCGATGGCGAGCGCGAGGCCCGCCCGCGTCACCGTGCCCACGCCCGGCCCGGCGTGAAAGCGCACGCCCTTATCCGCCGAGAGACGCACGCGCGCGAACACCAGCGCGCCATGCGTCACGTCCGGATCGTCGCCTGCATCCTTGATGACGCCCGCTTCCGCTGCATCGCGCATGCCGTCGATCAAGCGGCAGAATTCGAGCTTCATCGTGACGCGCTGGCCCTTGGGCAACACGATCTCCGCGCGATCGCTCATCTGCCCGGTCAGCAACAGACGCGCGGCTGCGAGACTCGTCGCGGTCGCGCAGCTTCCGGTCGTGTAGCCGCTTCTGAGCGGCGCGGGTTGTTCCGATGTCTCGTCACGCATGATGAGCGTCGAATGCGGTCAAGGCTTGCTCGCGCAGAGCAGCGTGATGGGCAACGCTTGCCGCCAGGTATCGAAGCCGCCGAGCGGTTCCGCATGCGCGACACCGATGCGCACGAGTTCACCGCCATGCCGCGCGCGCCAGTCGACGAGCGCGGCTTCGCTCTGCAGCGTGACCGCGTTCGCAATGAGCCGCCCGCCCTGACGCAGTCGCGACCAGCACGTATCGAGCACGCCCGGCACGGTCACGCCGCCGCCGATGAACACGACGTCGGGCGCGGGAAGGCCCGCGAGCGCCGCTGGCGCTTCGCCCTTGACGAGCTGGAGCGCGGGGACGCCGAGCGCATCGCGGTTATGTTCGATCAAACGCTGCCGGCCCTCGTTCGCTTCGATGGCGATGGCACGGCAGGACACATGCGCGCGCATCCATTCGATGCCGATCGACCCGCAGCCCGCGCCCACATCCCACAGCAGTTCGCGCGGCTGCGGCGCAAGGCGCGCGAGCGTGACGGCGCGCACATCGCGCTTGGTCAACTGGCCGTCGTGACGATAGGCGTCGTCGGGCAGGCCGGGCGTGAGCGGCGGACCGGCATGACCCGCATGCGTGCGGCATTCGATGGCGACGAGATTGAGCGACGCCACGAATGGCTCGCGCCAGTCGTCCGCGCGCTCGTCGATGCGGCGTTCGTTCGCGCCGCCGAGATGCTCGAACACGGTCATGCGGCTCGGGCCGAATCCATGCGCCGTCAAGAGCGAAGCGATCGCAGCGGGCGTCGCGCCGTCCGCGCTCAGGACCAGCAGGCGCTCGCCGCGAAACACATGCGCGAGCAGCGAGGCAACGGGCCGCCCGACAAGCGACACGCAGCGCGCGTCCTGCAACGCCCAGTGCAAACGCGCAGCGGCGAGCGACAGGGACGAAGGCGCGGGAATCACGCGCATCTCGTCGACGGAAAGCTCGCGAGCGAGCGTCGCGCCGACGCCGAAGAACATGGGATCACCGCTCGCGAGCACGCATACGGGCATGCCGCACGTGCGCTCGGCAAGCACGGCATCGAGAGAAAACGGGCTGGGCCACGGCACGCGGCGCGCAGCGATGCTCGCAGGCAAGAGCGCAAGATGACGCTCGCCGCCGTGAATCGCGCCGGCCTCGACAAGCGCGCGCCGCGCCGCGCGGCTGAGGCCCTGCCAGCCGTCCTCGCCGATGCCTACCACGGTCAGCCAGCTCGACATGGGGCGTCCCCTCCTTGCGGTTCGCGACGCGCTTCATGCGACGATGCCCTGCACGAAGCGTTCTGATGGTCGATAAAAGCGGGCATAATACATCGGTACGTCGGTGCCCAACGGTTCAACCCGCGGGCCTAACAGGGAACACAGCGAAACTGTGGCTGCCCCCGCAATTGTACGCAGCGAGTCCGCGCTCCACTGCCACTGGTTTATACCGGGAAGGCCGGCGCGGGCGCAGACCTGCCAGCCAAGAGACCTGCCGACTCACGCTTTCCACGCTCAGCACGCTTTACACGCATTATTCGCGCGACGCCGTCCGGGCGGGGTGTACCGGTGGCATCGCCCGAAGCGAGAATCGCACCGGTCACGCTTTTGAACGCTTCTTTTCCGACATCGCGGCCCTCGGCTTGTCCCGGCCTCATGCGCATCGTGCAGGCGCGCGACGGCGGGCTCGCGCGCCTGCGCCTTGCCGGCGGCGAGCTCCACGCGCACGCGGCGCATGCCGTCGCGCACGCGGCCGTACGGTGCGGCTCGGGCGTCATCGAGCTGACCAATCGTGCGAATCTGCAACTGCGCGGCATTCGCGCCGATGCCCACGCGGAACTCGTCGATATCGCGCTGAACGCGGGCCTCGGTCCGCAAGCCGACGGCGGCGACGACTTGCGCAACGTGATGCTGAGTCCGCTCGCGAGCGACGCCACGCGCGGCCTTGCCGCCGCCATCGTCACCGCGATGCAGGCCGATGCCGCGCTGCACGCGTTGTCGCCGAAGTTCGCGCTGCAAGTCGACGGGGGCGAACGGCTGGCGATGCTCGATCATTCGCACGATCTCTGGCTTTCCGCGCTCGGCGACGGCGGGCGTTACGCGTTCGGTTTCGCGGGCTCCATGCCGCATCGTATGAACGACTCACCCGCGCTCGGCAGCATCGCGCGCGAGCATGCCGCGGACTTCGTCATCGCGGTGCTGCGCGCGTTCGTTGCGCTCGCTTCGAACGACGAACATCGCATGCGTGACCTGCTCGCGCGAATCGGCGTGACGCGCTTTCTCGCGATGCTTTCGTTCGATCCTATCGACACTGCCTGGCGTCGCGCGCCGGTCAACGACGCGCTGCGCTTCGGGGCGCATCCGATGCCGGACGGCGGGCACGGGTATGTCGGCGCGCAGACGCAACTCGGACGGCTCGACGCCGCCACGCTCGACGCGCTCGCCGATCTTGCTTCGACACACGCGCAAGGCCGGCTCTTGATGACGCCCTGGCAAGGCGTGCTCGTACCCGGCGTCATGCCGCAGCATGCTGAACACGTGCGCGACCGCATGAACGCGCTCGGCCTCGTCACGCGCGCAGATCATCCGCTCGCGCGTCTCATCGCGTGCGCCGGTTCGTCGGGCTGCGCGAAGAGTCGCGCTGATACCAAAGCCGACGCGCACCGCCTCGCCGCGCTGCTGCCTATGCACGACGATGTGCATCTAAGCGGCTGCGAACGCTCGTGCGCCGCCGCGCATCCCGTCGCGAACACATTGATCGCGGTGTCGCCTGGACGCTATGACTTGCATGTCGACGCGCGCCTCGTCGCACCAAACGTATCTATCGAAGAGGCGGCCGCGTGGCTCGCCCGGAGCCATGCCGATGCTTGACTATATCCGCGACGGCGCCGAGATTTACCGCCAGTCTTTCGCGACGATTCGCGCCGAAGCAAACCTGAGCGCGATACCACGCGACCTCGAAAAGCTCGCCGTACGGCTGATTCACGCGTGCGGCATGGTCGATATCGTCGACGATCTGCGCTTCTCTCCCGGCGCAGGCGACGCGGGACGCACGGCCCTCGCAGCCGGCGCGCCGATACTCTGCGATGCCCGCATGGTCGCGCACGGCATCACCGAGGCGCGTCTTCCGGCCGATAACCGCATCATCTGCACGCTCGGCGATCCGTCCGTGCCCGAGCGCGCCCGCGCCATGCGCAACACGCGTTCTGCTGCTGCGCTCGAACTCTGGCGGCCGCATTTGCAAGGCGCGGTCGTCGCGATAGGCAACGCGCCTACCGCGCTCTTTCATCTGCTCGACATGCTCGATGCCGGCGCGCCGAAGCCCGCGCTCATTCTCGGCTTCCCGGTCGGCTTCATCGGCGCGGCGGAATCGAAGGCGATGCTCACAGCCGACAGCCGCGGCGTGCCCTTCGTCGCATTGAACGGACGACGCGGCGGCAGCGCGATGGCCGCCGCCGCAGTCAACGCACTTGCTTCGGAGAACGAATGATGAGCGGACGCCTGTATGGCCTCGGCGTCGGTCCGGGCGACCCCGAACTCATCACCGTGAAAGCGCTGCGGCTCCTGAAGTCCGCGCCGGTGGTCACGTATTTCGTCGCGAAGGGCAAGAAGGGCAACGCGTTCGGCATCATCGAAGCGCATCTCGACGACGCGCAGACGCGCCTGCCGCTCGTTTATCCAGTGACGACCGAAGCGCTCGAACCGCCGCTGTGCTACGAGACGATCATCAGCGCGTTCTACGACGAAGCCGCGCTCGCCATTGCGGATCATCTCGAAGCGGGCCGCGATGTGGCCGTGATCTGCGAAGGCGATCCCTTCTTCTACGGCTCGTACATGTATCTGCACGACCGTCTCGCCGGACGTTTCGATGCGCATGTCGTGCCCGGCGTATGTTCGATGCTGGGCGGCGTGTCCGTGCTCGGCGTGCCCCTCGTTTATCGCAATCAAAGTCTCTGCGTGCTGTCCGGCGTGCTGCCGGAAGACGAGTTGAAGTGCAAGCTCGAAGCATCCGATGCAGCCGTAGTGATGAAGCTCGGCCGCAACTTCGATAAAGTGCGGCGCGTGCTCAGCGATCTCGGGTTGGACAAGCGCGCGCTTTATGTCGAGCGCGCGACGATGGCGAATCAACGAATCGTGCCGCTCGATGAAGTGGACCCGATGGCGTCGCCCTATTTCTCGCTGCTCGTCGTGCCGGGGAAGAAATGGCAGGCATGAACGCGGCGTCATCGATTGCGATCGTCGTGCTCGGCGAAAGCGCGCTTCCTGTCGCGCGCCGCATTCAGGCGCGTTATCCCGGGTCGGTCGTGCATGGTCTCGCCAACCGGGTTCAAGCAGATATCGCCTACGACGACTTTGGCGCGCACGTGCGAGCGCTTTATCTTGCAGGCACGCCTATCGTCGCGCTGTGCGCGGCTGGCATCGTCATTCGCTCGCTGGCGCCTTGTCTCACGAACAAATGCGCGGAGCCACCAGTGCTCACGGTCGCGCAGGATGGCAGCGCCGTCGTGCCGCTACTCGGCGGCACGAGCGGCGTGAATGTTCTGGCGCGCGAGATCGGCGCCGCGCTCGCTATCACGCCCGCGATCACGACGAGCGGCGAACTGCGCTTCGGCATGTGCCTGCTCGCGCCGCCCGATGGCTACGCGCTAGCGGATATGGAGCGCGGCAAGCGTTTCGTGTCCGACCTGCTCGCGGGCGAAACGACGCGCATCGAAGGCCATGCACCGTGGCTCGATCAGGCCGACTTGCCCCGCGCAGAGGACGCGCGCCTTGCAGTGCGGATCACGCCGCATGTGATGAACGACGAGAGCAGTCTCGTGATTCATCCGCGTTGCGTGGCCGCGTGGATCGAAGCGCAGGATGATGCGATTGCTGATCGCGTTCAGCATGCATTGCGCGAACACGGCCTCTCGCCGCTCGCGCTTGCCGCGCTGGTCGCACCGACAGAAAGCATGACGTTCGATGCGCTCAGCGATGCCGCCAACGCGCTCGACGTGCCCCTTCGCTTCAGCAACGAACCGCCGCCTAATGACGTGCTTCGCGCTCACGGAATCGCGCTGAGCGTGGCGCACGCGCCTCTCGACGTGGAGTCCATCGGTCGCGCCCGTGGCACGTTGACGGTCATCGGGCTCGGCCCCGGTAGTGCAGACCTGATGACGCCTGCCGCACAAGCCGCGCTCGCTTCCGCGCAGGACGTTCTCGGCTATGAAACGTACGTGCGCATGGCCGGCCCGTTTCGCGCAGACCAGCGCATCCACGTGACGGATAACCGCGAGGAGTTGCAGCGCGCACGCCATGCGTTCGAACTCGCGAGCGAAGGACGAAAGGTCGTGGTCGTATCGTCGGGCGATCCCGGCGTCTTCGCGATGGCTGCCGCCGTGCTCGAAGCGCTCGACGAGGGACGCGCGACGCATGCCGAATGGGCCGCCGTGAAACTCGCTATCGTGCCGGGCGTGTCCGCGTCGCTCGCAACGGCCGCGCGCGCGGGCGCGCCGCTCGGCCATGACTTCTGCGTGCTGTCGCTATCGGACAACCTCAAGCCCTGGGACGTGATCGAGCATCGCATCCGGCATGCAAGCGAAGCGGATCTCGTGATGGCGTTCTATAACCCGCTATCCAAGGCGCGACCGTGGCAGTTCGATCGCGCAATCGACATCGTGCGCGAGTATCGCGACGCGGCGACGCCCGTCGTGCTCGGCCGCGATGTGGGACGTCCGGCAGAAACGATGCGCGTCGTGACGCTCGGCGAATTGCACGGCGGTCTCGTCGATATGCGAACGATGGTGATCGTCGGGTCGTCGAAGACGCGCGTGATCGGCAACGCCGAATGGGTCTATACGCCTCGCTCGTATTGAAGCGATTGGGCGGGTATATGCTGCGCGCGCCAGTCGAGCGCCAGCGCGTGCGCCCCGCCGACTCGCACGCGTCCTTCCTCGAAATCCACCACGACGATACGGTCCGCAAGCGCGGGCGCCGCGGGCCGCTCGTTCGTGCGTCCATCGCTCAACAGCCACAGCCAGCGGCGTTGCGAAGGCTTGCGACGCGCGGCTCGCGCAAGCACGGTCGATGCCGTCGCTAATCCGAGCGTGAGGGGCGTGCCGCCTCCACCGCCAATCGGCGCGATCCAGCGGTCATTGAACCAATGCGCCGTTCCCGGCTGACGACGCACTTCCGCGCGTCCCCCGCCGAAGCACACCAGCGCAACCTCCGCACGTTCGCGATACGCACGGTCGAACAGCGCGATCAGCAAGCCCTTCGCGCGCGCGAGACGTTCGCCGCCGAGCATCGAACCGGAGCAATCGAGCACGAAGCAATGCAGCGCGGATGCTTCTCCATGGCCGCGTCGATAGCGCAAGTGACCGGCATCGAAGCGCGCATGGCGTTTGGCGCGCAGCGTCGCCATCCAGTCGACCGATGCAGTAGCGAGCCCTTCACGCCCACGTTCTCGCCCACGCGAACGCGCCTCCTGCCATCGAAGACGATGCGCGTTCGCATCGGCGTCGGGCCTTCGATGGCTCAGGCTTTTTTTGCGGCGAGCGGCCTGACCTGCTTGACCTTCGCGATGCCGACGGGCTCCGGCGGCATGTAACCCCAGTCGCCGCCTTGCGCGGTATTCGCGCTGCCTTCCGGGCGCTGTGATTCACGAGAGGACACGTCAGGCTCGCGCCGGCGATGCCGCAATACCGCATCGGCCACGCAATCGACATGCTTCGTTTCGACGTATTCCGCGCCTTCCAGCGCCGCGAGCGCGCGCGCCGCGCGGAGCATAACGAGATCGGCTCGCAGGCCGTCGACATTGGCCGCAATGCACAGCTCGCTCACGTGCGCATGCACGACGTCATCGAAATCGAACTGATCGAGCGCCGCGCGCGCCGCTTCGATGCGTTCGGCGAGCGCCGCCTGATTATCCGCGTGCTGCGCGCGAAATGCTTCGGCGTCCGAATCGAATGCGAGTCTCGCCTTGACGATCCGCTGGCGCACGCTGGCGTCGAAGCAGTTCGCGAGTTCGACGGCAAGCCCGAAGCGATCCAGCAATTGCGGGCGCAATTCCCCCTCTTCCGGATTCATCGTGCCGATCAGCACGAACTGCGCGTCATGCCGATGCGATATCCCGTCGCGTTCGATGATATTCACGCCGCTCGCCGCCACGTCGAGCAGTTGATCGACGAGAGGATTCGGCAGCAGATTCACTTCATCGACATACAGGACACCGCGATGCGCTTTCGCGAGCAAGCCCGGCGAGAACTTCACGCCGCCATCGCGCAACGCGCTTTGAATATCGAGCGTGCCGATGAGTTGCTCCTCGCTCGCGCCGAGCGGCAAGGTGACGAGTTTCCCTTCCGGCAAGAGTTCAGCGAGCGCGCGCGCCGCCGTGGATTTCGCTGTGCCGCGCGGTCCGCTCACGAGCACACCGCCCAATGACGGGTCGACGGCCGCGAGCAGCAACGCCTGTTGCAACGGCGCCTGCCCGACGAGCGCGGTGAAAGGAAACGCGGGAAAAAATGAGGTTTCGTTCAAGTCTGTCGGCCTTCGAGTTGCTGCTCGACATCGAGCAGATGCTGCGTCACGGACTGCCGATAGTCGCCGGGTTCCTGCCACAGCCCGCGCTGCATCGCTTCGAGCAGGCGCTCGCAGATCGACTGGAGCGCGTGCGGGTTGTGTCGCGCGATGAATTCGCGCGTACCGGCATCGTTCACGTAGGCATCCGTGACGAGCGCATATTGATGATCGGAGACGACGCGCGCGGTGGCATCGTAACCGAAGAGATAATCGACCGTCGCGGCGAGTTCCGACGCGCCTTTGTAGCCATGCCGCTTCACGCCGTCGATCCACTTGGGATTGACCACGCGCGAGCGCACCACACGCGCGATCTCTTCGTTCAGCGTGCGCATGCGCGGCGCGGCGGGGTTGCTGTGATCCGCGTTGTACGCCTGCGGCTGCACGCCCGACAAGTAACGCACGGCCGCGATCATTCCGCCCTGAAACTGGTGATAGTCGTTCGAATCGAGCAAGTCGTGCTCGCGGTTATCCTGGTTCTGAAGCACCACATCGAGTGTCGAGAGCCGCGCGCCGAAGGTCGAACGCGCTTCGACGCCATCGCCGGCCTGCGAATAGGCATAGCCGCCCGTGCTTTGATAAGCGGCGGACAGGTCGGCATCGGTTTCCCATTGCTTCAGGTCGATGAGTTCTTGCAAGCCCGCGCCGTACGCGCCCGGCTTCGTGCTGAACACGCGCCAGCCGGCACGCAGCCGAGCTTCCTTGGCATCGACGCCGCGTCCGATCAACTCGTCGCGCTCACGCAGAATCCGCGCGCGAATCGGATTGACGTCTTCCGGCTCGTCTTCGAGTTCCGCGATGGCCTGCACGGCCGCATCGAACAGATGCATGAGATTCGCAAATGCATCGCGGAAAAAACCGGATACGCGCAGGGTAACGTCGATGCGCGGCCGGTTGAAGATGGAGATCGGCAGAATTTCGAAGTCGGTGACGCGATGGCTGCCGGCGGCCCATTTCGGCCGCACGCCGATGAGCGCGAAGGCCTGCGCGATGTCGTCGCCGCCGGTGCGCATGGTGGCCGTGCCCCACACGGACAGACCGATGGCGCGCGGATATTCGCCGTGGTCCTGTACGTGCCGCTCGACGAGCAAGTTCGCCGACTTGAGCCCGAGCGACCAGGCAGCTTGCGTCGGCAATGCGCGCGTATCGACCGAATAGAAGTTACGCCCCGTCGGCAGCACGTCGGGTCTGCCGCGCGATGGCGAACCGCTCGGCCCCGGCGGAACGAAACGGCCTTCGAGGCCGCGCTTCAGTTGCAGGGACTCTTGCGGTCCGCATGCGTCGAGCCGCGCGAGCACATCGCCATGCAAGCGTTCCAGCACGCGTTGCGTATGCAAACCGGGCGCGGCGGCATTGCCTTCGAGAAGTTGCATGGCGAGGCATTCCAGCCGCTCGCGCGTGTCGCCGTGATGACGCCAGGGAGCATCACTCATCGACTGCAATGCCTGCGGACGCGGTCCCTGCCACGGCGCGGCCCAGTCGGCGTCGAGCGGATCGAAGTCGTCGCCTAATTGCAGGTCGCGTGCGAGCGCCGTGATCAGACTTGCATTCGCGCCCTGACCGTCGCCGATCGGAAAGCGCCCGAGCGCAAGCAGCGTATCGCGCCGCTGCACGCCTTGCGGAGACACGCCGAAAACATGGAGCCCATCGCGTATCTGCGCTTCTTTCAGCTCGCACAGATACGCATCGGCGCGCGTGAGCAACGCGTCTTCGCCCGATGTATCGCGCGGGGCATCGAGGCCGAGTTCCTCGTGCAGCTTGTTCTCGACGATGCTCGCGAGTATGGACTTGCGCAACAGCTTCGCGCGTCGAACGTCGACCATCAATGCTTCGTAGTACTCATCGACTTGCCGTTCGAGGTCTTGCAGCGGACCATAGTTCTCGGCGCGCGTGAGCGGCGGCATCAGGTGATCGATAATGACCGCTTGCGCCCGCCGCTTGGCCTGACTGCCCTCGCCCGGATCATTGACGATGAACGGATAAAGATGCGGCATCGGCCCGAGAATCAGATCAGGCCAGCACGAGGCCGACAGCGCGACGCTCTTGCCCGGCAGCCATTCCAGATTGCCGTGCTTGCCGACATGCACGAGCGCGTCCGCGTTGAAGCGCATGCGCAGCCAGAAATAGAACGCGAGATACGAATGCGGCGGGACAAGTTCGGCATCGTGATAGCTCGCGTAGTCGTTACGCTCGCGCGACCGCGACGGCTGAATGCCGACGAACACTTCGCCGCAGCGATAGCCCGCGATCATGAAGCGGCCGCGCCTCAATGTCGGATCGTCTTGCGGCGCGCCCCAGGTCTTTTCGAGCGCGGCGCGCGCATCGGCGGGCAACGCGCGATAAGCGTCGAGATAGTCGTCGAGCGAAAGGCTTTGCAACGCCGGTCGCATATCGCGAACCACGGGATCGTTCGTCACGCCTTGCGTCAATGCGGCGATGAGCGCGTCGCCGCTCTCCGGCAATTCGCCCACGCGATAGCCTTCGCGGGCGAGCATCGACAGGATGCCGACCGCGGATGCCGGCGTATCGAGCCCCACGCCGTTTCCGATGCGCCCTTCGCTCGCCGGATAGTTCGCGAGCACGAGCGCGATGCGTTTCTCGTGGTTAGGCGTATGCCGCAGCTTGCACCAGCGGCGGCTCAACTCGGCGACGAAGCGCACGCGTTCGGCATCCGCCTGATAACGGACCACGTCCACTTGCGTCTGCGCGCAGTGATACGCGAGTCCCTTGAAGCTGACCGCGCGCGTGATGATGCGGCCATCGACCTCGGGCAGCGCGACATGCATCGCTACATCGCGCGAATTGAGGCCGTGGTTGTCCTTTTCCCAGTCTTCGCGATTGCCGCCGCTCAGTATCACTTGCAGCACGGGCGCATCGCCGGCAATGTCGAAGTCTTCGCTTTCGCCGATCACGCTTGCCGCAAACGCAGTCGTGTTCAATACGAGCGATGCGCGATGCTCCATGCACAAGCGCGCGATCACTTCACGGCTCACGCTTTCCTTGAGGGAAGCGATCGCAATGGGCAGCGGATTCAGCCCTTCCTTTTCAAGCGCTTCGATGAGCGCATCGAATACAGCGGTGTTGCCCGCTTGCAGATGCGCGCGATAAAACAGGATCGCGACCACGGGCGCGCCTTCGGTCCATCGCGCGCGCCAGTCGTCGATTGTGGCGATGTCGCGCTCGGGATGATAGATGGCCACGGCAGGCAGCGGACGCGGCGCTTGCGGCGCGCGACCGAAGCCGAATGCGCGATGACCGATCGCGCGCAGGAATTCCTCGGCATTTCCCGCGCCGCCTTCGCGCAGATAGCGCGACAACTCGCGGCAGAACGCGGCATCCGCGGTACTTTTGCTGATCAGATTCGGGTCTTCGGTGAGATCGCCCGAGAACATGGCGAGCATCTGCTTCTCGCGCTCGGCGAGCGCCACGATTCGCTCGATGCCATAAGGCCAGTACGATTCACCGCCGAGATGATCGACGATGACGACGCGCGCATGACGCAATACATCGTCGACATAGAAGTCGACCGATGCGGGCTGGCGCAGAAACGATTGATTCGCGAGCCGCACCTCGGGAAAGCCCGGCTCAAGACGTGGAAACACGCTTGCAAGCAGCGCGAGCGTGGTATCGGCCGAACTCAGTACGACGATCGGCGCGCGCGTCTGCTCGATACGCATGACGCCTGCCGCGTCATCGACGAAACCTCCGGGCGTCGTGCGTAAAAGATGCATCGCGTCAGGCCTGCGCGAGCGCGTTCGCCAGCGCCGCGTTCAACGCTGCTTGCAAGGTTTGACGATCGAGGTCTTCTCCGATCAGCACAAAGCGGCTCGCGGCTTCGCCTTCGTTCCAGCGCCGGTCGAAATAGCTGTCGAAACGCCGGCCCACGCCTTGCACCACGAGACGCATGCCCGCGCCCGGCAGCGCGGCGAACCCTTTCACGCGATAAATCGTGTGGCTCTCCACGAGCGCCTGCAACGCCGCAATGGCCTGTTCGCGCGATTCCACTTGTGCTTCGACGACGACCGAATCGAATTCGTCATGGTGATGGTCCACGTGGCCTTCATCGTCGGCAGAACCGTGATGATCGTGGCGAAGATGAATGCTGTCCTCGGACGCCGATTGCAGACCGAGCAGCGCATGCAGATCGAGCTTGCCCATTTGCGCGGGCACGACCTTCACTTGCGGCGGAATCTCGGGCCGCACGACCGCTTCCACGCGGCGCAGTGCATCCGCGTCCATGAGGTCGGTCTTGTTGACGATCACGAGATCAGCCGAGGACAGTTGATCTTCGAACAGCTCGTGCAGCGGCGATTCGTGATCGAGATTCGGATCGGCCTTGCGTTGCGCATCGACCGCTGCGGGGTTCGCGGCGAACTGTCCGCTTGCGGCGGCAGGGCCATCGACCACCGTGATGACGGCATCCACCGTGAAGGCATTCTTGATCGACGGCCAGTTGAATGCCTGCACGAGCGGCTTGGGCAACGCGAGGCCCGACGTCTCGATCAACACATGATCGATGCGCTCGCGGCGTTCCAGCAACTGCTCCATCACCGGATAGAACTCTTCCTGCACCGTGCAACACAGGCACCCGTTAGCGAGTTCATAGAGGTTGCGCTCGGAGGACCCAGCTTCGTCGTCGCAACCGATGCCGCAACCCTTCAGGATTTCCCCGTCTATGCCGAGCTCACCGAATTCGTTCACGATGACAGCAAGGCGCAAGCCCTGCGCAGTCGACATGATGTGGCGCATCAAGGTGGTCTTGCCGCTGCCGAGAAAGCCGGTCACGACCGTGACGGGTATCTTGCGGGTTTGCATCGTCGCTCCGTGGCTCGTGTGTGCGTGCGTCGTGCGTGCGTCGCGCGAGGAAGGTATCGCCGGCGAGATCTGCGGGAAAAGCGCACGACTGATGGATCATGGACCATGCCGCATCCCCGCGGCGTGGGCCCTGCGAAAGTCTGGCCGGTATCCGGGCTTGGGACCTCGTTGCGCAGCCTTCCTGCCGTGTACCGGCAGTGGCTTCGTGCGCAACGCGCGATATCGTACTCGCCGATACCGCCGGTCGCTTACCGTTGCGGGGGCAGCGCAGGTTGGCGCGCGTCCGTTCGCATGATGGACCGAAGCGCTTCCTGCTTCCCGTTTAACTGCGTGCGAAAGAAGCTCGCACGCGGGCACCAGAACTGCGTGAAGTCTAGGCTGCCTGGGAAAGAGCGTCAAGGAAAGCGCCGCCGAAAAGCGGGGGCATGTGGTATCGTTGGCGCGCGACTGGTGCTCGCGCGTTCACACGAAACGCGCAGTTAAACGGGAAACAGGAAGCGGCGTCTTCACGATCATGCAAGCGCTCGCCAACCTGTGCTGTCCCCGCAACGGTACGCGACCGGCGGTATCGGCTTGCACGATATCGCGCATGGCGCACACGGCCACTGCCCGTTCACGGTGGGAAGGCTGCGCGATGACGGCCGCAAGCCCGGATACCGGCCAGCGCAGGGGACGAAGCGTATCGCGCCATCACGATGCCTTCGCCGAACGCCGCCATCCGCGAGGGACGCATGCGCGGCGCACGCATTCCGTCCATTCGTTCGATGATGCTTCCTTGCGTGAGCCGGCGCTATCTCGCGGTCGGCATCGGCTGCAAACGCGGCGTCAGCGCCGATGCGATAGAAGCGGCCGTGCTTCGTGCGCTTCAAGCAGCGGAACTTACGTTCGCGCAGATCGCGGTGGTCGCGAGCATCGACATTAAACACGACGAAGCCGGCTTGCGTGTCTTCTGCGAGCGTCATGCCCTGCCATTGCGCCTTTATCGCGCGGACGAGCTCGCGCACATGCCCGCCGAGGGCGTGTGCGAGCCTAGCGCGCTGCTCGCAAGCGAGGGCGGAGAGCTTGTGGTGCCGAAGATGATCGACGGTCACGTGACCGTCGCCATAGCAACGAAGAAAGCCTGAAAGAGCCCATGAAAACCGATACGGAATCGCATCTGCGCATGACGCAGCGTCGCAAGGAAGGCCACGAAAAGAAGCAGGCCGCCGCCGATCACGAGAAGGGTCTCCTGATCGTCAACACAGGCAATGGCAAGGGCAAGACCACGGCCGCTTTCGGCATGGCGGTGCGCGTGCTCGGGCACGGCATGAAGCTCGGCGTCGTTCAGTTCATCAAAGGCGCACTGCATACGTCTGAGCGCGACTTTCTGAGCGCGGTCGCCAACTGCGATTTCGTGACGATGGGCGACGGCTATACATGGAACACGCAAAACCGCGAGGCCGACATGGCGACCGCGCGCAAAGGCTGGAACGAAGCGCGGCGCATGATCCAGAGCGGCGAATATCAGATGGTCGTGCTCGATGAGCTCAACACCGTGCTCAAGTACGAGTACTTGCCGCTCGACGAAGTGCTCGATGTGTTGAAGGCGCGTCCCGCGATGCTGCATGTCGTCGTGACCGGCCGTCATGCGCCGGATGCGCTGGTCGAACTGGCGGACCTCGTCACGGAGATGCGGCTCGTGAAGCATCCGTATCGCGAGCAGGGCGTCAAGGCGCAACCTGGCGTCGAGTACTGAACTCATGCCCTCCTGCCCCGCACTCTTCATCGGCGCGAGCGCGTCGCATCAAGGCAAGACCACGGTGACGGCCGCGCTTGCGCGTCATCATGCGCGGCGTGGCCTGCGCGTGCGCGTCTTCAAGACCGGTCCCGATTTTCTCGATCCGATGATTCTCGAACGCGCATGCGGATCGCCCGTCTATTCGCTGCATCTGTCGATGGTCGGTCTCGACGCATGCCGCGTGTTGCTCGCAGAGGCCGCGCGCGAAGCCGATCTGATTTTGATCGAAGGCGTCATGGGTCTCTTCGACGGTACGCCGAGCAGCGCCGACCTCGCTGCCGCGTTCAACGTGCCGGTGCTCGCGGTGATCGGCGCGCATGGCATGGCGCAAACGTTCGGCGCGGTGGCGTTCGGACTGGCGCGTTATCGCGCGGACGTCCCGTTTTATGGCGTGCTCGCCAACCGCGTCGCATCGGCGCGGCATGCGCAGATGTTGGCCGAAGCCATCCCCGATGGACTGCGCTATTGCGGGCATCTTTGCAATGCAGAGGACATCGCGCTGCCCGAGCGTCACCTGGGCTTGACGCAAGCGCAAGAAGTGGCGGGACTGGATGCGCGTCTCGATCGCGCCGCCGATGCCATTGCCGCTACCACGCTTGCCGATCTACCGCCGCTTGTGCACTTCGAGGACGCGATGCAGGAAGCGCCGCCGCGTTTGCTCGGAGGCTTGCATATCGCCGTGGCGCGCGATGCTGCGTTTTCATTCGTCTATCCGGCCAATATCGACTTGCTGCACGCAATGGGCGCGCGCGTCAGCACCTTCTCGCCGCTCGCCGATGAACCCGTGCCCGCCGATGCCGACGCGCTCTATCTTCCCGGCGGCTATCCGGAACTGCATGCGGCCACGCTCGCCGCGAACCTGCGCACGCGAACAGCGATTCAAGCGCATGTAGCGCGTGGAAGAACCGTCGTCGCTGAATGCGGCGGCATGCTGTATCTGCTCGACACGCTGACGGACGTGGAAGGCACGAAGCATGCGATGCTCGGTCTTCTCCCCGGCAACGCCTTTATGCAGCGCCGTCTCGCGCGTCTTGCAATGCAAAGGCTCGATACCGCGCATGGCGCGCTCACCGGTCACACGTTCCATTACTCCACGCTCGATACACCCATGCAGCCGCATCCGACCTCGAAGCATGCAACGACAGGCGCCGAAGGCGAAGCCCTCTATCGCCACGGTCCGATCACGGCCACGTATATGCACGCGTATTGGCCATCGAATCCGGCCGCCGCCGCGGCGCTCTTTCGCGGTGAATCGCTATGACGATCATCGACCTCGCCTTCACCATTGCGCGCGCGAAGTCGCAAGAGCCGGTCGGTTCGCCGTGCACGGGCGTATGCAAGATCGATCCCACACACGGTCTGTGCGCGGGATGCTTCCGGAGCCGCGAAGAGATCAAGTCGTTCCGTTCGATGGACGATGCCGCGAAACTCGCGCTATTGGATGAATTGCCCGCAAGGCAAGCGGCATTGTCGCGAGAAAACGCTTAGACGGCCGCCACCTTGCGCAATGCGGGCCGCTCGAGTTCGCGGGCAGCGAGCGCGCCGAACACGAGCCCGAGCGTCGTCCAGATGATGACCTGAATGCCGATGGCCGCGATGCGAAAGTTCCAGAGCAACGACGCCGAGAAGCCGGCCGGCACTTCTTCGATACGCGGCAGCGCGAACTGCGCGAGCAGCATCGACGCGATGTAGAAAGCGCCTGCAATCATCGTTGCGTTCCACTCGCCGCGCCGCACGCGCAGCCGCCTTTGCAGCGCGACGGCGCACACCGCTGTCGCGATGGAGAGCGCCAACATGCCGAAGAAAAATGCGGTGCGCGGACCGATCGTCGCCGCGTTGCCGACCGAGGGCGGGTTCGGCGGATACTTCAGGAAAGGCACGACCGCCACGCTTAAGAAACCGAATATTGCCAGCAACGCCGATGTGCCGCGCGCATGCAATGCGCCGAGCCGGCCATAAGCGAATGCGAAGACGAGCGAGAAAATGCCGCCGAGCGCAGCGCTGAATACTGCCACGCCGGTAAAGAGACCCAGACCGGCCTGCGTGTCCCGGCTCACCAGTTCTTCATCGCCGTCGTGATCGTGTGAATGAGCCGTGGCTTCCTGATGGCTATGTCCATGCGCATGTTCTCCTTCGAACGCGATGGCCTGTGCAACGAACGGCTCACCGACGAGCTTCGCGAAGCCGAAGCCGAGCAGGCCCGCGACGAGACCCGCGATCATGCCGCGTATCAACAAGCTGCGAATCATGACGCGCCCTTAGTGGCAGGGAAAGCCGAGCAAGTGCCGGCCGTCATGCACGAATTCGTGCACGACCATGCCGGAGAAGATGGACGTCGCGCCCTGCTCGGCACCGACGAAATAAATGGCGATCAAAAGGATCAGGCCGATGAACACGGCCCAAGGCAAGACTTCACGTACCGGAATAGGCACCGGCCCATCGACGGCGGGGGAAACGGGAGCGGCGGAATAGACCGGCGCGTGAGCGACATTCATTGAGTTTCTCCGAGGGAAAAGCGCGTCCCAGTAGACGAAAGAGCTTGCAGCGGGGTCTGACTCGCGGACCGTCGTTCTCACGAAAGCCGCTTACAGTGGCGCGACCGTGCCGGGCTTGCACCGGCTTCCTCGCACTGCAAGCTTGCCATTCTAGGACGATTGCGGGCAAAGTAAAGCAACGATGCGCCCATTGCCTCCTTCATTGAAGATCACGCTTCTCTGCCACGCCGCCACGCACGCGATGAAAACCGCCCGCTTTCCGACGGGCGACGAGCCGCCTGCATGCGATGACCGCGCGGCGCTTGGGCAGCGCTTCGCGCATTTCGACGGCCGCGTGATAGCGAGTCCCGCGGCCGTTGCCCGCGCGACGGCCGCATGGATAGCAAGCAGCGTCGAAACGTGCGACGCCTTCAGCGATATGGACTACGGCCGCTGGCGCGGGCATGCGATACGCGCCATCGCCGAGAAGGACCCTGAAGGCATGAGCGCATGGCTCGCGAATGTCGACGCGCGGCCGCACGGCGGCGAGAGTATTGCGATGCTGTCCGAACGCATTGCGAACGCGCTGGCAACTCTTGTGCGCGACAATGCCCGCACCGAACGTTACTTGATCGTCACGCATGCCATCGTCGTCAAAGCCGCACTGGCGCATGTGCGAGGCGACCCGCTCGAATCTATCTTCGCGATGGACTTCGCGCCCCTGTCGTCCATATCGCTCGACTGTGACCGGCGGTGCGGCGTGTGGACCGTGGCCTGAACTTCGTCGTGCGGCTCGGGCTCCAATGCAATTGACGGCATGACGCTGTCGATATCGCTCAAGGAGGCTCACATGGCGCACTATGTGGATGGATTCGTCGTACCTGTCCCCATCGGCAAGATCGACGCGTATCGCGTCATGGCCGAAGAGGCGGGCAAGATCTGGCTGGAGCACGGCGCACTGCAATTCGTCGAGAGCATTGCCGACGACGTGAAGCCGGGGAAAGTCACTTCATTTCCGCAGAGCGTGCAATTGAAGGAAGGTGAAACGATTGCGTTCTCGTGGATACTTTATGAATCGCGCGAGCAGCGCGACGCAGTGAACGCAAAGGTCATGAATGACCCGCGTCTGAAGGCGATGATGGAGCATGGCGAGCCGCCGTTCGATGCGAAGCGCATGTTCTTCGGCGGCTTTGCGACGATAGTCGAACTGGCGCGCTCTTAAGCCTTCGTTCGTACAATCACCACAAAGGAAAGTATCGACATGTATATCGCCATGAATCGCTTCAAGATCGTGCCCGGCGCAGAAGCCGACTTCGAGCGCCTATGGACGAGCCGCGACACGCATCTCAAGGACGTCGCCGGCTTCGTCGAATTTCATTTGCTTAAGGGCCCGGCCAAGGACGATCATGTCCTCTATTCGAGCCACACGATCTGGGCGAATCGGGCGGCGTTCGAAGACTGGACGCGGTCCGACGCCTTTCGCGCCGCGCATCGCAACGCAGGCGGCGAGACGCGCCAGCTCTATCTCGGGCACCCTGAATTCGAAGGCTTCGAAGTTATTCAGACCGTCAAGTAGCACGTTTCTTTTACACGTTGATGAAAGAATGTGCTTAAAGAGCGTGCGCTACGACCGCTTTCGGCGCTTCGAAATCAGGCCTTCGCGCCGCGCGCCATGCGCTGCAACGTAGAGGAGTCAATGGCGGCGGCGCAGATCCGCACTGCCTCTTTGAGCGTACGCGGTCTGCCGGCGCCGAATTCCGTCTCCAGCATGGCGACGGCGCGCACGCGCTCCTCGTTGCCGAGCTGCTCGCCGGTCGCCATTTCGAGGACGGAGATGAAATAAGCGGCGGGCGGCGCGGCGCGCCCTTGCACAGAAGGCGCCGGCGCCCGCGCCACCGCAAGGTCGTTGCTATGGGCGGTTCGGTATTCTGCCGGCCATGCCGCCCGGTCGGTGTCGATTCGACTGTTCATTGATCTGTTCATTCGCTGGAGTGCTTGAGCGCCGTCGCGCAATCGTCATCGAGCAAACTTACAGCAAAGGTTGTTCCACCTGTCACCCGGCTTGGCTCTGGTCGGACAAGACTGCCCTCGCAACGCGGCAGGCCGCGAGGTCCCAGGCCGCGCATCCGACCGACTTGAAAACCACCGGAACGTCGGGTCTTTCATGCGATGCAAGCGCCGTCGCGAGCGGCCGAACCGCGTTCCAGTCGATTCCGGCGAGGATGAAATCGCCCGCTTCGTGGCGCGCGCCTGCGAGATCGTCGACGAACAAGGCGCTGGCTTGAATGGTCGAGGCCGCGATTTCGGCGGCATCGGCGGTGAAGGCGCCTACGCCTATCACGAGTCGCGCCGCGCTGGCCGCAAGCGTGTACACGGGGGTCTTGCTGGTGGTCGTGGTAATCACCACGTCGATGGAATCCGGTATCGCCGGACCTTCGAGCGGGACCAGGTTCGGCGAAAGCGCGGCATGGTCCGCGCAGAAAGCGCTCGCGCGCCCCGCACGCGACCCGAGAATAAACAGGCGCGCTTCCGGATACAGGCTTGCGAGCGCTTCCACATGCGACACCGCCTGCTTTCCGGTACCGATGACGAGCACTTCGCGCGGACTGCCGGCCGCCAGCGCGCGTATCGCCAGCATGGAGACCGCGGCCGTTCTGCGACCCGTGACCGTGGGACCGTCGAACATGAACTGGGGCACGCCCGTGGTGGCGTCGAAAGCGGTGACCTGACCGTGAATCGTCGCGAGGCCGCGCGCGCCATTGCCCGGGCACACGTTCACGAGCTTGTGCATGGCAATGTCGGCGGCGGTTGCGGGCATCGAGAGCATGACCCCGCCGTGCGCAAGCGGGACCACCATCCGCTCAGGACTCTCGATGCGGCCGGCTGCATAATCGAGCATCGTCGCGGCGAGCGTATCCGCCAAGCGGTCGTAAGGCAGAAGGCGTGCGGTTTGCGCCGCGTCGAAAACGGGAATTGCGCCAGGTGTGTCGATCATCGTGCGGTTCGCCTCTGGAATGGTTGTGCCATCGTGATGCCATCAAACGCTCGACCATTCTAAGGGCCGCGCGGCTCGTGTCATAAAGCGCGCGGCTTCATACAATGAATGACGCGAGATGACGCGGAAGGCGGTGTCACACTACTGCCATGCGGGAACGTCACCATCGGGCGTTCTGCGCCGCCCGCACACTGCACTCAAGAAGCAGGCCACAGCACGCACATGGAGCATTCAATGACCACGACGGACAAGCAGCGCCGCTTTCACGCCGACCTGATCGACAGCTACGACGAAGAGTTCGAGATGGAAATCGACGATCGCTTCCTCGATGGCGAAGCGGCGTTCTCGGACGAAGAGCGGCAGCTTCGCAAGACCTATTTCCGCGAGTTGTTCCGGCTGCAGGGCGAGTTGGTGAAGCTACAGGACTGGGTGGTTCATACGGGCCACCGGCTTGTCGTGATCTTCGAGGGGCGCGATGCCGCTGGCAAGGGCGGCGCGATCAAACGCATCACGCAGCGGCTCAATCCGCGTGTCTGCCGCGTCGCCGCCCTCCCCGCGCCCAACAACCGCGAGCGCACGCAATGGTACTTTCAGCGATACGTCTCGCACTTGCCGGCGGGCGGCGAGATCGTGCTGTTCGACCGCAGCTGGTACAACCGCGCGGGCGTCGAGCGCGTGATGCACTTCTGCACCGACGAAGAGTATGAGGAATTCTTTCGCTCGGTACCGGAGTTCGAGAAGATGCTGGTGCGTAGCGGCATCCAGATCATCAAGTACTGGTTTTCGATCACCGACGACGAACAGGAAGTGCGCTTTCAGGCGCGAATCGAAGATCCGTTGAAGCAGTGGAAGCTGAGTCCGATGGATCTGGAGAGCCGCCGTCGCTGGGAAGCGTACACGGCGGCGAAGGAAGTCATGCTGCAACGCTCGCATATTCCCGAAGCGCCGTGGTGGGTCGTTCAGGCTGTCGACAAGAAGCGCGCGCGCCTCAACTGCATTCATCACCTGTTGAGCCAGGTGCCGTATCACGAGATAGAACACCCGCAGATCACGCTGCCCGAGCGCGTATTCAATCCCGATTACCTGCGTCAGCCCGTTCCGGAATCGATGTACGTCCCCGAAGTGTATTGAGTCAGTTCAGCAGCAGTGACGGCAGGCGATGCGCTCCACCGCCGTGCCGCCACGCTGACGCAGCGCCGCCTGATGCACGAAATGATAGACCTGCTGCGAGCCTCTGAGCAACATTACGAATGCGACTTGCGCGAGATTGAAGTCGAGCGACACCATCAGGCGCGTTAGAAGAAGCAGTGGCAGGACCACTGACGGTTGATATAACTGTCTTTCGATCAAAGCTCTCATTGCACGCTCCCGTTCCCATGATTGAGATTCTAGTGATCGCGTCGCACGGGATAAATGGGCGCCAGGTGAAGACATATGTTCCTCGCGACGAACAATCGCCTTCATGACAAAAGCCCCGCTTTGAGCGGGGCTTTGTGCGTTGGCATTACTTCTGCGCGAGGCTCGGTTCAGGCACGGGCGTCGGCATTGCATCGCCCCAGCCGCCGCCTAGTGCCCGAACGAGATTAACCGTCGATACCGCCTGCGCGCCCGCGAGCTGAACCGCCGCGCGCTGCGATTGCAGCACCGTGCGGTCCGCGTCGATCACGTCGAGATAGTTCACCGCGCCTTCCGTGTACTGCCTGCGCGACAGTTGCGCGGCGCGCACGGACGCATTCACCGCATCCGCTTGCGTCGCCGTCTGCGTTTCCAGGATGCGCAAGTCCGACAGGTTGTCCTCGACTTCACGAAACGCCACGAGCACTTGCTGACGATAATTGGCCACGTCCTCTTCGTAGATGGCGCGCGCATTGGCGAGATTGCCCTTGCGACGTCCGCCATCGAAGATCGGCAGATTCAGCATGGTGCCCGCGAACGGTCCCAGCAGGAACGTGCGGCTCGACCAGTTGAAGAGATCGCCGAGCGTGGCCGATTCGAACCCGCCCGAACCCGTCAGCGTGAGCGACGGAAAGAACGCCGCCTTTGCCACGCCGATGCGCGCGTTGGCCGCCGCCATCGACCGCTCGGCAGCCGCAATGTCCGGGCGACGTTCGAGCAAGGAAGACGGCAAGCCGGGCGGCACGTGCACGGTCACAGGCTTGAGCGGATTAGCGGCCATCGAAAACTCGGCGGGCGTCTTGCCGAGCAATACCGCGAGACTATGCTCCGATGCCGCCCGTAGCCGTTGCACGGTCATCGCATCCGAACGCGCGGTCGCGAGTTCCGACTTGGCGCGTGCGACATCGAGTTCGCTGATATCGCCTTCGGCGAACCGTCGCTGCGCGAGCTTAAGCGCTTCTTCACGCAGCGTCACGGTGCGCGTGTACACGTCCAGTTCGGCATCGCGCTCGCGCAGCTCGAAGTAGTTCTGCGCGACATCCGCCTGCAACGCGAGCTGCACGGAACGGAACAACGCTTCGCTTTGCTGCGTGTCGGCGTTGGCGGCCTGCACGGTATTGGACACGCGCCCGAACAGATCCACCTCGTACGACACGCTCGCCTGCGCGCGCCACAAGGTCTGCGCCGGAACGTTCGCGTCCGGAGGCAGGAACTGCGATGCGGGCGAGAACTTCTCGCGCGTCGGACCGAAGCCTGCGTCGAGCGTCGGAAAGAGCCCGGCACGCGCAGTCTGATTGATCGCCCGCGCTTCCTTCACGCGCGCCGCCGCGGCTTTCAGGTTCTGATTGGCTTCTTGCGCCTGACGTTCCAGATCGTTGAGCGTGGCATCGTCGAAGAGCGTCCACCATTCGCCGCGCATCATTTCTTCCGAAGGCTGCGCGGTCTTCCAGGTGCCCGCTTCCGAAGGCGCGAGCGTCGGCGTTTCCTTATAGGCGCTCGGTGCGTTGACGTCCGGCTTTTCATACGTGGGCGCGAGCGAACATCCCGCGACCACCAGCAACGCGCTCATCAGCGCGGGCAAACCCAGCCATTTTTGTATAGGCATCTTGTTCATTATCGACCTCATTGCGCCTCGTACGATGCGCCGATACCGCGCATCTGCGGATGCGTGCCATGCTTGTCCGTCACATGTTCGGTGCGGCTCAGCTTGCGCAGAATCACGTAGAACACCGGCGTGAGCATCAGGCCGAAGAGCGTCACGCCCAACATGCCGAAGAACACCGCGACGCCCATGGCGTGCCGCATTTCAGAGCCTGCGCCCGACGACAACACGAGCGGCACCACGCCCATGATGAACGCGATGGACGTCATCAGAATCGGACGCAGACGCAGACGGCTGGCTTCGATCGCGGCCTGCACGATGGAGCGCCCCTGCATTTCCAGTTCGCGTGCGAATTCGACAATCAGAATCGCGTTCTTCGCGGACAAGCCCACGAGCACCATCAAGCCGATCTGCGTGAAGATGTTGTTGTCGCCGTCGGTGAGCCATACGCCGAGCAGCGCGGACAAGATACTCATGGGCACGATCAGGATGACCGCGAGCGGCAGCGTGAGGCTTTCATACAGCGCGGCCAGCACGAGGAACACGAGCAGCACGCTGATCGGGAACACCCATAGCGCCGCGTTGCCCGCGAGGATCTGCTGGTACGTGAGATCGGTCCATTCGAACTTGATCCCGCGCGGCAGCACTTCCGCTGCGATGCGTTCGGCCGCCGCCTGCGCCTGCCCCGACGAATAGCCGGGCGCGGGACCGCCGTTGATGTCCGCTGCGGTATAGCCGTTGTAGCGCACTACCATTTCGGGGCCATACGTCGGCGAGACTTTCACGAGCGACGACAAAGGCACCATGTCGCCATTCGCATTGCGCGTCTTCAGCAAGCCGATGTCTTCCGGATTCGCGCGGAACGGCGCATCCGCTTGCACGCGAACCTGATACACGCGGCCGAAGCGATTGAAGTCGTTCACATACAGCGAGCCGAGATACACCTGCATCGTGTCGAATACATCGGTGACGGAGACGCCCAATTGCTTCGCCTTCACGCGGTCCAGATCGACGTTCAGCTGCGGCACGTTGATCTGATAGCTGGAGAACGTCGGCCCCAGTTCCGGCGTTTGCGATGCACGCTTGATGAATGCCTGCGTGGCATCGGCGAGCGCTGCATAGCCGAGCGCGCCGCGATCTTCGAGCTGCATCTTGAAGCCACCGAGCGTGCCCAGGCCGAGCACCGGCGGCGGCGGGAACACGGCGATGAACGATCCCTTGATGCCCGCATACTTCTGATTCAGCGCGCCTGCGATGGCGTTCGCGGAAAGTGCCTTGTCATGCACGCGGTCCTTGAACGGCTTGAGCGTGACGAACACGATGCCCGCGCTCGACGAATTGGTGAAGCCGTTCACCGACAAGCCCGGAAACTCCACCGCGCTTTCGACGCCCGGCTGCTTCAGAGCGATGGCGCTCATTTCGCGGATCACGCCTTCGGTACGGTCGAGCGATGCGCCGTTCGGCAACTGCGCGAAGCTGATCAGATACTCCTTGTCCTGCGCGGGCACGAAGCCGCCCGGCACGATCTTGCCCATCAATACCGCGCCGCCGAGCAGCACCGCATAGAGCACCATCATGATCGCCTTGCGGTTGATGACGCTTTTCACGCCCTTGCTGTACGACTCGGAGCCACGGTGAAACACCGCGTTGAAGCGCCGGAAGAAGCCACCGAACACGCGATCCATGCCGCGCGTGAGCCAGTCCTTCGGCTCGTCGTGACCCTTGAGCAGCAGCGCGGCCAGCGCGGGCGACAGCGTCAGCGAGTTGAACGCGGAGATCACCGTCGAGATGGCGATGGTCATCGCGAACTGCTTGTAGAACTGGCCCGTCAAGCCGGACATGAACGCGAGCGGCACGAACACGGCCACGAGTGTCAGCGCAATCGCGATGATCGGCCCGCTCACTTCGCGCATGGCCTGATACGTGGCCTCTCGCGCGGACAAGCCCGCTTCGATGTTGCGCTCGACGTTCTCGACCACCACGATCGCGTCGTCCACGACGATACCGATGGCGAGCACCATGCCGAAGAGCGACAGCGCGTTGATCGAGAAACCGAATGCGAGCAACAGCGAGAACGTACCGACGATCGACACCGGCACGGCGAGCAACGGAATGATCGACGCACGCCACGTCTGCAAGAACACGATCACCACGAGCACGACGAGCGCAATGGCTTCCGCGAGCGTATGGATCACGGCTTCGATACTGGAACGCACGAACTGCGTCGGGTCATAGACGATCTGATATTCGAGGCCCGCAGGCATGTCCGCCTGCAGTTCCTTCATCGTCTTGCGCACTTCGTCGGAGATTTGCAGTGAGTTCGCGCCAGGCTGCTGATTGATCGCGATAGCCACGGCCGACTTGTTGTCGAGCAACGAGCGCAAGCCGTATTCGGACGCCGCGAGTTCGACACGCGCGACATCGCCGAGATGCGTGACCGCGCCGTCCGGCGACGTTTTCAGCACGATATCGCGGAACTCCGACTCGTTCTGCAAGCGGCCGCGCGCATTCACGTTAAGTTGCAGCGGCACGTTAGGCAGCGTGGGCGAACCGCCGATCACGCCGGCCGCGACCTGCACGTTCTGCTCGCGAATGGCGTTGACGACATCGGTCGCCGTCAGGCCGCGCTGCGCGACCTTTTGCGGATCGAGCCATACACGCATCGAGTAATCGCCCGAGCCCCACAGTTGCACTTCGCCGACGCCGGCGATGCGTTCGAGCCGGTCCTTCACGTTGATCAGCGCGTAATTGCGCAGATACGTCATGTCGTAACGGCCGTTGGGCGAGTTCAGGTGGACCACCATCGTGAGCGTGGGCGACGACTTGATCGTCGTGACGCCGAGCCGCTGCACGTCTTGCGGCAGACGCGGCAACGCCTGGTTCACGCGGTTCTGCACGAGCTGGGTGTTCTTGTCCGGATCGGTGCCGAGCTTGAACGTGACCGTGGTCGTGAGGTTGCCGTCGCTGTTGGCCTGCGACTGCATGTAGAGCATGTCCTCTACGCCGTTGATCTGCTCTTCGAGCGGCGAAGCGACGGTCTCCGCGATCACCTTCGGATTCGCGCCCGGATACTGCGCATGCACGACCACCGAAGGCGGCACGACTTCCGGATACTCGGAGATCGGCAGCCTGAACATCGCGATGATCCCGGCCAGCAGCACGACCACCGATAACACGCCCGCAAAAATCGGGCGGTCGATGAAGAATTTGGATATGTTCATGACGGGTTCTGTTCGTTACGAATGACGCGCATCACTGTGCCGATGCCGTCTTCACCGCGGGCGCATCGCCGGCGTTGTTCATGGCGACGGCGTTGACCTTCACGACATCGTTCGGACGCACGCGCTGCAAGCCGTTCACGACGATGCGCTCGCCCGGAGCGAGTCCCTTCGCGATGACGCGCAGGCCATCGTGCGTCTGCCCCAGCGTGACTTCGCGGTATTGCACGCGGTTGTCCTTGTCCACGACCATCACGTACTTCTTGTCCTGATCCGTGCCGATGGCGGCGTCGTCGACGAGCACTGCGGGATGCGGCGTGCCGCCGCCCACCTTGATGCGTGCATACAGCCCCGGCACGAGCGATCCATCCGGGTTGTTGAAGCGCGCGCGCACGCGGATGGTGCCGGACGTCGTATCGAGCCGGTTATCGACCGAATCGACGACGCCTTCGCGCGAATAGCCGTCCTCGTTCGCCAGGCCCAGCGAGACAGGCACGGTGCTGCCCGCATCGCGTCCGAGATAGCGCAGGTACGTCTGCTCGTCCACATCGAACGAGGCGTAGATCGGCGAAACCGAGACGAGCGTCGTCAAAAGCGGCGCGTTCGCGCCCGTCGAGACGATGTTCCCGACCGTCAGTTCCGCGCGCGAGACGCGGCCCGACACCGGCGCGACGATATGCGTGTACGCGAGGTTGATCTTCGCGGCTTCGAGCGCGGCCTGCGCGGCCTTGAGGTTCGCGACGGCCTCGCGGGCGGCGTTCTGCTTCTCGTCGTAGTCGCGCTTGGCAATGGCGTTGTCCGCGAGCAGACGTTCGGCGCGCGCCGCGTCCGTCGACGTATAGCCGTTGCGGGCCTGCGCTGCCGCGAGCTGCGCCTGCGCGCGATCCACTTCGGCTTCGTAGGGACGCGGATCGATGGTGAAAAGCGGATCGCCCTTCTTCACGAGCGCGCCGTCCTTGAAATGAACCGCGACGATGGTGCCGGGCACGAGCGGACGAATGTCCACGTGATTCACCGCTTCGAGCCTGCCGGAATAGCTCTGCCAATCCGTGATGGTCTTCGACACGACGGTCGCCACGTCCACTTCGGTGGCGGTCGGACTGTGTGCCGCGGCGCGCGCCTGATTGATGGCCGCGTCGCCCTGGCCGCGCCAGACGGTATAGCCGCCCGCGCCTGCGATGATCAGCGTCGCGCCTAGCGCGGCGTAGATGCGTTTGCGAGTGAACATCATGATGGAAAGCTCCGGTTGCGTTGAGTTCGTATTGTTGTGGTGCGTGGCTTTGCGCTTATGTGGTGCGCGCGAGCCGTTTCCTGAAGAAGGCGACGACATCCTTCAATGCCGCCGCGTGCGCCGCGAGCGCCTGGTGCGATGCCTTGCAGTGGCGCGTGACTTCGGTCGGCACGCCCGCCGCAATGAGTTCGGCCGCGTATTTCTCGGCTTCGATATGCAGCAGGTCATGCTCCGCGCTTGCGATCAATGCAGGAGGCAAGCCAGCGAGACGCCGTGATTCGAGCGGCGCGGCATACGGATGCAAACGTTGCGACGCGTTCGGCAAGTACGCGCGATAGCACCGCGCGCACTCGCTGAGTTCGAGATCGGGGCACAGAACCTTGCGCTCGTCGGCCACGCGCGTCATGCTCGGATCGAGCAGCGGCGCGAGCAGCGCCTGCGCCGACACGCGAATGTCGCCGCGATCGCGAGCGATGGCAGCCACGCACGTCGCGAGGTTGCCGCCTGCATCGTGGCCCGCGACGCCCATGCGCTGCGGGTCCGCGCGCTGGCCGCGTGCATGCGCGAAGGCCCATTGCGCCGCGCGATAGCCGTCTTCCGGCGCGGCGGGAAACGGATAGGCCGGCGCGAGCGAATAGCCGACGGACACGACCCACGCCGGCGTATCGCGCGCGATGGTCGAAGCGGCGATGTCGGCATCGTCCAGATTGCCGTGTGTAAAACCACCGCCATGAAAATAGAGCACGATGGGCAAGACAGTGCCATCGGATGCCGGGCGATAGCTGCGCAGCACGATTGGCTGGACGTGCCCTGCGATATGCACCTCTTCGATGCACAGTCTCGGGCGTTGCTCCTGATCCAGCAGTGTTGCCATGGTTATTCCGTTCGCACGGCCTTGCGTACAAGGCGTCCGCGCATGAGTTGCGATGGTGCGAATTCTGGAGTCCACGCCTTTTTAGATAAATGCCTATAATCCGGCAACACAATTCGGTCGCCCCGAACAATCGGGGCAATCGTGGCTAGACCGCGCAATTCATTTCTTAGCCACCCGCTTAATTCCTCGCTCACTCAGCATCGAAGGTACGAGAACATGGATCGGCTACAAGCAATGCAGGTCTTTACCCGCGTCGTCGACACGAACAGCTTTTCGCGGGCAGCGGATACGCTCAATTTGCCGCGCGCGTCCGTGACGACGATCATTCAAAACCTCGAAGCGTTTCTCAACGTGCGCCTGCTTCAGCGCACGACGCGCAGGCTCAATCTCACTCCGGACGGCGCGGCTTATTACGAGCGCTGCGTGCGCATTCTCGCGGATATCGAAGAAGCGGAAAGCACGTTCTCCAACAACGGCAAAGGCCCGCACGGCAAGCTGCGCGTGGATATGCCGGGCGCAATCGGGCGTCTGATCGTGATGCCTCAGCTATGCGATTTTCACACGCGCTATCCGGATATCGAGCTGATGATGGGCTTCGGCGACAAGCCCGTCGATCTCATTCAGGAAGGCGTCGACTGCGTGATTCGCGTGGGCACGCTGCAGGATTCGAGTCTCGTCGCGCGGCGCATCGGCGTGTTTCAGGGCGTGACCGTGGCGAGTCCGCAATATCTGGAGCGTCACGGCACGCCCAAGACACTCGACGATTTGCAGAACCACACGGCGGTCAATTATTTCTCGAGCCGCACGGGCCGCATCATGGATATGGATTTCGTCGTGGACGGGGAAACCATCGAAGTGAAGATGCGCGGCATGATCGCGGTGAACGACGCCGAAGCGTATCTCAGCTGCGGGCTGAAGGGCGTCGGCATCGTGCAGGTCGCGCGTTTCATGGCGCTGCCTTATTTGCGCTCGGGCGAACTCATCGAAGTCTTGCCGCAATGGAATCCCTTGCCGATGCCTATTTCCGCGGTCTATCCGCACAACCGGCATTTGTCGCCGAAAGTGCGCGTCTTCGTGGACTGGGTTGCCGAGCTATTCGAACGCTGCCCGCTGCTGCAAGGACAGAAGGATGCGGAAGAGCGTTGCCTGCCGACGAGCACCGCATCGCCGATGATCGTGCGTCATGGCACGCCCGAAGTGGCGGGCACCGCAGACGTCGTGGTCTAACGAAGCACCGCTGTTCTTCTCGTTTCTCGAATGCTTTCCATCGCCATGATGGAAAGCATTCTCTCATTTCCCGCTTACTTCAATGACGACGCCGCGAGCGATTATTCGCGGATGTCGATAAATCTATTCGCGGATGGGGCATTTATCCGCCGGCACCGCGCGACTACATTTCGTCCTGCCACGACGCATCGCTCAACGTGAACGATGCGCCGTATCCCGATGCATATGGAACGGATCGAAAGGAGTCGCAACATGAAAAGCTTTATCGTCGCGAGTGTCTCGCTTGCCGCTATCTCTGCCGTCATTTCGAGCACGGCTTTCGCTGAAGGCGGACAAGGCATTGGCCGTGCGGGAACGTATCTGACTCAGACCACGTCGAGCACGAGCGAAGCACCGAAGACTCGCGCGCAAGTCCGTGCCGAACTTGCAGCGGCTTACTCCGACGGCTCGCTGCCGGCATTGAATCGCAATAGCTATCCGTCGCGCAGCATGTGGGGCGATGCGGTCGCCGCTCAAGCGGAAGCGCGCAATCGCGGGATCGTCGAGTATGCGAATGGGTCGCCGGTGCGAAACAATGTCGTCGCGCGTTAAATTATTTCGCTTACCTAACTATTCCAAATGAGGTCGATTATGTTCGATAACACGTCGCTCGAACAATTCTCCATGCTCGACGATTTCGCGCCGACCGCGCCCGTGTGGCGGCCGTTCGTGCAGCCGGCATCGACCGATGGGTTGCAGGTCGCGGAAGAATGCGGCGATTGTGCGGCGCTTTCGTGAGCACGCTCGGTCGCGCCGATGCGTTCGTTGGATGCGGGCGCGATCTGGGCTTCAGACAGGCGCGCGCGGCATTGTAGTCGCGTGACGGGAGTTGTTGCGAAGGTGGCTTGGGTGGTCTGTTGTACGTCGGGAAGAGAGGTAGCCCCGGCGCTGCCGCTTGTCTCCCCGCAATGACGGCGGGCGCGATGGCCTTGCTGGCGCCCTCTCTCGCTGAATCCTCATGACGCTCGTTCTCGCCTAAGCGGGCCAAACTGCATTTCCGCAGCGAAATGGCTTACCGTCCGGTTGCTGCATTTATTGCGCTCGCATGGCTTTCCGGCGCGGGCGATAGCGGTCCAACGTCGTGGCCGTAGATCAGAACGCCGGCTTATCCCGCGAGCTTCGACGCCGGCCACGCGCCCGCCCTAGGGCCTGTTCCTTTCGAGTCGATTGCAACGCGCGCTGAATGCGGCCCGTACTATGGCCGAAACCTAGCCCACCGCGGCGCTCGCTCTTTCTCGCCTGAGCGGGCCGAAGCGCGGTTCCGCCGCGAAACGGCTTACCGCCGAGTGTTGCTTCGACTTGCGTTCGCAGCGCTATTGAGCCCGGGCGATTGCGGTCCGAGGCCTTGGCGGTGGGTCAGATTGCCGGCTTATACGGCGGGCTTCGGCGCTGGGCCGCGCGCCCGCACTAGGGCCTGTTCGTTTCGAGTTCGGCTCAACGCCCGCTGAATGCAGCCCGCACTATGGCCGGGACTGAGCCCACGGCGGCGCTCGCTCTTTCACGCCTGGGGGCGTCAAACCGCGGTTCCGCCGCCAAACGGCTTACCGCCGACTATTGCTTCGATTTGCGCTCACAGAACTCTTGGCCGCGCGCGATTTCGGTCCAAGGCCGTGGCGGTGGATCAGAACGCAGGCTTATAGGGCGGCCTCCCGCGCTGGGCCACGCGCCCTCACTAGGGTCTGATTCTTTCGGTCTCAACGCCCGCTGAATCGTGCCCTCACTATAGCCGGGACCGAGCCCACGGCGGCGCTCGCCGCCGGGCGCAGACTCCGCGCGCTCATCCGGCCTTGTGGGCAAGGCGCCTCTCCTTGCTAGCCCGCACTGCCGGTCCTCTGCCGTCGGCTGCTTTCGTGCTCGTTTCGCGTCCGCAGCCTCTCTTATATCAACGCGTCGTTGCGCTTTCGTCGCCTGAGGCGACCAATCTGAACTGCTCGGGCAAGCGTCGAGTGTCGGCCCATTGCCGCACGCGCACTTGTGCATCTGTTTTCAACCGGCG
Source organism: Caballeronia sp. GAWG1-5s-s (assembly GCF_023631445.1). Classification (NCBI taxonomy): domain Bacteria; kingdom Pseudomonadati; phylum Pseudomonadota; class Betaproteobacteria; order Burkholderiales; family Burkholderiaceae; genus Caballeronia; species Caballeronia sp. GAWG1-5s-s. The sequence continues at coordinate 392,101 of NZ_JALQDC010000022.1, read as the reverse complement.
CCTGCCTGGTCTCGATTCGTCACCTACGTGCGCGGCAGCGGGCCGAGACCGCCGCGGCGGCTCGTCGTGTTGCCTTGTGCGACACGGGTCGCCATAGGGCCGCGTGCGGCCATCTGAGCCAGCCAGATCGTCGCATCCTTGCGCCTCAGGCGCGACCCGCGCACGAGCGCCAGACCGAACGGCCAGGGCTCCCACACAGACGTGGCCGCGCGATCTGCCGAACAAACCCACGTCGCCCGTACGGAAAAGCGCGCCGTTTGTCTCCCTGCCGCGACTAAACAGTGCCGCGCCGTCCGGCCTTCGATCAAAGGCGAGACCCGCCGCAAACCCCCGCCACGCAAGGCTGGGCGCCGGTCCACATACCAATCCGGCGGCCCGCAATCGCACCCCGCTCGCTCCCCTTTCGGATTATTCGTAGTAACGGGACAGTGTTTTCACCTATCCCATATTTATCGGAATATGCTTAATGACGTACGTTCTAGGTCGAGTCAAAGCCTGGAACAATGCCATGACAGCTTTTTCGAAAAGAGCGGACCCGTGGTCACAGACCGTCCACCAACTTGAAACCATCCCCGTCGAGTCGGGGCGGACCGCGCCGTCGCAGAAGACGGCCCGCGCCGAAAGCGCCTTCCTCGAACGCCTGACCCGCGACTGGAATCGCACGCATCCGCGGGAGTCGAACGACCGCTTGCCTTTCCCGCAGGCCATCGTGCGCGTGATCGAGCGCCCGAGCAGCGCGACTGCGCTCGTTTATTGGTCCGATCCGGGAACGTGCCATTACGGCTATCAGGGCTGGCGCGCCACCACCGCGTCCGGCGACGGCGTGTGCTCGCTTTCGGGCATGCCGATTCATCGCGGGGATCAGGTGTATCGGCCGTCGCAGCGCGATCCGAAGCCCCAGAACGCATCGGCGATGATTCTCGCCGCCGCGATGCCCAAGACCGAGGAAGTCGAAGCCGACGTCCACGGCTGAGGGAAGGGGGCGGGCGCGCGGCGCGGGCGGCGCTCCGCGCGGCCGCCTGCGGTCAATAGCCGACCGTGAACCGCTGCTTGATATGCGCACCGCGTTCGAACTCGTCGAGGAACGCGATCGCGAAATCGTCGAAGGAAATCCAGCTTCGGCCGTTGGCATCGACCAGCAGTTCGTCGACGCCCGTGCGAAACCGCTGCGTGCGCGGGCCGCTCACGAACTCCGCCGACGGCGACACGAACGTCCAGTTCAGGTCGCGGTCGCGGCGCAGGGCGTCGAGAAACGCGGCGCCTGCTGTCGCTTCCGCGCGGTAGGCGTCTGGAAAGTCCGGGGCGTCGAGCAGGCGCTGGCCGGGCGCGAGATACAGACTGCCCGCCCCGCCCACGACCAAGAGCCGCTCCACGCCCGCGCGCTTCACCGCGCCCACGATCGCGCCCTCGGGCACGGTCGAAAAACGCGTCGCGCTGAAGACGGCGTCGTGTCCGGCGATGGCATCGGCGAGCGCGTCGAGATCGAGCGCATCCACGTCTCGCGCGTCGAGACCTTCGCGCTTTTCCAGCTTCGACGTGTCGCGGGCGAGCGCCGTCACGGTGTGTCCGCGCCGCAACGCTTCGTGCGTGAGCCGGCTTCCGACATTGCCGGTAGCGCCGATGATCGCGATCCTGCTCATGTTTCTTTTCTCCTTGTTTTACCGCGTGCGCATGGACGTCGCGCGCGCCTCTCGCGCCGGATGCCGGTAAGGAACGTCGAGTGAGCGGTCCTGATGGTTCGGATTCCTTCCCGCGAACAGCCGTTGGCGAGAACGATCGTACGGGACGCCGCTGAGTCCAGCAACGCGCCCGATGCGGGGATGCAATTTCCGCGCCGCTTTGTCACGTCCGCGTCCGATACTGCTCCGCCGGCGTCATAAGAAAAAATCGCTTCGGCCGGCGCGCGCCGCCGTTACACTAGAGCCCCCGCGCTCTTTGACATTGCGTCATTACGGCGAATACCGGCGCGCCGGACGCGTATGTTGCGGATGCGTGCTCAATCGAAGTCGTCAATTTGTCACGACACTGGTTTATCTTGCAGGTCCTCGCCGCTCCCTTACCGGAAAGGAGTTAATCGTGAAGAATCCGCAATTGCAGAGTGCCATCGAAGGACGCAACAATCCGGCAGGCGAGACTGCCTACGAGCCGATTCCGGTCGGCGCTGCGCCCGCCGAGTCAGCCGAGAAAACGGGCTACTCGGACTCGCTGGACATTCCGCTCAATTACGGCATCGTGATGGACGCTCTCAGGGACGCAGTGCGCGCGAATCTCTGAGCGTTCGAATCCCTCATGCGAAAGCGCCCCCGAGTCGGGGGCGCTTTTTTTTCGCCGGGCCGGTTCCTGGCGCGCCGCCGTGCGCGTGCGCTCGTTCACATGGGTAACAGACGATTTATCGCCTACGATGTAGGGATGCTCCTCCTAGGCGGATGCGCGCAAGCGCCCGGCGACCCGCGCCGTGCGGCCATCACGCGTGCCTCGGCGTGATGCCGATCAGGACGACAGTCCCACGCGCCGGCAAGACCCAAGCCACATGGATTCCTTCTTCAAGGACCGGCGCGAAGCCGGCCGCGAACTCGCCACGCTGCTCGCGGATTACGCGAACCGCGACGACGTGATCGTGCTCGGCCTCCCACGCGGCGGCGTGCCGGTAGCCTTCGAAGTGGCGAGCGCGCTTGGCGCTGCGTTGGACGTGCTCATCGTGCGCAAGCTGGGCGTGCCGTCGCAGCCCGAGCTTGCGATGGGCGCGATCGCGTCCGGCGATGCCTTCTATCTTGATGACCGCATCGTCGGCTATGCGGGCGTCAGCAAGCCCGAACTCGACGCCGTGATCGAGGGCGAGCGCGCGGAACTGGCCCGGCGCGAGGCGATGTATCGCGGGTCGCGTCCGCCGCTCGATACCGCCGGCAAGGTCGCGATCGTCGTGGACGACGGCATGGCCACCGGCGCCACCATGCGCGCCGCCGCGATGTCGCTGCGCAACGGCGGCGCCGCGCCCGCGCGCCTGATCGCGGCGTTGCCGGTCGCGCCGCTGGATGCGGCGTCGCGCTTCGCCGAAGTCGTCGATTCATGCGTCTGCGTGCTTCAGCCGCGTCACTTTCTGGGCGTCGGGCAGTTCTACATCGACTTCGAGCAGACGAGCGACGACGAAGTGCGCGCGCTGCTAGGACTGAGCGCCTAGCGCGTCCACGGAGCGTCGCGTTCGCCATGCGTCGCGCCGTACTTCTCCCGCGCGAGCCGCAGCACCGCGCGCTCGATCAGGCCGTCGTCCGCCAGCGCCTTCAGCGCCGCAAGCACGATGGCCACGCGGTCCACCTCGAAGAACGCGCGCAGCGACTGCCGCGTGTCGCTGCGCCCGAACCCGTCGGTGCCGAGCGTCACGTAACGGCGGGGCACATGGGCGCGGATCAGCTCGGGCACCGCGCGCACGTAGTCGGTCGCGGCGATCACCGGCCCGCGCGATGCCTGCAGCGCGCGCGTCACATAGGGCGTCGGCGCGTCGTCGGAGAGGCGGTCCATGCGCTCGCACGCCGCGCCATCGCGATGCAGTTCCGCATAACTCGTCACGCTCCACACGGCCGCCGCGATGTTCCAGTCGGCTTCGAGCATGGCGCGCGCAGCGATCGCCTCGTTGAGGATCGCACCCGAACCGAGCAGTTGCACCTGAGCGCTACTCGCCTCGTCATCGCCGGAAATGCGGTGGATGCCGCGCAGAATGCCTTCGCGCGTGGCCGGATCGAGCGTCTTGCCGGGCGCGGAGGGTTGCGCGTAGTTCTCGTTCGTGACGGTGAGGTAGTAGAACACGTCGCGTTGGCGCGTCAACATCTCCTGCATGCCCTCGTCGACGATCGCCGCGACTTCGTACGCAAACGCGGGATCGTAGGCGCGGCAGTTCGGAATGGTCGATGCCGTCAGATGACTCGTGCCGTCCTGATGCTGCAAGCCCTCGCCGCCGAGCGTCGTGCGCCCGGACGTCGCGCCGATCAGGAAGCCGCGCGAACGCTGATCCGCCGCCGCGAAAATCAGATCGCCGATGCGCTGGAAGCCGAACATCGAGTAGTAAATGTAGAACGGCAGCATCGGCAGATCGTGGACGCTATAGGACGTCGCCGCCGCGATCCACGACGAAATCGCGCCGGCCTCGGAGATGCCCTCTTCGAGAATCTGCCCGCGCGTGTCCTCGCGGTAGTAAAGCATCGAGCCCATGTCTTCCGGCTCGTAAAGCTGGCCGAGCGGCGAATAGATGCCCACTTGCCGGAACAGATTCGCCATGCCGAAGGTGCGCGCTTCGTCGGCCACCACCGGCACGATGCGCGGGCCGAGCGTCGCGTCCTTCATCAGACTGCCGAGCATGCGCACGAACGCCATGGTCGTGGACATCTCCTTGCCGGCGCTGTCGAGCGCGAATTGCGCCCAGGTGCCGAGCGCAGGCGGCACGAGCGATTCCGACGCCTTCGCGCGTCGCCGCGGCAGGTAGCCGCCGAGCGCCGCGCGGCGTTCGTGCAGATAGCGCATTTCCGGGGCGTCGTCGGCGGGCTTGTAGAACTTCAGCGCCTCGACGTCGGCATCGGAAAGCGGCAGGCGAAAGCGGTCGCGGAACGCTTTGAGGTCGTCGAGATCCAGCTTCTTTTGCTGATGCGTGGTCATGCGGCCCTGCCCGACCGTTCCCATGCCGAAGCCTTTCATCGTCTTCGCGAGGATCACCGTCGGCTGGCCCGTGTGGGCGAGCGCTTTTGCGTACGCCGCATGCAGCTTGCGCACGTCATGGCCGCCGCGCCGCAAACGGTCGATGTCTTCATCCGACAAATGCGCGGCGAGCGCGGCCAGTTCCGGGTTCTGGCCGAAAAAGCGCTCGCGGTTGTAGCGGCCGTCGTTGGCGGAAAAGGTCTGAAACTGGCCGTCGACCGTATGCGCGAACGCGCGCAGCAACGCGCCGGTGCGGTCGCGCGCGAAAAGCGCGTCCCAGTCCGATCCCCACAATACCTTGATTACATTCCAGCCCGCGCCGGTGAACTGCGCTTCGAGTTCGTCGACGATGCGCCCGTTGCTGCGCACCGGTCCATCCAGCCGCTGCAAATTGCAGTTGATGACGAACACGAGGTTGTCGAGCCGTTCGCGCGAAGCCAGCGACAGCGCGCCGATCGACTCGGGCTCGTCCATCTCGCCATCGCCGAAAAAGCCCCAGACCTTGCGCCCTTCCGTCTGCTTCAGGCCACGGTTTTGCAGATAGCGCATGAAGCGCGCTTGGTAGATCGAGTTGATCGGCCCGATGCCCATCGAGCCCGTCGGAAATTGCCAGAAATCAGGCATCAGCCACGGATGCGGATACGAGCACAGCCCCGGCCCGCCGATCTCGCGCCGGTAGTGCTGCAAATGCGCTCCATCAAGGAAGCCTTCGAGGAAGGCCCGCGCATACACGCCCGGCGACGAGTGCGGCTGAAAGTAGACGAGATCGCCGCCGTGATCGCCGCCCGCTGCGCGAAAGAAGTGATTGAAGCCCACTTCGAAGAGATCCGCGGCCGACGCGTAGCTCGCGATATGGCCGCCGAGTTCACCGTAGGCGCGGTTCGCGCGCACGACCATTGCCAGCGCGTTCCAGCGCAGCACGCCGGCGAGTTTCTCTTCGATGTCGAAGTTGCCCGGATACGGCGGCTGCTGTTCGACAGGAATGGTGTTGGCGTATGGCGTCGCGCGCGCCCGCGCCGATTCGACGCCGACCGACAGCGCATGCTCCGCGAGGCGGTCGAACAGATACTGCGCGCGCTCCTTCCCGACGTGGGCAACGACCGCATCGAGCGCATCCAGCCACTCGGCTGTTTCGCCGGGGTCCGCGTCTTCACGCCCCCGCGCAAGAGAAAGAAGCTGACTGGTTCCGTTCGACAAATCGGTCATGGCGCGGCTCCGCTGGCAGGCTAGTATCAGTCGAGGATAACCACTCGCGCGCAGAATGTGCATCTCATTTGGCTGCGAGATCGCTTTGCGGTAGTGTTCTTATTCTGCGAAAACGCGCGAAACAGGAATGATCGAACTATGAGCTCACAGACGAAGCAGCGGCTTGACCGCATCGACATCGGCATTCTCAACGAGCTTCAACACAACGCCCGCATTACGAATTCGGAACTTGCGCGCGCCGTCAATCTGTCGCCGACGCCCTGCTTCAATCGGGTGCGCGCGCTGGAGAAAGCCGGGCTTTTCAGGCAACACGTCACGCTGCTCAGTCCGGAGGCGCTGGGACTCAGCATCAACGTGTTCATTCAGGTGAGTCTGGAAAAGCAGATCAAGGACGCGCTGGCGCGCTTCGAGCAGGCGATCAGCGAGCGCCCGGAGGTGATGGAGTGTTATCTGATGACGGGCGATGCCGACTATCTGCTGCGCGTGGTGCTGCCCGACGTGGCGGCGCTGGAGCGCTTCATTCTGGAGCGGCTCACGAAGATGCCGGGCGTGTCGAACATTCGCTCGAGCTTTGCACTCAAGCAGGTGCGCTACAAAACGGCGCTGCCGCTGCCCGCGTCAGGTCTGACGTTGCCGGAGCCGAAGAACGGCGAGGAAGACTGGGCGTGACTTGTCCTGCGACAAAGGCTCCCTGAAACGGGAGCCTTCGCACACCCGGGTCACGCTCTCACGAAGAGAGCGGGAACCTTACGCCGAGATCTTGATGTCCACGGTCGTGTTGGTCGACGACGAGCTCGACGCCTTGGCCGTGCCGCCAGCGATGTTTGCTTGAGCCAGAGCAGCGCGTTCGATCTTTTGCATGTGCATACCTTCTTGAATAACGGTTGAAGCGATAGTGCTGTAACGCCGACGTCGCAGCTTTAAGCCGTGATCGTGACGGAGACGTTGGTGGTGGACGAAGACGTGCTCGACGCCTTGGCGGTGCCACCAGCGATGTTTGCCTGAACCAGAGCTGCGCGGTCGATCTTTTGCATGAGAGTGCCTCTCGCTAAAAACAAAGAATGTAGGTAACACGCCGGAAGACATCTGCGCTGCGCGCGCAATCCCGGACCAGCGTGGCGCTCAGTCGCGACGTCTATTCGTTATGTACAACGAACGGATAACTGCGTTTGCGAACGACTGAGTGCGAGAAAGTCTATCCAAGTCACCGCAATAAATGAACGCCGAAAAGTCTGAACTATCGAAGCTATTCCGTGCCGTTTCGCTGCCCAGACGTTTCATAGCGGCCGCCCGGAAACAGCTTCTGCACGCAATGTGCGCAGAGGCAGCAGAATGGTCGTTCCGGCAATCACTCGTCAGAAACATGAGCTCAACTTCACTGCCAGAAGCGCCTTCATGGGAAGCCGTCGTCGAGCAGACGGCGCGCGCGCTCGCGTGCGGCGCGCTGCGTCCGTTCGACACGATCGAGCACGTCATCGAGGAAGGCGGCGTGCGCTTTCTCGTGCGGCAAGCGGCGAATCTCGCGCGCAAGGAAGAGGCCGCGAAGCTCGCGGCCAAGTCTGCCACCGATGCGGCAAGCGCGTGGCGCGATCCGTTCTCGCCGTGCGAGGACGCCCTGCGCGTCGGCGATATCGGCGAGCGGCATTTCCTGTTGTTGAACAAGTTCAATGTCCTCGCGCACCATCTGCTGATCGTGACCACGCAGTTCGAGCCGCAAGAAGCCTTGCTCGATACCGACGACTTCGCCGCCCTGCTCGCGTGCCTGAACCGGTTCGACGGACTCGGGTTCTACAACGGCGGCGCCGTCGCCGGATCAAGCCAGCCGCACAAACACATGCAGATGGTGCGGCTGCCGCTCGACGGTCTCGCGGCGCCGATCGAGCCGTTGATCCGGAACGCGCGAAACGGCGCGATCTTCCGCGTGCCGGGGCTTGCGTTCGGTCACGCGGCGGCGTGGCTCGACGCCCTCTCCGACAACACGCCGCAACACGCGCACGACACGTATCGACGCTTGCTCGACGCGATCGGCGTCGAGCCGCTCGATGTCGCCGGGGCAACGCATCAGGCCGCGCCGTACAACTTGCTCGTCACGCGCCGCTGGATGCTCGCGGTGCCGCGCACGGCGGCCGATGTCGAAGGCATCGCGATCAACGCGCTCGGCTTCGCCGGCTCGCTTTTCGTGCGGGACGACACCCAGCGCCGCATCGTCGAGACGCTCGGGCCGATGAACCTGCTCGCCCGCGCCGCCGCCCGCGTCTGAGCCGCCGAGCGGGCTTGAAAACCGCCGGCGCGGCCCGCATGTCGCCTCTCGAATATCGGGAGTCCAACATGGGAAGCCGGCCACAATTCATCGACGATCTTGCGCGCGGCCCGCAAGACGCCCCGCAGTCACCGCCGCAGCCGCTCGACGACACCGCGCTGCTCGATGCCTATTCGCGCACCGTGATCGGCGCGCTGGAACGCGTGCAGCAGGCCGTCGTTTTCATCTCGGTCGAGCGCGAACTCGCCGATGCCCGCGGCGCGCGCCGTCAGGCGGGCGGCACCGGCTCGGGCTTCATTTTCACGCCCGACGGTTATCTGCTGACCAATAGCCACGTCGTCCACGGCGCGACGCGCATAACCGTGACGCTCGCTGACGGCGCGCACTTTCACGCCGATCTCGTCGGCGACGATCCGGGCAGCGATCTCGCGGTGTTGCGCATCGGCTCGCCGGAGCCGCTGCCGCACGTCGAACTGGGGGAATCGGGCAAGCTGCGCGTCGGCCAGATCGCGATCGCGGTCGGCAATCCGCTCGGCCTCGCCCAGACGGTGACGACAGGCGTCGTCTCGGCTCTCGGACGGTCGCTGCGCTCCACCTCCGGCCGCATGATCTACGACGTGATCCAGACCGATGCCGCGCTCAATCCCGGCAACTCGGGCGGTCCGCTCATCAATTCGGCGGGACAGGTGATCGGCGTGAACACGGCCATCATTTCGGGCGCGCAGGCCATTTCGTTCGCGACTGCCATCGATACGGCCAAGTGGGTCATCATGCAGATCTTCGCGTACGGACGCGTGCGGCGCGCGTATATCGGCGTAGCGGGAACGACGGCGCCGGTGTCGCGGCGCGTGCAACGCTTCTTCGGGCTGACGTCGGCGAGCGCGGTGCACGTCATGGAAGTCGTCAAGGGCAGTCCGGCCGCGCTGGGCGGGCTGCGCACGGGCGACCGTATCGTCGCGGTGGATGGCGTGAGCGTCGATAGCGTCGACGGCTTGCAGCGCGCGCTGGATGCATCGCGTATCGAGCGCGCGGTGAAGGTCGCGGTGCTGCGCGGCACGCAGATGATCGAGGTCGACGTGACGCCGGTTGAGCAGACGGGATGAGGGTTGGCGGGCGGGCGCCTTCGCCCCTCTCGGGCCATCCAACACTTGATGGCAACTTGAACGTCGTTACGCGTTTAGTCTTCCGAGTCGCCCTGCGCGAGTTTGAACAGCTCCGATAGGAACTCGTGATGCTGATCGAGATCGCTTCTGCTGAGCCTCAGCTTGTAACGTCCTTCCTTGGTGCTGTATTCGAGAACATCGAGCCCGGCTTCTTCTATCCTCGCCTGTATAGCCTCGCTCTGCGGGAGTCTTATCAAGACGCCCAACCAATTCTTTCTCGGCTTCAGTGCAACGAAATTGTCGGGTCGACCATTTCGGTCGGCAAGACCAATGTAGAACTTGTTGTACTTGAGTGAAAGTCCCGGATCGAATTCATTGATCAATCTGAGCACTTCATCCGCAAGGCCGACCGTAGACTTGCTACCGCGTTTCTCCCAATAGGCCCGGTCCGTTGTCTCAGCGACTTCTTCGTCTTCATCCACGAGTCCGAGCTTCCTCTCGTCGAGAACGGTCGTGAATACCAGCGAGATGTTCGCACCGAATCGGAATGCGCTTACCTGAATCGCGACCAGCGGAATGAATCCGTTGAAAAGATTCACGACATTGAGAAACCGGCTGGTTATGTCTTCGGCAACGATGACGGCGACATGTTCGTATTGTGGGTAGCGCTTGCGCTCGATGTCCCAATACTCAATGGTGCGAATGATGTGCGACTCGTCTGTCTTTCCTAGCTGAATCTCTATCTCGTATCGGCGACTTTCATCAGCATCCTGACAGAGAATGTCGAGCCGGCCCGCGCCACGGTGAATTCGTTCCTTGTCTTTTACGATGAGATCGCCGAGTCCGAGAATCGACGGGTCTTCAATGATGCGTTCCTGGATCCAGCGTTCACCAAACTCTGGATGATTTTTCAGTGAGATTCGTTCTGGTTTTAGGTAGCTCAACGTCGTCATTTGGCTCATTCCTTTGCTGCCCGTAATGGCTTACGTGCCATTGTATTCTCGGGCTCTTGCATATCGTACGCTTCTGTCCGTGACCGGTCGTCGAAGAGCGCCGCACCGGTTCGGCCCACCGAATCCGGGTCAGCTTGGCGACCGCAGCGGGGATCGCCGTCCGTTCGCGGAAACAAACTTCACGAGAGTTCGACGACGCCACAGGCGCTTGATATATTGACCCCGTTCGACTTTCGAATCGCTCGCCCCCAATCATGTTCAGGCTCGCCACTTTACTTGCCAGCATTTTTCTTTTGGTAGCTTGCACGTCGCCTGCCCCTTCGGTCACCGACGCTTCTACAACCCAGTCCGCTCCGCGACCCAGTGGCCCAGTAGGACTTCCGAATCCGGCGTCTGTCGATTGCGCTCGCCGAGGAGGCACGCTGCAATTCATCGACACCAGCGACGGCCAGATCGGCATGTGCCGCTTACCCAGTGGCAAGTCGTGCGAGGAATGGGCGCTGCTTCGCGGCGAATGCTCGCCAGACTAGAAGTAGCGGGGCCAAGTTCGGCGCGTTACGCCTGCGGTGCGACGCAGAGCATTTTTGAGATAGGTCCGATGGCAACCAAGACCACCTCATCTCAAAATTACTCCTGTCTGAACCGCAACCGAGTGAGAAGATTATGAGCCCGTTCTTTCTGATCGATGTCGCCGCCCTTTCCCGTAACACGCACGTTTCCCGCGATTCCCTGAAAGAAACAGTCCCTACGACAATGATCGAGACTCTGGTACGCCTGCTGACCTCACTGTTTCATTAATCGATGGGTGTTCGCATTAAACGGCGAAGCCAGCTTTGCGCGACCAATGCCGGCCTTGCCCGTCGCGCGAGCGGCAAGAGACAAACGCCGACAAATCGAAGCGCTAAACCGAAAAACAAAAATGCCGTCTCACGACGGCATTCCCATTCAGCTTCGTTCAAGCGCCTCAAGCAGCGATTCGCGCATGCTCGGTTTCCACGCGATCGTCGCCCGCGTCCTCGCCGTCATCGTAAAGATGGAGCAGCCGATAGCCGCTCTTGTACACCGGCTGCAGACGGAAGTGATTCACCGGCTCGATCTCGAGCGCGAGACGCAGGCGCGACACATGGCTATCGATCGTGCGCGTGGTTTCGCGGAATTCGCGACCCCAGACCATCGCGAAAATGTGATCGCGCGACAGCACCCGACCGATATTCGAGAAGAAAAGCTGCGCGAGCCGGAACTGCGTGCCGCTTAATTGCACCGGGCGGCCGCGCACGGTGACGGTCTGCTGGCGCGAATCGAAGCGATACGGCCCGATCTCCAGGCATGCGCTGGACGTCGTCGGGTACGCGCGGCGCAGCAAGGCTTCGACACGCGCGCCGAATTCGCCCGGACGGATGGGATAGACCACGAAGTCGTCCGCGCCCGCCGTCAGCGCGCAGACGACGTTGTGCTCGGCGCCATCGGCGGTGGCGAACATCACGGGAACGCGCTCGCCGAAGCTCGAGCGCACGGATTTCAACAGATCGAGACCGCAGAGGCCCGTCGAGTTCCAGTCGAGGATCAGGAGATCCACGGTCGAACGCGACAGCGCCTTGGAAAGCAGCAAGCCGTCGCCAAAGGTGACGACAGTGTGTCCGAGTCGTTTGACGACTTCGGCGATGAGATTTCGGTAACTTGGGTCGGTTTGCAAAACGGCGACGCGCATAGTGTCAAGCCTGATGAGTCTGAGGACATGGGCCGATACCGCTTCGCGCGGCATCTCCCCGGGCGTCTCGTTACAAAAAGAGACGGCAATACAGGCACGCATTCTGGTCAGCGCGCCCACCCTTTCCCATCGGACTCCTCCGAAATGTCAACGCATGTAACCGCAGCGCGCCGCCAATGGCGCGAGCGCGCCACATCTAAACGTGATTTTTTGTGTAGTGGCGACTTACATCCTGTAACATGCCGCCTTCGGCTTACATCGAGCCGAAAGTCCCCGCTTCCGCCGCCTTACCGAGACGGCGCGAGCGCAAGCTGCGACACGGCTGTCCGCCGACATGCGCAGCGCGGTGACGGGCGCGGTTTCGGACCGCGCCCCAGTCGTTCCCGTTTTCGCGCTCACCCGGCGCGTCCGACATCCCGCAGGGCATCGCCTCGTCCCATGCGTCGCTCGACCGCACGCGTGGCTTTTCTCATTACGGGTTCTCATTCGATGCAGGCAACACCTTTCGACGGCGCGTCGCACGCCGCCGGCCGCGCGCTCACGCGCGGCGATTACAAGACGCTCGCGCTCGCCGCGCTCGGCGGCGCGCTCGAGTTCTACGACTTCATCATCTTCGTGTTCTTCGCGCCGGTCATCGGCCAGCTGTTCTTCCCGGCGTCCATTCCTGACTGGCTGCGCCAATTGCAGACTTTCGGCATCTTTGCCGCCGGATATCTGGCGCGGCCGCTCGGCGGTATCGTGATGGCGCATTTCGGCGATCTGCTCGGACGCAAGCGGATGTTCACGCTTTCTGTCCTGCTGATGTCGGTCCCGACGCTCTTAATGGGCCTCTTGCCCACGTACGCGTCCCTCGGCCTGATGGCGCCCGTTCTGCTGCTGGTTTTCCGTGTGATGCAGGGCGCGGCGGTCGGCGGCGAAGTGCCGGGCGCGTGGGTTTTCGTCTCGGAGCACGTGCCGCGCCGTCACATCGGCTATGCGTGCGGCACGCTCACGGCCGGCCTGACCGCGGGCATTCTGCTCGGCTCGCTGATCGCGACGGCCATCAACAAGACGTTTGCTCCTGCCGATGTCGCGAGCTTCGCGTGGCGTCTGCCGTTCCTGCTCGGCGGGTTGTTCGGACTCTGCTCGGTGTATCTGCGCCGCTGGCTGCATGAAACGCCGGTGTTTGCCGAACTCCAGAAGCGCAAGTCGCTGGCGGCGGAACTGCCGCTGAAGGCCGTTTTGCGCGACCACGGCCGCGCCGTCATCGTGTCGATGCTGCTTACGTGGATGCTCTCGGCCGCCATCGTCGTCGTGATCCTGATGACGCCCACGCTGCTCCAGAAGCAGTTCCACATTGCGCCGGCCACAGTGCTGATCGCGAACTGCGCCGCGACGCTGTGTCTCACGGTCGGCTGCGTGCTCGCGGGCGCGATTGCCGGCCGCATCGGCGCGGGCAAGACGCTTTTCGTCGGCGCGTTCCTGCTGGCGGGCTCGTACTACGCGCTGTTCCAGCAAGTCGCGGTCGATGCCTCGACGCTGTTGCCGTGGTACGCGCTCACGGGCTTCACGGTCGGCGTGATCGGCGCGATTCCGTTCGTAATGGTCAAGTCGTTCCCGCCCGCCGTGCGCTTTTCGGGCATCTCGTTCTCGTACAACGTCGCGTACGCGGTGTTCGGCGGACTTACGCCGATCGTCGTCTCCCTGATGATGAAATCGAGCCCGGCCGCGCCCGCGCTCTACGTCGGCGCGCTGTGCGTCGTCGGCGCGGTGACCGCGCTCTTCATCAAGGAAGCACGCTGAGGCCGCGAGCCGTTTCGTCGTGACGGCAAGACAGTGGCGCACGCCTCGGCGGTGCGCCATTTTAATTTCAGGCGAGGCCGAAACATCCCGCGCGCCACGCGCCTACGATGAGCGGCATGAACTCGAACCTGTCTTCCCGCCAGTTGTGCGTCGTCGCCGCGACGAGTGTCGGCTTCGTCGTCTCGCAGCTCGATGTGTCGATCGTGAACGTCGCGCTCGCGAGCATCGCACATGATCTCGGCGCGAGCGTCGCGAGCCTGCAATGGACCGTGGACGCCTACGCGCTCGCATTCGCCGCGCTGATGCTTCTGGCCGGCTCGCTCGGCGACCGGTTCGGCGCGCGGCGGCTGTTCGTCTGCGGCCTCGCGATCTTCGCGTTCGCTTCGCTCGCCTGCGCTTTTTCCCGCGATGCCGCGCAGCTGATCGCCGCCCGCGCGATTCAGGGCGTCGGCGCGGCGGCGATGCTGCCGAATTCGCTCGCGCTGCTGAACGCCGCGTGTGGCCACGATCGGCGCGTGCGGGCGCGCGCGGTCGGCTTATGGACGGCGGCGGGCGCGGTGTCCATCGCGGCAGGGCCGATCGTCGGCGGAGCGCTGATCGCGGCGTTCGGCTGGCGCAGCATCTTCTGGGTCAATCTGCCGATCTGCGCGGCGGGCGTCGCGGCGACGCTCGCATGGGTGGACGAGACGCCGTCGCACGGGCGCGGCGACGGCATCGACGTGAGTGGCCAGGCGCTCGCCATCGTGGCGCTCACGGCGCTGGTCGGCGCGGTGATCGAAGCGAGGCCGCTCGGGCTGTCGCATCCGCTCGTGACCGGCGCATTCGCGATCGCGGTGACGGCGACGGCCGCGTTCATCGCAGTCGAGAGAAGAAGCCCCGCGCCGATGCTCCCGCTCGCGCTCTTTAGCGAGCGCACGTTCAGCGCTGCGGTGCTGTTCGGCATCGCCGTGAACTTCACCTACTATGGAAGCGTGTTCGTGCTGAGTCTGTATTTGCAACGCGTGCTCGGCCATTCGCCGTTGCAGACCGGCCTCGCGTTTTTGCCGCTCACGGGCGGTTTCCTGTTGTCGAATCTCGCGAGCGGTCCGGTGGTGGCGCGCTTCGGCTCGCGCGGCCCGATGATCGCCGGCGCATTGCTCGACGCGGTGGGTTTCGCGTCGCTCCCATTCGTCGATGCCCATACGCCGACGGTTGCTCTGCTGCTCCCGTTCCTGCTGATTCCGTCCGGCATGGGCGTGGCGGTTCCCGCGATGACCACGGCGCTCCTCGGCACCGTCGGCCAGCGAAGCGCGGGAACGGCGTCGGCCGTGCTGAACACCGCGCGGCAGGCTGCCGGCGCAATGGGCGTGGCCGCGTTCGGCGCGTTAGCGGGCCACGCGGGAGGCGCGGCGGCATCGGCGCAAATCGTCGATGCGGTGCGCTGGTCGGCGGCTGCATCGGTGGCGATGCTGGCGTGCGCGGCGGTCATCGCGCGTGGCGTGCGCGGCGGCACGGCGGCCGACGGCAATGAAGCCGCGAACCGACCGCGACGCGCGGTGAAATAGCGCGTGGGCATCGGCGGGAACACAGGTTGCGAACCGGCTCAAGTCACTTCAAGGAGAACCCGCATCATGTCCAGCCAGCCACACGCCCCGGAAGAAACCGTCGAACCGGACCCGGACAAGTTGCTCGATCCGGATGCGGCGCCGAATCCCGACGATCCCGACATGCCGGACGGTCCCGATTCCGCGATGCCGCTCGTCCCGGCCGATCCGAAGAACGGCGAGCCGCGCATGTAGCGGCCCGTTCATGTCCGCATGACGAATGCCCGCGCACCCTTCCGGGCTGCGCCGGCATCGGTCGGATAAAAACACCTAGAGGCTTGTCGTCTGAACCTCGCCGGTTTCCAGCGCGCGTTCGATCAACGCGTCCTGCTGCGCCTTGCGCACGGCGTCCGCGACGAACGTATCCGGCGCTTCCACTTCTGCCCTGATCGTGCCGATGATGCCATCGGCCTGGACGATGACGAGCGATTCCGCCGAGTCCGCCCGGCTGATGATGACGCGCTGCGGTCCGCCGCCTTCCGCGATGCTCGCGCAAAACTGCATGCGCTCGCCGCCGATCACGTGTTCGAATGTCTGAATCATGGCTGCCTTCTGCGTTGGTTGGACAAAAGCTGACGCAGGCACCGGCGCGCACTTGGCAGCGCGCGCCGCTCCCCTCCTGTTGATTGATTCGCGCGGCGGCAGCAGGTTCCACATCACCCGTCAGCGACGCTCGCCGTGCGCCCGATGGAGTATGCGCGCGGTGGCGTCGTCTGCGGGGAAAAAGGCTTCGATTGCGAGCTCGGAGAGCGTGATATCGACCGGCGTGCCAAACACCGTCGTCGTGCTGATGAGCGACAGCAGGCCGAACTCCGTGCGCAAGCGCAGCGGCACGACGACAGAATCGGTTGCGCCGCGTTCGGCGCGTCCCGCGTGCGGCGGCGCAGGATACGCTTCGAGTTCGTCGAGCAGCGCGGCGAGCGTCGGGTCGCCTGACACGTCGATCTGCCGACGCAGCCTCGCGAGCAGATGCGCGCGCCACTCGTGCCAGTTCTCGATGACGCTCGCGAGCCCGCGCGGATGCAGCGAGAGGCGCAGCACGTTGACCGGCGGCGCAAGCAAGGACGCATCCGCCGACGCGACGAGCGGTTGCAGCGCGGCGTTGGCGGCAATCATCGTCCAGTGACGATCCACCGCGAGCGCGGGATACGGCTCGTGGCCTTTCAACACGAGTTCGACCGCACGTCGCGCGGGTTCGAGATCCGGGTCCGCGAGTGGCCGCTCCTTGTACAGCGGCGCATAGCCCGCTGCGAGAAAGAGCGCGTTGCGCTCGCGCAAAGGCACGTCGAGTTGCTCGGCGAGCCGGATCAACATGTCGCGGCTCGGCACGGAGCGTCCGGATTCGATAAAGCTCAAGTGGCGCGTCGAAACGTCCGCTATACAAGCAAGCTCGAGCTGACTCATGCGCCTGCGTTGACGCCATTCGCGCAGCAACATGCCGACCGTGGCAGGCGTGACGCCCGGCGCGCGCGGCTTCGCTTCTGTGAGTGTCGTGTCCATGCGCCGATGTTAGACGAAGCGCATGGCAGCAATCCATTACCTTGCGCGTAAAGCACGCGCGTAAGTTTTACCTTGGGCGAGGCCGCGTCGAAATGTTTGCGGGCACCACCCTAAATGTCGGCGTGTACTGCGCCGTTAAAAAGCCCAGCATCATCCAGACAATGCATTGCGAGCCGTGCGTGTTTCGCTGACGAGCGCGCACGGCTCGCAACGCCCGGACATTTGCGGAGAAATCATGTTTGTCGTTATCGGATGGGTAGTCGTCATCGGCTCCGTCATCGGGAGCTTCATGGGGGTCGGCGGTCACCTCGCGGCCCTCGTTCAGCCTTTTGAATTGCTGTGTATCTTCGGCGCGGCCATCGGGGCTTTCGTCGTATCGAACCCCACGTCCACGCTCAAGAAAACCTTGCAGGCGCTGCCCAAGGTATTCAAAGGCGGCGGGTATAGCAAAGAGAAATACCTGTCGCTCATCGCGTTGCTGTACGAACTGCTGCAAAAGGCCCGCAAGGAAGGAATGATGGCGCTCGAAGCAGACGTCGACGCGCCCGAGTCCAGCCCCGTCTTCCAGAAATACGAACACGTGATGGCGGATCATCACCTGCTCGACTTCATCGTCGATTACCTGCGCATGATGTCGGCGGGCAACGTGAACGCGCTCGAATTGCAGGACCTGATGGACGAGGAACTGGAGACGCATCACACGGAAAGCGCGGTGGCCGCGAACGCCATTCAGAAGATGGCCGATGGCTTGCCTGCATTCGGCATCGTGGCCGCGGTAATGGGCGTGGTGCATACGATGGGCTCGGTGGGCGCTGCGCCCGCCGTGCTCGGCGAGATGATCGCGGGCGCGCTCGTCGGCACGTTCCTCGGCATCTTGCTCGCATACGGCTTCATCGGCCCGCTCGCCGACCTGCTCAACGCGAAGGGCGCGGCAGAAGCCAAGCCGTTCCAGTGCGTGAAGTCCGTGCTGCTCGCGTCGATGAACGGCTACGCGCCGACGGTCGCTGTCGAGTTCGGCCGCAAGGTGCTCTTCACGGCGGACCGTCCGAGCTTCAAGGAACTGGACGACGCCGTGCGCGCCACCAAGACGCCGAAGTCGGCCTGACCCGCTGCTGCGTAGACACAAGGAGCATCGTTCATGGCTGAAAGACCGTCACGCGACCCGTTGCAATCCGTGCTCGCGCCCACTGTCGTCGTGCGTCGCAAGAAGAAGGGCGGCGGCCACGGCGGCCATCACGGCGGCGCGTGGAAGATCGCCTACGCGGACTTCGTGACTGCAATGATGGCGTTCTTCCTCTTGATGTGGCTGCTCGGCTCCACGTCGAAGTACGACAAGGAAGGCATCGAGCAATACTTCAATACGCCGCTCTCGGCGCTGTTCGGCAGCGAAGGCGGCGCCTCCGCGCATACGAGCGTCGTCAACGGCGGCGGCAAGGACCTGTCCAGCTCGCGTCCCGGCGAAGCCAACAAGAGCCAGACGCAGCCGGTGCCGCCTTCCATCGCGCGCGCGGCAGTCGCTGTCGACGACATGCAGCGCCTGCAACAACTGAAGCAAAAGCTGACCGCGCTGATCGAGAACACGCCCGCATTGCGCGCGTTCAAGGATCAGATCCGCATTGCGATCACGAGCGAAGGCTTGCGCATTGAGATTGTCGATTCACTCAAGCGGCCGATGTTCGCATCGGGCAGCTCGAAGCTCGAAAGCTATGTGACGACGATTCTGTCGAACATCGGCGCATCGCTCAACGACGTCGACAATCGCGTGTCGATTGCAGGCCATACGGATGCCGTGCCCTACTCCGGCAATCAGAAAGGCTATTCGAACTGGGAACTGTCGAGCGAGCGCGCGAACGCGGCGCGGCGCGCGCTGGTCGCCGGTGGCATGAACGAAGGCAAGGTACTGCAAGTGCGCGGTCTCGCAGACGCCCTGCCGCTCAACAAGGACGTCATCGACGAGCCGACGAACCGGCGTATCAGCATTCTCGTGCTGAACAAGGCGGCTGAACTCGCGTTCTTCCGCGATGGCGGACGCACGACGGTCGATCAGGCACTGCCTGCCGACGCTGCGATTCCCGCTGCCGTCGCGGCGAAATCGAATACGCCGGTCGCGGTCGTCAAGTAAGCCGTGAGTGGTTCGCGTAAGTCTCGCGCTTATGCGAACCACTCTGTCGCGGTCTGCACGACGAGCCAGATGTTCGCGGCGCTGATCACGACGAAAAGCAGCCACGCGATCACCTTCGTATGCGACGCGTTCGCGAAGCTGCCCATGAGCGCGCGATCGCTCGTCATGCGAATCAGCGGATACAGCGCGAACGGCAATTGCAGACTCAGCACGACCTGGCTCGCGACGAGCAGCTTGCCGACCGCGCCGTTGCCGAGCATATAGACACCGATCAGCGCAGGCACGAGCGCGAGCGCCCGCGTGATGAAGCGCCGCTGATAACACGGAATCTTCAGGCGCAGAAAGCCTTCCATGATGACCTGCCCCGCAATGGTCCCCGTGAAGGTGGAGCTCTGACCCGAAGCGAAGAGCGTCACCGCGAACAGAATAGCCGCAAGCCCGCTGCCGACGATGGGCGCGAGCAGCTTGTATGCGTCCTCGATCTCGGTCACTTGCGTGTGACCTGTCGCATGAAACGCGGAAGCCGCGAGAATCAGGATCGCAGCGTTGATCAGGAGCGCAAGCATCAATGACGCGATGGTGTCGAGCCGCGAAAGCCTGATCGATGAAGCAAGATCCTTCGGCTCGCGAGTGACCACGCGTGTCTGCACGATGGACGAATGCAGATACAGGTTATGCGGCATCACGGTCGCGCCCAGAATGCCGATGGCGAGATAAAGCGGCTCGCGCTCGGACAGCACGTTGAACGACGGCACGAGTCCCGCCGCGACGGACGGCCAGTGCGGTTTGACGAGCGCCAGCTCCACGATGTATCCCACGCCGATGGTCGCGATGAGCCCGAGCATGATCGCTTCGAGGTCGCGGAAGTTCTTGCCCTTCAGCCCCAGCACGATCAGCGTGTCGAATGCCGTGAGAATCACGCCCCACATCAGCGAACAGCCGAAGAGCAGATGAAACGCGAGCGCGCCGCCGAGCACTTCGGCGAGATCGCACGCGATGATCGACAACTCCGCGAGCATCCATTGCGCATTGGCGACAGGCTTCGCGTAACGCTCGCGCGACAACTGCGCGAGATCGCGGCCGGTGACGATGCCGAGGCGCATCGACAGGCATTGCAGCACCATCGCCGCGATGCTCGACAACACGACGACGAACAGCAGGCTATAGCCATAGCGCGAGCCTGCTTCGATGTCGGTTGCCCAATTGCCCGGGTCCATGTAGCCGATCGAGATGAGCAGCCCCGGCCCCGCGAATTGCAGCAGCTTCTTCCAGAGCGGCGTGCCCGGCGCAACGATGACGGAGCCTTTGACTTCTGACGGGCAGAACGGAGCGGTAGCGGTAGTCGGCAGCTTGAACGGCAATTGATCGTATCCGGTTGGATGAAAAAAGGCGCGGCGTCGAGCGCTTCGCCGGATGGGCGGGCCTCGCGCGCAGGCGAGTCTATCACTGGCCGCGCCGTCTTTCAGGCAGCCGACACGCACGCGCCGCTGACTGAAACGTCATGTGCGCGCCAGCATCTCGTCACGGTACGACAAATAGAATTCAGCCGTGGCGAAAGCGCTCTTCTCTGCTTTCGCTCCTCTTTCCCGACCGCATGCCGCGATCGCCAATCACCCGTAACAGGAGTTCGCCATGAAACTCGTCATGCGTATCGTCGCCGCCGCGCTCATTGCCTCGCCCGTCGCCGCGATGGCCCAGCAAGGCCTCACGCGCGATCAGGTCAAGCAGGACCTTCAGCAACTGGAGCAGGCCGGCTATCGGCCGGCGGCACGCGAGGCGTTCTATCCCAACGACATCGAGGCGGCCGAAGCGCGCGTGCATGAAGGCACGGCGTATGGCGCATCGCCGGAAGGCACGTCGGCCTCGGGCGGTGCTTTGTCGAATACGCCTTCGCAGCAGATGCCGCAATAGTCCGCGCATTCGTTCACTGCATTCCCTCGCAGCGTTCGATAAAACCGCCGCAAACAGGCGAATTCTTGCTAACGCTCGTATTTACAATGGACCGGTCCACGGCGGCTCTGCCGTGGACGCGCATTGGATTTGCGTCCGTCCATCATCTGCATGAGGAGTTCGCCATGAAGCCAGTCACGCGCATTGCCATCGTTGTGTTCGCACTCTCGCCGCTTGCCGCCGCCGCGCAGTCGAACGGTTTGACGCGGCAGCAGGTCCACGACGACCTGATTCGAGCCGAGCGGGCCGGCTACTTTCCGGGCGTCGACGATCAACGATATCCCGGCAGCTTCCTTGACCGACGCGAGGGCATCTATACCGGCGCAAGCGTGTATCGCTCCGCGACTCCGCAATCCTCATCCAACGACACCAACGTTAACGTGAACTGATGCCGTCATGGAGCGACCGCCTCGCGCGGTTGCTCCGCGATTCATAAACGTCCGAACGTTCGCGCGTAATCGATCGAATATGACGGCAGCGCCATTTTCGCGTCATTATCTCGTTGGTGCCCGCGCACTACCATAGCGGCACCGAACGTAAGGCGCCCGCCTCTTCGTGGAACGCCGCGCGCTGACAAGCGCGATTCCGGCGCCCTTCCCCGCACTCTCCTAACGACTCAATGTGGATCGTCAACGTTGCGCTGAAGCGCCCCTATACGTTCATCGTCATGGCCATCATGATCGTGCTGGCCACGCCGTTCGTCCTGTTGACGACGCCGGTAGACGTGCTGCCAGAGATCGACATTCCCGTGGTCAGCATCATCTGGACGTACACGGGCTTGTCCTCGCAGGACATCGCCAATCGCATCACGTCCGTCAACGAGCGCAGTCTCACGACGACGGTCAATAACATCGAGCACATCGAGTCGCAATCGCTTCCGGGCATCGCCATCATCAAGCTTTTCCTGCAGCCGACCGCCAACATTCAGACGGCGATTGCGCAGACGGTCGCCGTCGAGCAGGCGCAGCTCAAGCAGATGCCGCCGGGCGCGACGCCGCCGCTCGTCATCAGTTATTCGGCGTCGAGTATTCCGGTGATTCAGCTCGGCCTGTCGAGTCCGAAGCAGTCGGAGCAGGAACTGAACGACACCGCGCTCAACTTTCTGCGTCCGCAACTGGTGACCATTCCGGGCGCGGCCGTGCCGTATCCGTATGGCGGCAAGACGCGCCTGATTTCCGTGGACCTGAACACGCGCGCGCTTCTTGCCAAGGGTCTCACGCCGATAGACGTGGTGAGCGCCGTCAACGCGCAGAACCTGATTCTTCCGACCGGGACCGCGAAGATCGGCTCGAAGGAATACACGATCAACATGAACGGCTCGCCGACGACGGTTGCGGGCCTGAACGACATCCCGGTGCGCACGGTCAACGGCGCCACCACGTACTTGCGCGAAGTGGCGCACGTGCGCGACGGCTCCTCGCCGCAGACGAATATCGTGCGACAGGACGGCCGGCGCGGCGTGCTCATCTCCGTGTTGAAGAACGGCAATGCGTCGACGCTCGCCATCGTCAATACGTTGCACAGCCTCTTGCCGCAAGCGCGAGCGGCGCTGCCGCAAGATCTCAAGATCACGGCACTGTTCGACCAGTCCGTCTTCGTCAAGGCCGCCGTTGAAGGCGTGGTACGCGAAGCGCTGATTGCCGCCGCATTGACCGCCGCCATGATCCTGCTGTTTCTCGGAAACTGGCGCAGCACGTGCATCATCGCCGTCTCGATTCCGTTGTCGATTCTTTCTTCGCTGCTCGCATTGCATGCGCTCGGGCAGACCATCAACATCATGACGCTCGGCGGCCTGGCGCTTGCTGTCGGCATTCTGGTCGACGACGCGACGGTGACGATCGAGAACATCGAGCGCCATCTGCACATGGGCACGGACCTGCACGAAGCGATTCTCGAAGGCGCGGGCGAAATCGCCGTGCCTGCGCTCGTTTCCACGCTATGCATCTGCATCGTGTTCGTGCCGATGTTCTTCCTGACCGGCGTGGCCCGCTACCTGTTCGTGCCGCTCGCGGAAGCCGTCGTCTTCGCGATGCTCGCGTCGTATGTCCTGTCGCGCACGCTCGTGCCGACGCTCGCCATGCTTTTGATGGGCCACGCGCACGCAGCGGATGCGAAGGCCAAACCAAATCTTTTCATGCGGCTGCATCGCCGGTTCGATCATGGCTTCGAACGCATGCGCGCTGCTTACATCGTCATTCTGAGCAGCCTGCTCGTGCGGCGACGCGTCTTCGGCTCGCTATTTCTGGGGTTCTGTCTGTTGTCGGCAGGACTGGTATTCGTGCTCGGCGAAGACTTCTTCCCGAGCGTGGACGCCGGCGATATCCGCATGCACATGCGCGCCCCGACCGGCACGCGCATCGAGGAAACGGCGCGTCTTGCGGACGAAGTGGAGAAGGTCGTGCGCAAAGTCGTGCCGCAGGACGAACTCGCCACCATTCTCGACAACCTCGGCCTGCCGTATAGCGGCATCAACTTGTCATATAGCAACGCGGGCACGATCGGCACGCTGGATGGCGAGATACAGGTCGCGCTCAAGCCCGATCATGCGCCGACTCAAACCTACATCGACCAGTTGCGTTCCCTGCTGCCGCGCCTTTTTCCCGGCGTCGAATTCTTCTTTCAGCCAGCGGATATCGTCACGCAAATCCTGAACTTCGGTCTCCCCGCGGCCATCGACGTGCAGATTCAAGGGCAAAACCAGCAAGGCAATTTTCAGGTCGCTAGCAACCTGATGAAGCAGATACGCATGATCCCCGGCAACGTGGACACGCATATCCAGCAGAAGCTCGACCAACCCACGCTCAATCTCGTGATGGACCGCACGCGCTTGCAGCAGCTCAATCTGTCTGCGAGCAATGTCGCGCAAAACGTGCTGATTTCGCTGTCGGGCAGTTCGCAGACGTCGCCGGGCTTCTGGTTCAATCCGCGCAATGGCGTCGAATACAACATGGCAGTGCAGACGCCGCAGTATCAGATATCGTCGGTCGATGAACTGATGCGCACGCCCGTCTCCGCGCCCGGCACGGGGCCGACGCAATTGCTCGGCAACCTCGTGCGTTTGTCCCCGCAGAGTCAGTTCGCGGTCGTGTCGCACTACAACATCCGCCCTGTCATCGACATCTTCGTGAGCGTGGAAGGACGCGATCTCGGCAGCGTCGCGCGTCGCGTGAACGAGCTCGTCGATCAGGCGCGCGGCACGCTGCCACGCGGAAGCCAGATCGCCGTGCGCGGACAGGTGGAGACCATGCGCACATCGTTCTTCGGTCTGGGCGTCGGCGTCGCGATGGCGATCGTGCTCGTGTATCTGCTGATCGTCGTGAACTTTCAGTCATGGATCGATCCGCTCATCATCGTGAGCGCATTGCCTGCCGCGCTTGCAGGCATCATCTGGATGCTCTTTCTCACGGGCACGCATCTGTCCGTTCCGGCGCTGACCGGCGCAATCATGACGATGGGCGTCGCCACCGCCAACAGCATCCTGATGGTGTCCTTCGCAAGGCAACGCCTCGCGGCCGGCGCGCCGCCGCTCACGGCCGCGCTCGAAGCCGGCGCGAGCCGCATTCGCCCCGTGTTGATGACCGCCTTCGCGATGATCATCGGCATGATTCCGATGGCGCTCGGCCTCGGCGAAGGCGCGGAGCAGAACGCGCCGCTCGGCCGCGCGGTGATCGGCGGCCTGCTTTTCGCAACGGTATCGACGCTCTTCTTCGTGCCGCTCGTGTTCGCCGGCATTCACGCGCGGCTCGCACGCCGCGCGCGGCGCAAAGACGAAGCGCAGCATCACGATCAACACTGAACCGCATCACGCCCGAAGCCGAACATGACTGAAAAGAACCACGCATCGCTGGCCATTCCCGCTCGGGATCCCGACGAAGGCCCGGCGTTGCCGCCGCGCAATCTCGAATGGAAGCGCGCGAAGATTGCAATCGTGATCGTGCTCGCGCTGCTGGCGATAGGCGCCGCGCGCACGGTCGTGAGCGACCTCATGCATAACCGTTCGGTCGCCACGCGCACGCAGCAGAACGCGCAGCAATACGTCAACGTGGCGTCGCCGACACAGACGGACGGCAGCGGCGAGACCACGCTGCCGGGCACGTTGCGCGGCTTCGTCGAGTCGCCGATCTACGCGCGCGCAACCGGTTATCTGCTGCACTGGTACGTCGATATCGGCGCGCGCGTGAAACAGGGACAATTGCTCGCCGATCTCGACACGCCCGAGATCGATCAGGAACTCGCGCAGGCCGTCGCGCAACGCGACCAGACCGCATCGAGCCTTGGGCTCGCGAAGACATCGCTCGAACGGTGGAAGCAACTACGCCAACGCGATGCCGTTTCCCAGCAGGAACTCGATGAACGCCAGAGCACCTATAACCAGGATGTCGCGAACTTCGCCGCCGCCGATGCCAACGTGAAGCGCCTGCGCCAGCTCGAATCGTTCAAGCGTATCGTGGCGCCGTTCGCTGGCGTCGTCACGCAGCGCAATGTGGATGTCGGCGATCTCATCGATGCAGGCAGTGGCGCAAGCCGCGCGCTCTTCGCGCTCGCGCAGTCCGATCCGTTGCGCGTGTATGTGCAACTGCCGCAGGCCTACGCGCAAAACGTGTCGGTCGGGCAGCAGGTGGTCGTCACGCAAGCCGAGCTGCCGGGACAACAGTTCCACGGCAAGATCACGCACATCTCCGGCGCGATCGACGTGCCCACGCGTTCGCTGCAAATCGAAGTGACCCTGCCCAATGCCGATGGACGTCTGCGCCCCGGTGCGTATGTGCAGGTCGCGGTGCCGTCCGTCGCGCATGCGCGTCTGATCGTTCCCGGTAATGCGTTGCTATTTCGCTCGGAAGGTCCGCGCCTGGCCGTCGTCGATTCGAGCGGACATGTGCATCTCCACAAGATCGTGATCGCGCAGGACCTCGGGCAGACGCTGGAAATCGAGAGCGGCATCGAAGCGAACGACAAGATCATCATCAACCCGAGCGACTCGGTGGCGGACGGCGATCATGTCGTGATCGCACCGCAACAAGGCCAGCCGCACGAGCAGCAGCAACAACCGCAGCAACCCGAGCAGCAGGCGAGCGACAAGAAGGCCGCATCATGAGACGCATCGCCTCTATCGCGTTGCTGTCGATGCTCGCGGCCTGCACGGTCGGACCCGACTATCAGCGCCCGCTTGCCGAGACGCCGCCGACATGGAAGACGGACTCGTACTGGCGCGTGGGCGAGCCTTCGCACGCGCCGCTCGCTCTCGACTGGTGGCGCGGCTTCGATGACGACATTCTCGACGGACTCGAAACGCAGGCGCTCGCGCAGAACCAGACGCTCGCCGCCGCGAGCGCGCATTACGAGCAGGCTCGCGCTACACTCGCGCAGACGTCATCGCTCGCGCTGCCCGAAGTAGATCTTGGCGCACAGGCGGCACGCACGCGCACCTCGCGCAATCGCCCGGTGAACAGCTACAGCACGCCGAGCATGTCCACCGTGCAGAACGATCTCAAGCTCGCGCCCACGGTCGATTATGACCTCGATCTGTTCGGCCGCATTCGCCGCGAAGTGGAAAGCGCGCAGGCATCGGAAGACCAGACGCGCGATGACCTTGCCAACGCGCGCCTCGTCTTGACTACCGATCTCGCGAGCGCTTACTTCTCGATGCGCGAACTCGATGCTGAGATCGACGTGCTCAATCGCTCGGTGCAGTTGCAGGAGAAGGCGCTCGACTATGTGAACACGCAGCACAGTCTCGGCGCGGTATCCGGCCTCGATGTGTTGCAACAGCAATCGCAGCTCGATTCGACGCGTGTGCAAGCGCAACTGCTGCTCAATCAGCGCGCGCAATACGAGCATGCAATCGCCGCGCTGGTCGGCACGCCCGCGCCGCAATTCTCGATTGCCGCGAGAGTCGATGAACGCCCGATTCCGCCGATACCGCTCGGCGTGCCGAGCGACGTGCTGCAACGCAGACCCGACGTCGCGTCTGCGGAACGCGCGATGGCCGCCGCCAACGCGCAGATCGGGGTCGCGAAAGCCGCGTTCTTTCCGAGCCTCACGTTGCACGGCTCCATCGGCTGGGAAAGCACCGCGCTCACGAGCCTGATCTCCGCGCCGAGTCTCTTGTGGACCATCGGCACGATGGCGAGCCAGGTCGTGTTCGATGGCGGCCGTCGCTCGGCGGCGGTCGCATTCGCGAGCGAGGGGTATCGCGCAACCGAAGCGAATTACCGTCAGACCGTGTTGAACGCGTTCCAGCAAGTACAGGATGGCATCGTCGGGCTCTCGGTGCTGGATGGCGCAGCGAAACAGTCGCATGCCGCCGTGATGGATGCGCAGCGTCTGCTCTCGCTCGCGAATGACCGCTATTCCGGCGGCCTCGTCGCCTATCTCGATGTCATCACGGCGCAGCAGCAGCTGCTTACGAGCGAGCGGCAGGACGTGCAGATTCGCGGCCAGCAGCATACGGTATCGGTCGCGCTCGTGAAGGCATTGGGCGGCGGATGGGATGTGAGCGAGCCGGCGCAGACGCAAGATGTCGCCGACGCGCGTGCCAAGTGAATACCGCCGCGACACAATAAGCACACACTGAACACACAGGTGCAGGCATGAAAGTCCTGATAGTGGAAGACGAACACAAGGTGGTCGATTACCTGCGTTCCGGCCTGACCGAGCAAGGATGGGTCGTCGATGTCGCGATGGATGGCGAAGAAGGCACGCATCTCGCCGTCGAATACGACTACGACGTGATCGTGCTCGACGTGATGCTGCCGCGGCGCGATGGCTTCGCCGTGCTGAAGGCGCTGCGCATGCAGAAGTCGACGCCGGTCATCATGCTCACCGCGCGCGATCACATCAATGACCGCGTGCGCGGACTGCGCGAAGGCGCGGACGACTACCTCACCAAACCGTTCTCTTTTCTGGAACTTGTCGAGCGGCTGCATGCGCTCGCACGGCGCACGCGCGCGCAGGAATCCACGCTGATTTCGGTCGGAGATCTTTACGTCGATCTCATCGGACGACGCGCCACCCGTGACGGCGTGCGTCTCGATCTGACCGCGAAAGAGTTTCAGCTGCTGAGCGTGCTCGCGCGTCGTCACGGCGATATCCTGTCGAAGACGGCGATCACCGAGCTCGTATGGGAAGTGGATTTCGAAAGCCATACGAACGTGGTCGAGACCGCGATCAAACGCTTGCGCGCGAAACTCGACGGACCGTTTCGCACGAAGCTGCTGCATACGGTGCGCGGCATGGGCTACGTGCTCGAAGTGCGCGAGCCGCGCGACGCACGTGACACGAGGGAAGACGCGAGGCCATCATGAACGTTCCGTGGGCAGCATCGCACGAGGGTCCGCACGCACAGAATCTGCCGCGTTCGCAGCGTTCCATCGCGCGGCGGCTTGCGGTCATGTTCGCGCTCGTCGCGCTGTTCGTGTTCTCGCTCGTGGGCTCGGGGCTTTTTCTCGTGCTTCGCGTGCAGCTCGAACAGCACTTGCGCGATTCGCTCGATAACCGCGCCGAGATTGCGCGGCTCATCGTCACCCATGTGTCCAACGCGGACAAGTGGAAGATCGCGAAAGAGAAGCTCGCTGACATAACGCCGCGCGACGGCTCCACGCTCTTCGCGGTGACGAGCAACGACGCGCGCTTCAGCTACGGCACGCCGCCTGCGGGGCACGTCACCAAGCGCGTGCTCGGCGGCTATGCGCGCTTCAAGCCCGAAGGCCGCGCGTACGACATGCTGATGACCACGCTCACGATCCCGCCCAACGCCGACCGTCCGCCGCTACAGCTTTTCGTCGCGGTGGACTGCTCGCCGAACGTGCGCACCATGCGCGTATTCGGCGTGGCGCTTGCCGCGCTGACGGCGCTCGCGACCGTCGCTGTATTGCTGCTGAGTTACTCGGTCGCGCGGCTCGGCCTGGCGCCGCTCACGCGACTCACGCGCGATGCGCAGAGCGTGAGTCCGAACAATCGCTCGCAACGGCTCAACACGCGCTCGTTGCCGTTCGAACTGGAAGACCTTGCGAAGTCATTCAACGGCGCGCTGGAGCGGCTCGATCATGCATATGGCCGCCTCGAAGCATTCAACGCCGATGTCGCGCACGAACTGCGTACGCCTGTCACCATTCTCATCGGTCAAACCGAAGTGGCATTGACGCGGGACCGTCCGATAGAAGAACTGCGTCATACGTTGCAGTCGAATCTGGAGGAATTCGAGCGCGTGCGCGCGATCATCAACGACATGCTGTTCCTCGCACGCGCCGATCAGGGCGAACGCGCGACGGGCCTCGTGGAAGTGTCGCTTGCCGCGGAAGTGCAACGCACGCTGGACTTCCTGGAGATTCCGCTCGAAGAAGCGCACGTGCGCGCGGTATCGAGCGGAGATGCGCGTGCTTTCGTGAACACATCGCTATTCGGACGCGCATTGTCGAATCTCGTGATGAACGCGATTCAGCATTGCGCGCCGGGCGCGATCATATCGGTGTCGATCAAGCGGGAGCAGACGCGCGTGCGCATAGCGGTCGCCAATCCCGGCGAGCCGATTGCGCCGCACATCATGGAACATCTGTTCGACCGCTTCTATCGCGCGGAAAGTTCGCGAACGAATAGCCGCGAGAATCACGGGCTCGGGCTTGCCATCGTGAAAGCGGTCGCCGAGATGCATCGCGGCACGGTGTCGGCCACGAGCGAGAACGGCATCAATACATTCGCGTTCTCCGTCGCGCGCTTCGGCAACGACGATCGGCCGATGCACGAACTACGCATGCGCGGCACTGAGCACGCCCTTGCGAAGAACGGCGCGCCGCACTCATCGCAAGCGCGCGAAGGCAAGATCGGCGTGCGGCCCGCCGGATAGACGAGGCGAGGGGTCAACCGACGCTCAGTTGCGCCATCTCTGTCTCCACGATGAGCTTCTTCAACTCCGGCACGCACGATCCGCAATTGCCGCCCGCCTTCACGCACGCAGTGACCTGCGCCGCTGTTTTCAGCCCTTTCTCGCGGATCGCGTTGCAGATGGTGTTGCGGCCCACGCCGAAGCACGAGCACACCGTCGGTCCCGTGTCTTCGCCCTTGCCGATCGCCTGGCCGAGCAAGAGGCTCGCGCGGTCTTCATCGCTCAGGCGCTCCTTGTCGAAGAGACTCGCGAGCCATGCGCGCGCCGGCAGGTCCGGGCGCTCGCTGATGAACAGGCAACTCTCGATGCGATCGTCCACCACATGCGCCGCGCGATACACGCCCGCGCTCTTGTCTTCATACTCGATCCAGTCGGCATGCGGATCGTCGACCCCGAGAAATGCACGCGCCCAATCGTGATGATCGCCATGCGAGGCATCGAAGCGATTGCGTCCCGCGAGTTCATAACGCATGAAACGGTCGCCATGAACGCGCGTCCAGTGCGTGACCGAATCGAGCGCCGGCGTGCTGCGCGAAAGCGAGAAGCCGTGCCACGTCACATGGAATTTCTCGACGGCCACGGGCGTATGCTTGAACTCGGGCTCGCCCGACACCGGATCGACAACGGGATTCACCACTGCGCCCACGCGCGCATCCGATGCCACCTGGTCGTTCCAGTGGATCGGCACGAAAACGCTGCCGCGCTGCATGCCGCCGCTGTGTTGCACGCGAGCGATCATCGAACCCCAGCGGCTCGTGATCCGCGCCAGTTCGCCTTCACGCACGCCGCATGCGAGCGCGTCTTGCGGATGCATGTCGAGGAACGACTCGCTGATATGTCCTGCGAGCTTTGCTGAACGACCGGTACGCGTCATCGTGTGCCACTGGTCGCGCACGCGTCCGGTATTGAGCACGAACGGATATTCGCTATCAGGCGCATTGACGGGCGCGCGCGGCGGCGTTGCGATCAAACGCGCGCGGCCGTCCGCATGACTGAACCGGCCCGTTTCGAACAACCGTGTGTTGCTGGCGGCTTTCGTGGCACGCAGCGGCCATTGCACCGGCTCCAGCGCATCGTACTGCTCGCGTGTCAGATCGCCCAGTCCGCCGATATCGAATGCGCGATACACGCCGCTTTCCGCATCGTTGCGATACGAGGAAAGACGCGCGTGCTCGTCGAAAATCTCGTGCGGCGCGTCGAAGTCGAAACCATCGAAGCCCATGCGCCGCGCGACATCGCAGATGATGCGCCAATCGGCACGCGCATGTCCCGGCGCGGGCAGAAACGCGCGCTGACGCGAGATGCGCCGCTCGGAGTTGGTCACCGTTCCTTCCTTCTCGCCCCATCCGAGCGCGGGCAACAGCACATGCGCGAAGGCGTTGGTATCCGTCTTCTCGATGATGTCCGATACAACGACCAGTTCGCACTTGTCGAGCGCCCGCTTGACGCGATCGCCGTCGGGCAGACTCACCACCGGATTCGTGCCCATGATCCACACTGCCTTCACGCGGCCTGCTTCGATGGCATCGAACAGTTCGACGGCCTTCAGACCGACCCGCGTTGCCATGCGCGGCGAAGACCAGAACGTCTGCACCGTGTCGCGGTGCATCGCGTTATCCAGTTCGAGATGCGCGGCGAGCGTGTTGGCGAGGCCGCCGACTTCTCGGCCGCCCATCGCATTGGGCTGGCCCGTGAACGAGAAAGGCCCCATGCCCGGCTTGCCGATGCGCCCCGTCGCCAGATGACAGTTGATGATGCTGTTGACCTTTTCCGTCCCCGCGCTCGATTGATTGACGCCTTGCGAATAGACCGTGACGACACGCTCGGTGCGCGTGAAGAGTCGATAGAACGCGAGCAGGTCGTGCGCATCCACCTTGCAGTCGCGCGCCACTTGTTCGATGTCCGCGGCTCCCGCTGCCGAAAGCGCCGCGTCGTAGCCATCGGTATGAGCGTCGACGAACGCGGCATCCGTTGCGCCATGCGCCGCGAGAAACGCGAACAGTCCATTGAACAGCCGAACGTCGCTGCCGGGCTTCAATGGAAGATGCAGGTCCGCCATCTCGCACGTCGCGGTGTAGCGCGGATCGATCACGACGATCTTCACGTCCGGCCGCGCTTCCTTCACCTTCATCATGCGCTGAAAAAGGATCGGATGGCACCACGCGGTGTTCGATCCGACGAGCACGATCAGGTCCGCGAGTTCGAGGTCTTCGTAGTTCATCGGCACCAGGTCTTCGCCGAATGCGCGCTTGTGCCCCGCCACCGACGACGACATGCAGAGCCGCGAATTCGTATCGATGTTCGCGCTGCCGACATAGCCCTTCATGAGCTTGTTCGCGACGTAATAGTCCTCGGTCAGCAACTGCCCCGACACATAGAACGCGACGGCATCCGCGCCGTGTTCGGCAATGATGCGGGCAAAGCCGCTCGCCACCGTGCCGATGGCATCGTCCCACGACACGTCGCTGAGCTCGCCCGTCGCCTTGTCGCGCAGCTTCGGATGCAGCAGCCGCCCTTCGAGGCCGACCGTATCGCCGAGCGCCGAGCCTTTCACGCACAGACGGCCGAAGTTCGACGGATGCGTTTCGTCGCCTGCAATGGCAACGTCGACCGGCGTGCGCCGTGTCGCGACGACGCCGCATCCCACGCCGCAATAAGGGCATGTCGTGCGCACGCCGACCGGGTCGGCGCGAGTGATCGGAATGATGTCCATGCTACTCATGCGGCCCCTTCGCAAAGTGTCTTGCCGAACAACAAGCGGTCGCGATAGCGCGAAACATCGGTGCCGCTCTGAATCAGATCGAAGTACCAGCCGCCGTCCTTCACGTCGCCATACAGGACCGTGCCAATCACGCGGCCCGCTTGCAGCACGAGTCGCTTGTATACGCCGCGGCGCGGGTCGCGCAGCACGAGATCTTCGCTGCCTTCCCCGCCGATAAGATCGCCCGCGGAATACAGGTCCACGCCGGTTACTTTCAGCTTGGTCGCGGTTGCACGCTGCACGTAACGCCGATGCCCCGCGCCCGCGAGATGCGCGCCGGCCACGCGCGCCTGATCCCAGATCGGCGCGACCAGACCGAACGTGGCCGACCGATGCTGCACGCATTCGCCGACCGCATATACGCGCGGATCGAACGTTTGCAGCGTATCGTCCACCACGATCGCGCGATCGCAGTGCAAACCCGAAGCCTTCGCCAGCGCGATATTCGGGCGCACGCCCGCGGTCATCACGACGAGGTCCGCCTCGATCTCCGTGCCGTCAGCAAAGCGCACCGCTCGCACGCGTTCCTCGCCGACGATCTCGGTCGTTTGCGCGGCCATCGCGAAGCAGAGGCCCTTTGCTTCGAGCGAACGCTTGAGCAGTGCGGACGCGCTCGCGTCGAGTTGCCGATCCATCAGGCTATCGCTCGCGTGCACGACGGTGACCAACATGCCCTGTCGCTGCAACCCGTTCGCCGCTTCGAGCCCAAGCAGTCCGCCGCCGATGACAACGGCGCGGCGATGACGGCGCGCAGCCTCGCGCATCGTTTCGACGTCCCGAATGTCTCTGAACGCGATCACACCCGGAAGATCGCGGCCCGGCACGGGAATCACGAACGGCGTGGATCCGGTCGCGATCAACAAGCGGTCGTACCGTGCTTCGCGTCCTTTCTCCGATCGCACGATACGGCGCGCACGATCGATTTCGACGACCGCATCGCCCGCATGCAGCGTGATGCCGTTCGCGTCGTACCATTCGCGCGTGTTGATGACGATGTCGTCGATGCTCTTCTCGCCGGCGAGCACCGGCGAGAGCATGATGCGGTTGTAGTTGCCGTGAGGTTCGGCACCGAACACGGTGATGTCGTACAGCTCAGGCGCGATCTTCAGCAACTCTTCGACGGTGCGCATGCCGGCCATGCCGTTGCCGATCACCACGAGCTTCTGCCTCTCGATGCGAGCCGCGCCTGCCGCAGCCGCAACCGCATATTCGGTTCTCATGCCGCGATCCAGACTTTGCCGCCCGCGACGCGCGCGCGATACGCATTGACCGAACGCTCCGGCGCTTCGAGGCATTCGCCCGTGCGCAGATCGAAGTGCTGCTTGTAGAGCGGCGAGGCCACGACGATCCGTTCGCCGAGACTGCCGACGATGCCGCGCGAGAGCACGGCGGCCTGCGAGTGCGGGTCGACGTTGTCGATCGCGTACACCGTGTTCGCATCCGCCGCGATGTGAAACACGGCGACCTGCGCGCCGTTGACGAGCGCGCAGACGCCCGTGTCGGGCACGATATCGTCCAGCTCGCAAACAGCGGTCCAGTCCGGTTCGATACGGTCGTTCATGATGTGCTCCTGTGTTCAGACGGTTTCGACGACAACGGGGATTTCGATGCGCTTCGTCTTGCGCTCATCCGGCGTCGCGGGCCGGATCTGACCGCGCTCTTCCACGAAGGTCACGGTCTCATCGCCCTTGTCGCTGTTCACGAAATGACGGAAGCGCTTGCGGGTTTCAGGGTCGGTGACGGCCTTCTTCCACTCGTCTTCGTAGGTGTCCACGACGAGTTGCATCTCGGCTTCCAGCTCATCGGCGATATTGAGCTTGTCGTTGACGACCACATCGATCAGGTAGTCGAGACCGCCTTCGAGGTTGTCGCGCCATACGCTCGTGCGCTGCAGGCGGTCGGCGGTGCGCACGTAGAACATCAGGAAGCGATCGATGTAACGCACGAGCGTCGCCTGATCCAGATCGGACGCGAGCAGTTCCGCGTGACGCGGCTTCATGCCGCCGTTGCCGCAGACGTACAGGTTCCACCCTTTCTCGGTCGCGATGACGCCGATATCCTTGCCCTGCGCTTCGGCGCATTCGCGCGTGCAGCCCGATACGCCGAACTTGATCTTGTGCGGCGTGCGCAAGCCCTTGTAGCGATTCTCGAGTTGCACCGCGAGGCCGACCGAATCGCCGACTCCGTAGCGGCACCACGTCGAGCCGACGCACGACTTGACCGTGCGCAGCGCCTTGCCGTACGCATGTCCTGATTCGAAGCCGGCCGCAATGAGCTCTTCCCAGATGAGCGGCAATTGCTCGACGCGCGCGCCGAACATATCCACGCGCTGCCCGCCGGTGATCTTCGTGTAGAGCCCGTATTTCTTCGCGATCTGACCGACGGCGATCAGGCCATCGGGCGTGACTTCGCCGCCCGCCATGCGCGGCACGACCGAATACGTGCCGTCGCGCTGGATGTTGGCGAGGTAGTAATCGTTCGAATCCTGCAAGCTGGCGTGCTCTTTCTTGAGCACGAATTCGTTCCAGCACGAAGCGAGAATGCTTGCGACCACCGGCTTGCAGATATCGCAGCCGAGGCCCTTGCCGTGTTTCGCGAGCAGGGACGCGAACGTGCGATGCCCTTCGACTCGCGCGATGTGATACAGCTCCTGCCGCGAATAAGCGAAGTGTTCGCACAGGTGATTGTTCACCGCCAGGCCCTGACGACTCATCTCCGACTTCATCACTTGCGTGACGAGGGGCACGCAGCCGCCGCACGATGCGCCCGCCTTGCACGCGCTCTTCAATGCGCCGATGCTCGTCGCGCCCGCGCAGACCGCCGCGCAGATCTCGGCTTTGCTCACGTTGTTGCACGAGCAGATCTGCGCACCGTCCGGCAATGCCTCGACGCCGAGCGCCGGTTTGGCCTTGCCATCGGCTTGCGGAAGAATGAGGAATTCCGGCGCTTCGGGCAGTTCCATCTTGTTCAGCATGAACTGCAAGAGCGTGCCGTACTCGGTCGCATCGCCGACCATCACGCCGCCGAGCAGATACTTGCCGCATTCCGATACGACGAGCTTCTTGTAGACCTGCTTGCGTTCATCGCTGAATTGATAAGAGCGGCTGCCGGGCGTCTTCGCGTGCGCATCGCCGATGCTCGCCACGTCCACGCCCATCAGCTTGAGCTTCGTGCTCATGTCCGCGCCCGCGAACGACGCCGCTTCGCCCGACAACTGCTTAGCGACGATGCGCGCCATGTCGTAGCCCGGCGCCACGAGGCCGAACACTTGACCGTTCCACGATGCGCATTCGCCGATCGCGTAGATATGCTCGTCGCTCGTGCGGCAGGCGTCGTCGATCACGATGCCACCGCGCGGGCCGACTTCGAGGCCTGCGGAACGCGCGATATCGTCGCGCGGACGAATGCCTGCGGAGAACACGATCATGTCCGTGTCGAGATGCGCGCCGTCCGCGAAGTTCATGCGGTTGACCGCGCCTTCGCCGTCGACGATGGCAAGCGTATTGCGGTTCGTATGCACGGTCACGCCGAGCGCCTCGATCTTGCTTCGCAGCACGCGGCCGCCGCCTTCGTCCACTTGCACGGCCATCAGGCGCGGCGCGAATTCGACGACGTGCGTTTGAAGCCCCATGTCGCGCAGCGCCTTCGCGGCTTCGAGCCCGAGCAAACCGCCGCCCACCACCGTGCCCGTCTTCGAACGCGCGCCGAACGCCTGCATCGCTTGCAGGTCTTCGATGGTGCGATAGACGAAACATCCTTCGCGGTCCTTACCTTCTACCGGCGGAACGAACGGATACGATCCGGTCGCCAGGACGAGCTTGTCGTAGGCGAGCGTTTCGCCGGTCGATATCGTGACGGTACGCGCGGCGCGATCGATGGCGACGGCTCTCGCATTCAGCTTCAGCGCGTAACCGGAACGCTCGAAGAAGCCTGCTTCGACGAGCGACAGGTCGTCCGCCGACTTGCCCGCGAAAAACTCCGACAGATGCACGCGGTCGTACGCTGCGCGCGGTTCCTCGCACAACACCGTGACATGCAGTGCTTCATTGGCGCTTTCGGCGAGGCATTCGAGGAATTTGTGGCCGACCATCCCGTGGCCGATGACAACGATCTTCATGACAGGGACCTTTCCTCAGTGGGCAACGCCGTTATTGACTGCGAGCGCGCTTTCACGCAGCGCGGCTTCGCGGGCCTTGTGTTCGGGAGAGAAGCGCACGGCGATGGCGCACAGCGCCGAGCCCGCGACCAGCACGCCGAGCAGCGAGAGCGTCTGTTGCACGTTGCCGACGCCCTTCATCAGAAAGCCCGCGGCTACCGCGCCTGCATTGCCGCCCGCGCCGATCACGCCGGCCACGCCGCCGAGCGCCTTGCGGTCGATGAACGGCACGAGCGCATACGTCGCGCCGCATGCCATGTGCGTAAAGAGACCGAACGCAATCATCGCGATGACGGCAAGCGCGATGCTGTCCGCATGCGCGAACGCATAGAGACCGACGCCCTCGCCCGCGATCAGCACGAAGAGCAACGTCGCGCGTATGTCGAGGCCGCGCCGCGCGGCGGCTTTATCCGAGAGCCAGCCGCCGAGCGCGCGGGCAAACAACGCAAGCAAGCCGAAGCTGCCCGCCGCCATGCCCGCCTGACCGAGCGACAACCCGAAGTGATCGACGTAATAGACCGCCGCGATGTTGTGGATGAACACCTCGACGCCGAAGCACGCGCCATACGTCACGAAGAGCATCCATACGCGATAGTTCGCGCAGGCGGTGACAAAGCTCTGCCAGCCGCCCTTCTTGCCGCCGTCGATGGCGATGCCCGCCCGACGCAGTTGCGCGAAGTCGCCTTGCGGACAGTCCTGCGTATAACGCCAGTAGAAGAAAGCCATGACAGGCATCGCCAAGCCCGGCACGATCAGCGCGATACGCCATGCCGATGCCTCGCCCGCGCCCAATGCAATCGCCGCCGCGACGAGCAAGGGCACGAGGGCTTGCGCCGCGCCCGCGCCTGCGTTGCCCCAGCCTGCGGTCGTCGCGTTGGCCGTGCCGACGACGTTCGGCGCGAACATCACCGACGTGTGGTACTGCGTGATGACGAAGCTCGCGCCGACTGCGCCGATCGCGAGCCGGCACCACAGGAAGCTGTCGTATCCCGTGGAAAGCGCCGCGCCGATGACCGGCACCGCGCCGGCGAGCAACAGCGCGCTATACACCTTGCGCGGGCCGAAGCGGTCGCACATCGGGCCGACCACGAGCCGCACGAGAATCGTCACCGCGACCGCTGCGATGTTGATGTTGGCGATCTGGTCTGCGTTGAGTCCGTATTCGCGCTTGATGAGCGGCATGAGCGGCGCGCACGCGAACCACGCGAAGAAGCACACGAAGAACGCCATCCACGTGAGATGGAAGGCGCGCATGGGCGCCGTGCGCAAGCTGAATAGATCGATTCGGGTGGCTTTATCCATCGTCTTTCCGCAAAAAGAAAGGCGTCCCGCGCATCGGGCCGATGGCCAGATGCAGGGGACGCCGTTGTCCGTGCCCACTTGGCTTCAATCAGCCGGGCGCTATGTTCAGGACGGATCGCCGTTGATCCGATGGCGAGACTAAAGGCAAGGGCTATGCCATGCGCGTGGCATCGTCCGCTTTCGCTTGCGGCGTAAGGCTTTGCGCGGAGGGCGCACTCGTTGCGTGCATGCATCGCGCGTCGCATTCGGATGCACGCCGGCACAGCGATGGTGCGACGCAGCACCCATCACGTGCGAAGGGCGATGCATGGCCACATGTGTACGAACCGGTTAGCGTACGCCGATACCCATTGTCCGCGCGACTTCTTCGTCACGGGCAGCACCCACAGAGAAAATGGCCCGCTTATTGCATTAGAACGAAGGCCACGGCAACGACGCCTTGGCGCATGAGTATTGACGGATCGAACGCACCGACTGCGAACCACGGACAACGGCGTCCCTCGTGCCCGACACGAGCGGACGCTTTGCGCGTTCGCCGCGCCGATTCCAGCAACATGCGATACAGGACCGAATATGAGCACCACTCCCGCGAAGAACCCAGGCAAAGTCACGCTGCTGAGCGCAGGCCCGGGCGACCTCGATCTCTTGACCATCCGCGCCGCCAACGTGCTCGCCGCAGCGGACATCCTGCTGCTCGACGACCTCGCGAATCAGGACATCGTCACGCTCGCGCCGCGCGCTCGCGTGATTCGCGTGGGAAAACGCGGCGGCTGCAAGTCCACGCCGCAAGCGTTCATCGAGCGCCTCATGCAGCGTTATGCGAAGAAGGGCCTGCACGTCGTGCGCGTGAAGGGCGGCGACGCCTTGTTGTTCGGTCGCGCAGGCGAGGAACTGACCGCGCTGCGCGGCGTGGGCATTGCGGTGGATATCGTGAACGGGGTGTCGTCGGGCTTTGCGGCGGCGGCGAGTCTCGGCGTGTCGCTCACGCATCGCGACCATTGCCAGGGCGTGACCTTCGTGACGGCGCACATGCAGGATCACGGCGAGCCCGACTGGCGCGCGCTCGCGGCCACCGGCATGACGCTCGCCATCTACATGGGCATGAGCCGCATTGCGCGTATCGCGGCGACGCTGCTCGACGCGCTGCCCGCCAGCACGCCGGCAGCGGTGGTGCAGCACGCGGGCTCGGCGCATGAGAAGCGGCTCGTGACCACGCTCGATCGCCTTGCCACCGATGCTGCGGCAGCCGGGCTCGGCAGCCCGGCTGTGATCTTCGTGGGCGGAGCGATCGGTGAAGCGGTGGGCTTTGCGGTTGATTCGGCGGCGCGCAGCGAGCACGGTTTCGCTCACGCGGCCTGAGCGACGCCGTCATGCGGCCTATGCCATTCGGCCAGGTTTTCGCTCGTTGCGCCGTGCGTTAGAGTCGAATCCACCGATACCTCGAACACCGCTTCCGGCTCAACAGATGCTTCGCGTCCTACTCGTCACCGACACAGACAAGCCCATCGGCGATCTCCGCGATCAGCTCGCCCGCATGGGCTATGAGATGCTCGCCGAGGTCGCCGCGCCTGCCCAGCTGCATGCGGCCGTCGAGAGCCAGAAGCCGGATGTCGTCATCATCGACACGGACTCCCCTTCGCGCGACACGCTCGAACAGCTCGCGGTGATGAATCAGGCCGCCCCGCGCCCGGTGCTGATGTTCAGCAACGACGCGGACCAGCAGTTCATCCGCGCGGCCGTCGGCGCGGGCGTGACCGCCTATTCGGTGGATGGCCTCGCGCCGGAGCGGCTCGCGCCGATCATCGAGGTCGCGCTCGCGCGCTTCGCTCACGAGGCGCGGCTGCGGCTGCGGCTGGAACAAGTCGAGAACGAACTCGCGCAACGCAAGCTGATCGACCGCGCGAAGCGTCTGCTGATGGAACGGCGCGGCATGTCGGAAAACGACGCTTACGCCACGCTGCGCAAACGCGCGATGGATCAGGGCGTGAAAGTCGCGGAGATCGCCCGTCAGCTTCTTTCCGTGGCCGACCTGCTCGGTTAGACAGTACTCCCTATCAAGTCATGAATTCGCCCAAATCCGCTTCATCTGCCACGCACGCGCCCGAACGCACCCATCTGCGGCTCGGCTTCGTCGCGCTCAGCGACGCGGCGCCGCTCGCCGCCGCCGCGCTGCGCGAGATGGGACAACGCCACGGCATCGAAATCGAGTTATGCCGGCAACCGTCGTGGGCCGTCGTGCGCGACAAACTTCTGTCGGGCGAACTCGACGCGGCGCACGCGCTCTACGGACTCGTGTACGGCGTGCAACTCGGCATCGGCGGGCCGCAGGCTGACATGGCCGTGCTCATGGTGCTCAATCGCAACGGACAGGCGATCACGCTCTCGAATCCGATCGCCGACGCGATCCGCAAAGGGGCCAGCGTGAAGGACGCGCTGACATCGCTCGGTCGCGTGCCGGTTATCGCGCAGACGTTCCCGACCGGCACGCATGCGATGTGGCTCTACTACTGGCTCGCGGCGAATGGCGTGCATCCGCTGCGCGACGTGCGCAGCGTGGTGATTCCGCCGCCGCGCATGGCCGAGGCGCTCGCCGAAGGCACGCTCGACGGCTTCTGCGCGGGCGAGCCGTGGCATGCGGTGGCCGAAGCGCGTGGCGCGGGATGCACGGTCGTCCATACGAGCGAGATATGGCCGGATCATCCTGAGAAGGTGCTCGCCTGCCGGCGCGATTTCGTCGCGCTGTATCCGAATACCGCGCGCGCGCTGGTGCGCACGATGCTCGATGCGTGCGCGTGGGTCGACCGGCCCGAGCACCGCGCGGAGATTGCGCAAGCGTTGGCTTCGTCGGATTTGCTGAGCGTGCCGCGCGAACTGATCGAAGCACGGCTCGGCTCGCCGCGCGGCATCGCGCCCGTGCGCTTCTTCGATGAAGGCGCGGTGAACTATCCACGCGCGTCCGAAGGCTTGTGGTTCATCACGCAGTACCGTCGATGGGGCATGCTCGCCGGCGAGAGCGATGACGCCGCCGTGGCCGCGGCTGTGAATCAAACGGCGCTGTATCGGGAGGCGGCGGACGCTTCGGGCGTGCCGATTCCTGCGGAAGGGCAAGCCGCTATTTTCTGCGATGGCCGCGTGTGGGATGGGAGCGATGCGGTGGGGTATATGGCCGGGTTCGATGTGAGAGCCTGAAGCGGCGCGGACCACACCGGAGATGGCGCATTCCACAAGAATCCGTGAATGGACCGCGTCGGGCGATCGGCGTGCGAGCTTCGGCTCCGCCCCGCCTCGTTCGGCTGGATGATCACTCGCCGGTGCCGTGATGGCATCGCCGTTTAGATGGTGTCGTCCGCGCTGCTTGTGTGATGCCACGCCCGCCAGCGATTGATTGCGCTTCGCTCAATCAATCCGCGGATGCGTCGCGCCCGAATTGGCTCGTGGCTCGTGGCTCGTGGCTCGTGGCTCGTGGCTCGT
The DNA here is from genome assembly GCF_023631445.1 of Caballeronia sp. GAWG1-5s-s. Classification (NCBI taxonomy): domain Bacteria; kingdom Pseudomonadati; phylum Pseudomonadota; class Betaproteobacteria; order Burkholderiales; family Burkholderiaceae; genus Caballeronia; species Caballeronia sp. GAWG1-5s-s. Next base: position 350,680 of record NZ_JALQDC010000022.1, on the reverse strand, counting down.
GGCTCGTGGCTCGTGGCTCGTGGCTCGTGGCTCGTGGGTTGTAGTTTGCGCGTGGCAGCTTGCAGCCGGGGCTTCGCGCTACCGCTCTGGGGTCGAGGCTTGGGCCTCGGACTCGCGGCTCAGATCACGACTTGAGCTGCGCGTGGACTTGCCGTCAGATCAGACTCCCACTCGCAGTCGCACCCGCATCCTAACCCGGACTTGGCCTCGACTCGCGTTCCGACCGTGAAAGCCCGACGCTTCAGCATTGCCCCCGCGCCAACGCGCCCACCCCGCCCCACCTTGACTTACCCCCACAAATCCCGAGAATGAGCGCCGCCACCGCGTCCAACGCCCCCGACGAGCGGCCAGCCCAGACCCGCCCGCGAGGATGTTTTCCCGCGTGATCCGCAACTTCATGGACAATAACGGGATGAGGCACGAACGCCCCGGCGTTTCCTGCGCTCGTCTCACCGGCGCGCGATGCATGTCGCGCCGACGCAGCATCCACGGCAACCGGCCCTTTGCGGCCGGTCAGCCACCGAACTCGGCCACCCGCGCCGCCCGAGGATGAGGTCGTCCTCGAACGCGGCCTACAGGAGCATCATCCATGACCGACATGAATCCGTCCTTTTTCGGCCGGCTATCCATCGCCTTCGGCGCGTTTTTCGGCATCCTCGGCAACAGCGCGTTCGCCGGCCGCGTGCAGCGTCTGCGCGAAGCGGGCGAAGCGCCCCAAGCACCCGAGGCGCCCATCAAGACGCCCGCGCCCGCCGCAGCGCCCGTTGCCCCGGCAGCGCCCGCGCCCTCGCCCCTGAAGGAAGCGAGCCCGGTCGCCGCGCTCCAGTTGCTGGGCCTCCTCCAGCGCGACGCCCGCTTCATCGATTTCGTCGAGGAAGACATCGCCAATTACAGCGACGCCGACATCGGCGCGGCCGCGCGCCTCGTGCACGACGGCTGCCGCGCCGTGCTGCGCGAGCACTTCACCATCAAGCCGGTGCGCAGCGAAGCGGAAGGCAGCCGCATCACGCTGCCGGACGGCTTCGACGCAAGCGCCGTGCGTCTGACGGGCAACGTCGTCGGCAAGCCGCCGTTCAACGGCAGCATCAGCCATCGCGGATGGAAGGTCGAGGAAACGCGCCTGCCGAAGCTCGCGCAGACGCATGACGCCAGCATCGTCGCCCCGGCGGAGGTGGAGCTATGAGCGACTTCGACCAGCAAAACACGCCGCGCTATTCGATCGGCGTCGATCTCGGCACGACGCATTGCGCGCTGTCGTACGTGGACTTGTCCGCGAGCGACGGCGAGAGAACCGCGCAGGGCGTGCTGTCCATCGCCCAGTTGACCGCGCCCGGCGCCGCCGAGGAGCGCGATCTGCTGCCGTCGTTCCTCTACTTGCCGCATCCGAACGAACTCGCGCCCGGCGACCTCACGCTGCCGTGGACGCAGGAGCGGCCCTTCATCGTCGGCGAACTGGCGCGCAGCCGCGGTGCGGGCACGCCCATCCGGCTCGTGTCGAGCGCGAAAAGCTGGCTGTGCCACCCCGGCGTGGACCGGCGAGCCGCGATCCTTCCGGCCGACGCGCCCGAGGAAGTCGAGCGCGTGTCGCCGCTGGAAAGCTCGGTGCGCTATCTGACGCATTTGCGCGAGGCGTGGAACCACGCGCATCCGGACGCGCCGTTCGATCAGCAGGACGTCACGGTGACGATTCCCGCCTCGTTCGATCCCGCCGCCCGCGAGCTCACGGCCGAAGCGGCCGCGGCCGCCGGCTACGCGCGCATGACGCTGCTCGAAGAACCGCAGGCGGCGCTCTATAGCTGGATCCAGAAGTCGGGCGGCGGCTGGCGCAAGCAGGTGAAGGTGGGCGACGTGATTCTCGTCGTCGATGTCGGCGGCGGCACGACCGACTTGTCGCTGATCGCGGTGGTCGAGCGCGAAGGCAATCTCGAACTGCATCGCGTGGCGGTCGGCGAGCACATTCTGCTCGGCGGCGACAACATGGATCTCGCGCTCGCGCACGTCGTCGCTCGCAAGCTCGCCACTCAAGGCACGCAGCCCGATCCGTGGCAGTTGCGCGCGCTGACCTACGCGTGCCGGTCGGCCAAGGAAACGCTGCTCTCCGATCCGAATACCGACACCGTGCCGCTCGTCGTGCCGAGCCGCGGCTCGAAGCTGATCGGCGGATCGCTGCGCACCGAACTCACGCGCGCCGAGCTCACACAGATTCTGCTCGAAGGCTTCTTCCCGCAAGTGGATGCGTCCGCCCGCCCGGTGGCGCGCGCTCGCGTCGGTCTCACGCAACTCGGGCTGCCGTACGCGCAGGATGCGGCCGTCACGCGCCATCTGGCCGCGTTCCTCGGCCGGCAAGTGAACGCGCTCGCCGAAGTCGAGGGCATTCAGCGCGACGTGCCGCCCGGCGCCACGCTCTTGCACCCCACCGCCGTGCTGTTCAACGGCGGCGTGTTCAAGTCGCACTTGCTGGTCGAACGCGTGATGACGACGCTCAACGCGTGGCTCGCCGCCGAGAACGCCCCGCCTGCGCGGCTACTGGAAGGCGCGGACCTGGACCTCGCGGTGGCGCGCGGCGCGGCCTATTACGGCTACGTGCGGCGTGGCAAGGGCGTGCGCATTCGCGGCGGCACGGCGCGGGCGTATTACGTGGCGGTCGAATCGGCGATGCCGGCCGTGCCCGGACTGGAGCCGCCCGTGTCCGCGCTGTGCGTCGCGCCGTTCGGCATGGAGGAAGGCACCGACGCGGCGTTGCCCGCGCAGGAATTCGGGCTCGTCGTCGGCGAGCCGGTGCATTTCCGCTTCTTCGGCTCGTCGGTGCGCAGGCAGGATCAGGTCGGCACGCTGCTCGATTACTGGCAGCCGGACGAATTGCAGGAACTGGAAGAGATCGAAGCATCGCTGCCGTCCGAAGGACGCACGCCCGGCGAAGTCGTGCCGGTCAAGCTGCACGCGCGCGTGACGGAAGCCGGCACGCTGGAACTCGAAGCGGTCCCGCGCGGGTCGCAGGAACGCTGGAAGGTCGAGTTCGACGTGCGCGGCAGCGCAAACGCGGATCACGGCGCGGGCCTGTAAGTGTCAACGCGCAAGAAGAAGCCGTCGGCGGCGTTGGGCGCGCGGTATCGCGTCGGCATCGACCTGGGGACGAGCAATACCGTCGTCGCCTATGCCGAGGCCGGCTCGAACGATATCCGCGTGTTTCCGGTCGAGCAGCTCGTCGGTCCCGGCGAAGTCGCCGCGCAGCCGCTGCTGCCGTCGCTGCGGTATCACCCCGCGCCGGGCGAGCTCGCGCCGGGTGACGTGCAATTGCCGTGGTCGCCGGCTTGTGCGACCGAGCCGCCCGCGATCGTCGGACGCCTCGCTCGCCATCTCGGCGCGCAGGTGCCGGGGCGGCTCGTGTCGAGCGCGAAAAGCTGGCTCTCGCATGCATCGGTGGATCGCGTCGCGCCGATTCTTCCGTGGGGCGCGAGCGACGATGTCGCGAAGGTTTCGCCCGTCGCCGCAAGCGCGAGCTATCTCGCGCACGTGCGCGCCGCGTGGGACCAGCAGTTCCCCGACGCGCCGCTCGAAGCGCAGGACATCGTGCTCACGGTGCCCGCCTCCTTCGATGAAGGCGCGCGCGCCCTCACCGTCGAAGCAGCGCGCATGGCCGGCCTTCACGCGCTGCGGCTTCTCGAAGAACCGCAGGCCGCGTTCTACGACTGGCTCTTTCACCACCGCGAAACGCTCCGCGACGAGCTCGCGAAGACGCGCCTCGTGCTGATCTGCGACGTCGGCGGCGGCACGACCGATCTCACGCTCATTCAGGTCGAAGCCGGCGACGGCGAAGAGCCGCGTCTCACGCGCATCGGCGTCGGCAATCACTTGATGCTCGGCGGCGACAACATGGACCTCGCGCTCGCGCATCTCGTCGAGAAGCAGCTCGCGGGCGGCGACGGGCGGCTGTCGGCGGCGCGGCTGTCGCAACTGGTCGAGCGGTGCCGCGCCGCCAAGGAGCAGTTGCTCGGCGAAAACGCGCCCGCGTCGGCGTCGATCACGCTGCTCGGCGCGGGATCGAAGCTGATCGGCGGCGCGCGATCGGCGGAGGTGACGCGCGAAGAGATCGAACGGATCATCGTCGAGGGCTTCTTTCCGCTGGTGTCCGAGAACGAGCGGCCGGGACGCACGCGCGCCGGGATCGTCGAATTCGGGCTGCCTTATGCGAGCGATCCGGCGATCACGCGACACGTCGCGGCGTTCCTCGCACAACATGCGACGCCTTCGCGCGAAGCGTTGCGCGAAGCTCCGAGAGCCGATGACGCCCTTCCCGTTCCCGACACGCTGCTGCTAAACGGCGGCGTGTTCCGCGCGGCGCCGCTGGCGAAACGCGTCGCCGATACGCTCGGCCACTGGCGCGGCGAGCCGGTGCACGTGCTCGCCAACGACGATCCCGACGTGGCCGTCGCGCGCGGCGCGGTCGCCTATGCGCTCGCGCGCGCGGGCCATGCGCCGAAGATCGGCGGCGGCTCGGCGCGAAGCTACTTTCTGCTGCTGGACGAAGACGGCGAGGCGTCGCGCGGCGTCTGCGTGCTGCCGCGCGGCACCGAAGAAGGCCAGGCCATCCATCTCGCCGATCGCACCTTCGCGCTGCGACTCGGCGCGCCGGTGCGCTTTCACCTCGTCTCGTCGGTCGCGGATACCGCGTACCGGGCAGGCGAAATCGCCGATGTGAGCGCCGCAGGCGGCGACTTCGTGCGCCTGCCGCCGATCGCGACGGTCGTCGATCCGCGCGGCCACGCGAGCGCCGGCAAGCCGAGCGAGACGCCGGTGCAGCTCACGACATCGCTCACGGAAGTCGGCACGCTGGAGATGCACTGCATCGCCACCGACGATCCCGCGCAACGCTGGCTGCTCGAATTCCAGCTGCGCCGCGAAGAGCCGAAGGGCGATGCCGCCGCCGGAGAGACGCATCCGGCGCTGCCGAAAGCCATCGAACTGATCGACCGCACCTTCGGCACGCGCGCGCAGGACGTCGCTCCGAAGGAAGTGAAGCGGCTGCGCGCGCAGCTCGAACAGGCGCTCGGCCCGCGCGACACGTGGGACATCGCGCTTCTGCGCGAATTGTTCGGCGCGCTCTGGGACCGCGCGAAGAAGCGTCGGCGCAGCGCCGACCATGAACGCCTGTGGCTCAACCTCGCGGGCTATGCGATGCGTCCCGGCTTCGGGCATCCGCTCGACGAATGGCGCGTCGAGCAACTGTGGACGCTCTTCGATCAGGGCATCCAGTACGTCAACGAGAACCAGATCTGGTCGGAATGGTGGACCCTCTGGCGGCGCGCGGCCGGCGGGCTCGATGAAGCGGCGCAGTTGCGTCTGCTCGACGACATGGCTTTCGTGCTCCAGCCGCCCGGCACGAGCCGCTATCGACGAGCGGCGGGCGCGGCGCGCGCGGGCTACGAGGACATGGTGCGGCTCGCGGCATCGCTCGAACGCGTGCCGGTCGAGCGCAAGGTCGAGGTCGGCGAGTGGCTGCTCACGCGCCTGAAGAAGCCTTCGGAGAATCTGCAAAGCTGGTGGGCGGTCGGGCGCATCGGCGCGCGACAGCCGTTCTATGGCAGCGCGCATGGCGTCGTGCCGCCGGAGGTCGCGGCGCGCTGGCTCCATGCGATCCTCGCGCTCGACTGGAAGAAGGTCGAGCCTGCGGCGTTCGCGGCGGTGCAGATCGCGCGCATGACCGGCGACCGCTCGCGCGACATCGCGGACGACGTGCGCGCCGCCGTCATCGAACGGCTCACGACGCAAGGCGCCGCGCAATCGTGGATCGCGATGGTGAGCGAGACCGTCGCGCTGGATCGCGCCGACGAAGGCCGCGTGTTCGGCGAGACCTTGCCGGCGGGGCTGAAGCTGATCGGCTGAAGCGCCCGCGCGCGGCGCAAGCAATTGCTTCGCTCTCAGAAGCGTTTTCGCGCTCGGACTCGTGATCGCTTGAATAGCGGCTGCACGCGTCCTAAGGTTATCAGTGTGTCGCTTCGACACTCACTGAAGGAGGTCCACCATGCCATCCCCGCGTAAGGCTCAAGCGAGCCATCCCGCCGACACGGAAATGTCGAGCCGCAAGAAAACCGCCGGCACCAAGGCGAACACCGCGAAGACCGCCGGCGCGAAGGAAATGAGCGTCGGCAAGCGCACCACGAAAGCCAAAGCGAAGTCGTAAGTCATCGGCTGGTACCGCGCTCGACCGCGCGGGGATCGGTCACGGCTGTCCTTCGAAACGGCGAGCGGCAAACACTGAGTCCGCTCGCCGTTCGGCTTTCTGCGCTCTCGAAAATCAATCTGCATCCCCAGACCGCAGTTTTTGCCGCCCGCAGCGGCTCGGCCCGCAAAAAAGGCGTTGCCACATGGCCGCGTTCATCTAAAGTAGTTAACCTCCCTTGCACCGCTCTTTCGAGAATCCGACGATGGCCGTCCCGCCACGCGCCGCCTCCGTGCGCGCCGAAGGAATCCTGACCGCCGCCGCCCGCGAAGCCGGCGCGAGTCTCGTGCGCAACCTGTCGATTCCGGCGCCGTTCTCCGACGCCGCGCTCGAAGCGCAGTTTCTGGAGGACCACAGCCAGCGGTTCTGCGCGTTCCGGCGCGCGTCGGCGCTGCTCGCGCTCGTCATCTGGACGTGCTTTCTGTGGTGGGATTTCAGCTTCGTGCGCGGCAACAAGGCGCTCAACGTGCGGCTCGCGGACATTCTGGCGCTGCGCTTCGCCGGCGTCGCGCTTCTCATCTGCGTCGGCTTTCTGGTGCTGCGGCCGTCGTTTCGCTCGCACGCGACCGCGCACCGCGTCATCCTCACCGGCATTTACGGCCTGCTCTGCCTCATCCTGACGATGGTGGCGATCACGCCCGCGCCGTATAACTACACGCAGTACTTCATCGGCCTGTACCTCGCGCTCTTTTTTCAGTTCAGCTTTTTCTATCTGCGCTCGCGCGCCGCGCTGATGGTCGGCGTCATCACGATGGCCTCCGTCGTCTTCATGCAGATCACGGTCGGGCTGCTCAACGCGGAGGATTTCTTCGCCGGGCTCTTCTATATGTTCAACGTCGTGGTGGTCGGACACGGCGTCTGTGCGCACGCCGAGCGCGTGTCGCGGGAACGGTATCTCGCCGAGCGCGCGCTGGCGTCGCTCAACGACGAACTGCGCGGCGCGAACGGCTCGCTCGAACGCAAGAATCGCGAACTGGAAATCGCGAAGAAGGATCAGGAGACGAAGACCAACGCGCTGCTCGCGCTGCGCGAACAGCAGATGATCGCCGCGCAGACGGCGAGCCGCGAGAAATCGAACTTCCTCGCCGCCGCGACGCACGACCTGCGGCAGCCGATGCACGCGCTCAATCTCTTTCTGCAAGCCGCCGCCGAAGCCATTCGCAACGAGGAATTCGATCAGGCGGAGCGGCTCATCAACGAATGCGGGCGCTCGTCGGTGATTCTCGCGCGCCTTCTGAACGCCGTGCTGGACTTGTCGCGGCTCGAATCGGGGCGCGTCGTGCCGCGCTATCACGTCTTCGATGTCCGCGAGATCGTCGAGGAAGCCGCCGAGCAGTTGCGCCCATTCGCCAAGAGCCGTGGCGTGGACTTGCGCCTGCGCCTGCCGAAAGACGATGTCGTGTGCGTGCGCAGCGACGCGCACTGGCTCGGCCGCGCGGTGGCGAATCTGGTGTCGAACGGCATCAAGTACGCGGATACCGCGAAGCGCGCGAAGCCGACGGTGATCGTCGGCGTGGTGCGCTCGCCGACGCGCGCGCGTATCGACGTGCTCGACAACGGCATCGGCATACCGGCCGATTACTTCGACGCCATTTTTCAGCCGTTCTTTCAGGTCGATAACCCGGAGCAGGATCGCGACAAGGGGCTGGGGCTCGGCCTGTCGATCGTCAATGCGGTGATTTCGATGCTCGACGAACATCGCATCGAGCTGAAGTCCGCCGAAGGACGTGGCTCGCGCTTCTCCGTGGATATTCCGCTATGCGGGCCGTCGCCCGATCAGCCGTCCGCGCGCGCGCCGGCGCGCTCCGAAGCCGCGGAAGCGGCGCAACTGGACGGGCGCTATGTGCTGCTCGTGGAAGACGACGGCCTCGTGCGCGCCTCCACCGAGGCGCTGCTTTCGCAATGGGGCGTGCTCTATGACTCGGCCGCGACGTTCGAAGAATACGAAGCGATGCTCGCGACCATCGAACGCTTCCCCGATCTCATCATCACCGACTACCGCCTGGGCGATGCGAAAACCGCGCGCGAAGTCGCGATGCTCGGCGCGCGCAAGCTCGGGCGCGCGTGCCCTTGCCTCGTCGTGACCGGCGAGCCGGCGGCGACCATCGTGCCGCTCGCCTGCGATCACGACGTGTTGAGCAAGCCCGTGAGCCCGGCCGAACTGCGTCGCGGCATGGTGTCGATGATCGCGGCGGATTCGTTCAGCGGCCGGTGAGCCGGGCCGCGAACCACGCCCGCAGCGCCTCGACCTCTTCCATGCAGACCGTATGCGCCATCGGGTACGCGTGCCAGTCCACGGCGCAACCGTGGCCGCGCGCAAACTCGCACGCTTCCTCGCCGAGCCGCACGTCGAGCACGTCGTCGAAGCTGCCGTGCGCGGCGAACACCGGCGCGGCGCGGTTCGCTTCGCTGATCGAGGCATCGATGAGACCTGGCGACGGAATATAGCCCGACAGCACGATCAGGCCCGCAAGTTTTTCCGGATGCGTGAGACCGGCGTGATATGTCATCGCGCCGCCCTGCGAAAAGCCGGCGATGAAGATGCGCTCGGTCGGAATGCCGCGCGCGTTCTGCTCGGCGATCAACGCCCGCACGCGCTCCACCGACGCCTCGATGCCCGCTTCATCCACCTTCCGGTTGATGCCTTGGAACGACAGAATGTCGTACCACGCGCGCATCACGTAGCCGTTATTCGCCGTGACCGGAATCTCCGGCGCGTTCGGGAAGACGAAGCGCACGGCGGGCGCATCCGCGAGGCGCAGCTCGGGCACGAGCGGCACGAAGTCGTTCGCGTCGGCGCCGAGGCCGTGCATCAGAATGACGGCGAATTCGGGATTCGGCGCAGTTTCGATTTCCACCACCGACGGTGAATCGCTCATGAGCACTTCTCTCTAAATGATGGGAACGAGAATCTGAATGATGCCGACCACGGAAATGAGCCACGTGAGCGAGCGCAGGAACGGCACACCCGCGGCGTACAGTGGCACGTAGACCACCCGCGCGACGAAATACGCCAGCGCGCCGTAGTGCGTGAGCGGGTTCTCGCGCCCGGTCACGTGGACGATCAGCACGGCCACCGCAAAGACCGGCAGCGTCTCGAAGAGATTCGACTGCGCGCGCATCAGACGCGCGGTGAGCTTGCCGGGCGGCGGCGCGGGGCCGTCGCGCGGGCCGGTGTTGTATCGGATGCCGGTCTCGCGGTTGCGCAAGAGCGCCGGCAGCAGCACTTGCACGAGCGCGAGCACGAGCGTCCAGGCCAGCATCGTCAGTTCGAAACTCATGGCGTCTCCTGTCGGCCGTCTATTGTCTCAGGCGCGCGCTTCATTCGGCAGATGTCAGCGCCGCAGCCTGCGGCGCACTGTCGAGTGCGAGATCATGACTCGCGAGTTGTTCGAAGCGGCCGCTCGGCTCGGCGTAATCCCAGCGTTCCACGCGCGCGCGCCGCCCGGTCGCGTTGCACGCGTAGCGGATCACGTTCACGGAATTGCCGACGGTCGCCCGCGTGCGCGACGACAGCGCCGTGCCCGCCTGCACCGCCCACATGCGGCGCGGCAGGTCGGAGAACGTATCGTGCAGCGGCAGCACGTACGGCAGATGAACATGCCCGCCGAGAATCAGATCAGCGCCCGCGCGCGCCCAGCGCGGCACCGCGCGCTCGCGCCCGTGCAGCAGGTTCGTCTCGTCGCTCGCGCGCGAGACCGCCACCGGCTGATGCGTGACCACGACGCGCAACTGCGCCGCGCTCGCCGCCTCCAGGCGCGCCGCGACGCGCCGGATCTGCGGCATCGACACTTCGCCGTCCTTGTGGCGATACGGCCGCGTCGTGTTGACGCCGAGCACGAGCACATCGCGCGATTCGAACGACGGCTCCAGTTCCGCGCCGAACGCGCGTTGATGGTTCGCGTAGGGGCGCACGAGCCGCGTGAACACATCGTAGAGCGGAATATCGTGATTGCCCGGCACGATCACGGCGGGCGTCGCGCCGAACGTATTCATGAAGGCGCGCGCCTCGTCGAACTGATAGCGGCGCGCCCGCTGCGTGATATCGCCCGACAGAATCACGACATCGGGCGGCACCGCTTCGGCAAGACGCAGCAGCGCCGCGACGACTTTGGGCCGCTCGGTGCCGAAATGCGGATCGGAGATATGCAGCAATACGGTCATGAGCGATTGGCTTCGGCCACGTCGGGCTCGGGCTTGAGCAACAGCAGCGGCCGTTCGGACACGCGGAATTCGAGGGGCATGTCGAGCCACGCAATCTCGCCGTCGGTCGCGGCTTTCACGCGGCGTCTGCCCGTCGACCGCATGCCACGCGACGGCCGCGTCACCGTGATCTTGTCGAACGTGAAGCTCTCGACGTGATCCGAATCGGCGAGACGTCCCGCCGCGCCGCGCAGCGACAGCAGCAGATGCGCGAGCCGCCCGATCGGTCGCGGCGCAATCGCGACGAGCAAGCCCTGTTCCACTGCGCGGGCCTCGGCCATGCCGATCTGTTCGAGCTGGAGCCGGTTGTTGCCGACGAAGAGCGTCGACGAACGCACTTCGCGCGTGCGTCCCTCATGCTCGATATGCAGCCTCAGATGGCGATGCCGCCGCAACAGCGTGAAAAGCGCCGACCACAGCGCGACGAGCCGGCTGCGGCCGAACTGTCGCTTGTAGGCTTCGCGGTCTTCGAGCAGTTTCGGATACAGCCCGAGACTCGCGTTGACGATGAACATGCGGTCGTTCACGTACCCGACTTGGGCCGGATAGGCGCGCGCGTCGAGCAGCAGTTTCGTGGATGCGTCCAGATCGGCGGGAATGCCGTGATCGCGGCTGAAGTAGTTGAAGGTGCCGCGGGGCAGCACGCCGAACGGCACGTCCGCTTTCAGCGCCGCTTCGGCGACCGTGCAGAGCGTGCCGTCGCCGCCCGCGCCGACGAGCACGCCGCGTTGCGCGCGGGCCTGCTCGGCGGCCTCGCGCGCGGCGGCGGCGAGACGCCGGGGCTTGTCGACCACGCGCAGGTCGAAGCGCCGCCCTGCCGCGCCGAATTCGCGCGCCAAAGCCGCGCGCGTTTCGTCGGCCTGCCTGCGCCCGGAACCGGCGTTCATCACGATGAAAAACGGCGCGTCGGGCGCGAGCGCGCGGGCGGCGGCCGACGCATCGGCCAAAGGTGCGGACACGGTCATCGGCTGCGCTCCTTGCGGTTCGTCGCATGATTGCGTGCGCCGAGACGCATCGAAGCGGCCGGCGAGCGTGCCGATTATAACGAAAGCCTTACAACGGGAGCGTGCGCTGCCTGATGCTTACGTGTGCTCGCCCCGAATGTAGTACTCGAGTTGCTGAATGGTGAACTGCTGCTCGGAGATGATGTTCTTGACCAGATCGCCGATGGAGATCATGCCGACGAGCTTGCCGTTGTCGATCACCGGCAAATGGCGCATGCGCTTGTCGGTCATGAGCGCCATGCAGTCGTCGGTGGTCTGGTCGGGCCGCACGTAGCGCACGTGCGAAGTCATGATGTCGCGCACCGGCGTGTCTTTCGAGGAGCGGTCCATGAGCACGACTTTGCGCGCATAGTCGCGCTCGGTCATGATGCCGACGATTTCGTCGCCGCGCGTGACGATCACCGCGCCGATGTGCTTGTCCGCCATCAGCTTGATCGCGTCGAAGACCGGCGCCGTGTCCGCGATCGTATAGACCGTCTGTTCGGGTTTCGAGCTCAGAACCTTTGCGACTGTTGCCATCGACCGCCTCCGTCTGACTTGCGCGCCGTTCGCCGTCCGCGTGGTGGACGGTCAGGCGCGCTGCGTTGTATCCGGAACACGTTGCTGCGCTGTATGAGCGTAAGGCTTCCGTCCGATGCATTCATCGGCATTAACCCGACCATTCGCGAAGAGTATAGGACACGCATCGCTGTGGCACCTGTGCTTTCCCTGCCTTCAGTTTCGCCGATTCCTGCCGCTAATCAGGCAACGCGCGGAAATTCCGTCTTCCGCCAGGACTACGCGGCGCAAGCGCCCACACCACAGGAGAAGCAGTGAGCAATTCACAACAGGATATCGAGCAGCGCGTGCGGCTCGCGGGCAGCAACATGTTCGAGTTGCTTCTCTTCAAGCTGGGCGAGGCGCCGGACTCGGAGCAGCGCGAACTGTACGGCATCAACGTGTTCAAGGTGCGCGAGATTCTCGCGATGCCGACGATCACCGCCGTCGCCGGTTCCAGCGAGGAGATTCTCGGCGTCGCGGACATTCGCGGGCAGATCATTCCGGTGATCGACCTCGCGCGCATCACCGGCTGCCGCCCGAAGAACGGCCCCAAGATTCTGCTTGTGACCGAGTTCGCGCGCACGACGCAGGGCTTCGCGGTCGAGGAAGTCGACGATATCGTGCGGCTGGAGTGGAATCAGGTGTTGTCGGCGGAGTCGCATTCGAGCGGACGCACGGTGACGAGCTTCGCGCGCCTCGATGGCAACGTCGACGGATCGCGGCTCGCGCAGGTGCTCGATGTCGAGCGCATCGTGCGGGACGTGCTGCCGGGTCAGGAATCGGACATCACGGAAGCGCGCACCGGCCGTCTGCAACTGAAGCCGGGCGCGCGCGTGCTGGCGGCGGACGATTCGGGCGTCGCGCGGGCGCTGATCGAACAGAGCTTGACCGCGATGGGCGTGCCCTTCGTCATGACGAAGACGGGTCAGGAAGCGTGGGATGTGCTCGAAGCCGCGCTGCACAAGGCGCAGAAGCACGGCACCGAGGTCTCGGACGAGATCGCGCTCGTGCTCACCGATCTCGAAATGCCCGAGATGGACGGCTTCACGCTCACGCGCCGAATCAAGGCGGACAGCGGCTTGCAGCACATTCCGGTGGTGATTCACTCGTCGCTGTCGGGATCGGCGAACGAGCAGCACGTACGCAAGGTCGGCGCGAACGCGTACGTCTCGAAGTTCGAGGCGTCGGAACTCGCCAGCGTGATGCGCGGCGCGATCGTCAACGCGTGAATCGGCGGCGCAAAAGCATCGGCGCCCGGAGCGGAGAGACCTTGTGAGTCTGCCGCGCCGGGCGCCGAATGGGTCGCTTCAGTCTTGAGAGCCGGCGGATAAGCCGGCCAGACCGGTTCGATTAGTGACCGAAAAAGACCGAGTTGGTGCTGTTTGCTGCTTGCGTGCGGGCGCCGGACTGAGCCAGCGAGTCACGCGAACCACCGTAGGCGTTAGCATCGACGCCGTGTGCGTGCTCTTCAGCAGCGATCGCTTGGGCGCTCGGGCCTTGTTGCGACGTCGGAGCGCCGGCAGCCGGGCGATAGAACGGAGCCGGGCCGTAGCCGCTTGCGAAAGCGGGCGCAGCGAGGGTGGCGGAAGCGGCGATAAGAAGGGTAGCGAGAAGATTGCGTTTCATGGTGATCTCCAAAGACGGTTGACGTTCAATCAGAAAGCGCCGCAGCGGTCTTGCGAGAAACTGTCTGCTACGTCGATGGAAAGCAGTGTATACCCCTACTATCGTTTTTTTATCCCGATATATTTCAATACACTTTTCATCCAGCGCCAACAATCGCTGGCCGCACGGGTGTGCGAAATGGCTTAGAGCCGCGCTGCGTAAGGCGCTGAGCGCGACGGGCGTCGACCAAGCTGTTCGCTAGGGACAGAACAATCTCGTGCCGATCGGCGTCGTCTAAGGCCGATTCGGGACGTTATCAGTGGACGAGACGCTGCATCAGGTGGACGAGCGTCGCGGGAGAATTGCCCTTCTGGCAGTACGCGTCGAAGCCGGCGTGCAGCCCTTTCGTGCGCACCAGCTCCTCGCCGAGCGCCGTAAACGCGATGATGCCCGCGTCGCGCGTGCGGGCGATGCGCCGCAGGACACGCGCGGTCGCGAAACCGTCGTGCTCCGGCATGCTGATATCGAGAATGACGATGTGCGGCACCCAGCCGTCGACCGCATGCAGCGCGTCGACGCCGGACAAGGCGACTCGCGTCTCGAATCCGTCGGCAGTGAGGGCCGCGGCGAGCGCCTCGGCGCTGGAAGCGTTGTCATCGACGACGAGAATTCGCCAGCACGGGAGATCGACGTCGATACTGCGGTTGGTCCAGAGAGCGCATTGGGGCGAATGCAAATTCACGGGCATGGCAAGTCGCGATATTCATCTGACCGCCGTACCGCACGAATCGCGCCCGGTCGGGCGACCCGTCATGCGCCCGCTTCGCGCTTGCCCTTGCGCCGTTTCGCGGCGCTCTCTTCGCTCTCGCGCAGCCGCGCATTCGCCTGAACGAGCGAGGCGGCGTCGCGCTGCCGCAGCGCCAGGTCGAGCTCGCCGAGCGCGGCCACGAGCGCATCGCGGTCGGCCTGTTCGCATGCCGGTTCGCCGCCGGCCGCCACGCGCCGCGCTTCCTTGTCGAGCCGCTTGAAGAGCTTCGCGCCGAACCGCGTGTCGAGCGCGCCGTCGCGCGCGAGGCCGGATATCACCGAGGCGAGGCGTATCAGTCCCGCCGCGGTGGTTTGCGTCGCGCCATCCAGATCGTCACGGTCATCATCCACAACCCTTCTCCCCAAGTTTGACAGTCGGCGCGCGCCGGGTCCGGCGTCTCGTCGCGTGTCCGGTCATCATACGCTGTCAATATGACAATCATTCTTACATTCGGCGACACGAATGCCGCGATTGTTTCCACGAGCGATGAGCGCCAAACCTGCGTCGCCAGCACCGAGCGGTGGCACACTAGCGCCTGACGAAGCAAGCCGCCAGTCTTCGACCGCACATAACGACCGCATGAAAACCGCTATCCCGCAAACATCGCTCTACGGTTCCGACTTCACCGGCCTCGTCTGCGGCTTCCGTTTTCGCGTCGATCAACCGGGCGAGCCCATCGATTCGGAGCAGGCGAGCGACTGGGTCAGCCGCGACGACACGGCCAAAGAGTTCCTCTGGCTGCACTTCGATCTCGCCAACAGCGCATGCGAGCGCTGGATCAAAACGCGGCTCGGCTTGCCCGACGCGTTCTTCGACACGCTGCACGAGGGCTCGCATTCGACGCGCATCGAGCATCAGGAAGGCGCGTTGTTCGCGGTCATCAACGACGTCATGTTCAATTTCGAGCTGACGCCTTCGGAAATCGCGACGCTCTGGGTGTACACGCATCAGAAGCTGCTCGTCACGGCGCGCATGAAGCCGCTACGTTCCATCGATTCGTTGCGCGAGTCGGTGCGGCGCGGCGAAGTGTTCCGCTCGCCAGCGGAACTGCTCGCGCATCTGCTGCGCGACCAGGCGGATCTGCTCGTGCATATCGTGCGGCGGACGAGCGCGGAAGTGGACGGCATCGAAGATCGCTTTCTGTCGACGCACGCGTCCACGACCCGCTCCGATCTCGGCGCGCAGCGGCGCGTGCTCGTGAGGCTGCAACGGCTGCTCGCGCCCGAACCGGGCTCGGTGTTCCGGCTGCTCGCGCCCGCCGCGCTGGCTGCACGCGCAGGACATCCAGGACCTGCGCGACGCGACCGAGGAATTCTCGCTCGTCCTCAACGACCTCGCCGGGCTCGTCGAGCGCATCAAGCTGCTACAGGAAGAAATCGCGACGCGCATGGACGAGCAGAGCAACCGCACGCTTTTCACGCTGACGCTCGTGACCGTGCTCGCGCTGCCGATCAATATCGTGGCCGGTTTCTTCGGCATGAACGTCGGCGGCATACCGCTCGCCGAGAATCATCACGGCTTCTGGCTGCTCGTGGCGATCGTCGCGAGCTTCACCGTGCTCGCCGGATGTTGGGCGTTCCGCCGGCGGCGCGATATGTGAGCGTCGCTCGCCTCTTTTCGGCTAAAGCCCGAGATCGCTCAGTCCCGGGTGATCGTCGGGGCGACGCCCGAGCGGCCAGTGATACTTGCGCTCGGATTCTTTGATCGGCAGATCGTTGATCGACGCATGCCGATGCGTCATGAGCCCGGCCTCGTTGAACTGCCAGTTCTCGTTGCCATAGCTGCGGTGCCAGTTGCCCGAATCGTCATGCCATTCATACGCGAAGCGCACGGCGATGCGGTTTCCGGTGAACGCCCATAGCTCCTTGATGAGCCGATAATCGAGCTCTCGCACCCACTTGCGATGCAGAAACGCCTCGACTTCCGCGCGTCCGTTGACGAACTCCGCGCGGTTGCGCCAGCGCGTGTCCTCGGTGTACGCAAGCGCGACGCGCTTCGGATCGCGCGTGTTCCAGCCGTCTTCGGCGAGACGAACCTTCAGGGCGGCGGTTTCAGCGTCGAACGGCGGGAGAGGCGGTCTGGTTTCCATGGCATGTCCTGTTGACGTTGCGCGTGGTAGACAGGGTTGTCTACCTGAAGCGCACTCTAGCGCAGGTAGACAGACCTGTCTACAATTGGCTGCATGAACATGATCGCCTCCCCTGCCGACTCGACCGAGCTTCCACCGGATGCCCGCATTCTGCGCACCGCGCACGACCTCTTCTACCGCGACGGCATCCGCGCAACGGGAATCGACCGCGTGATCGCCGAATCGGGCGTGGCGAAGAAAACGTTCTATCGATACTTCGCGAGCAAGGACGACCTCATCGTCGCGTTTCTCGAATACCGGCACGACAACTGGATGACGTGGTTCCGCGACGGCCTTTCGCGTCACGGCGGCACACTCTCGGCGCTCGTACCGACGCTCGCGGAATGGTTCGGCGGCGAGGCGTATCGCGGTTGCGCGTTCATCAATTCGGTGGTCGAAGTCGGGGGCATGCTGCCGCAGGCCGTCGAGATCGCGCGGCGGCACAAGCGCGACATGACCGCCGCGATTCGCGCGCTGATGCCGCCGTCACGCACCGCGAAGGCCGACGCGCAGGCGCTCGCGCTCGCCGTAGATGGCGCGATCGTCGCGGCGCAATTCGCCGACGCCCCCGCCGATGCGTTGAAAGCCCTCGCGCGTGTTGTCCGCGCGGTGAAGCGCGCGGCAGCGAGCGCGGAGTGACGGGCGACGTCTAGCGCGCGTCCGCGCTCGACGTCTGCAATGCGCAGCAGAGCTTGCCGTTCAGGTCCGCGATGTCGTCGGTGCTCAAGGTAGCGACGTCCGCCTTCAACTGCAGGAACGCGACGACCGCCGCATAGCGCGAGCGCAGCAGATCGCGGCGGGCGGTGTACAGCGCGTCGATGGCGCGTAGCACGTCGTTGCCCGTGCGGCTTCCGATCTTGAAACCGACTTCCGTGGCACTGAGCGTATCGCGGGCGCTTTCCACGAGATGCGAGAGCGCATCCGTCCGCTGGCGTTCGCGCACGTATTTGGCAAAGTTGTCGCGGGCGGAAGCCTCTGCCTGATTCGAAGCAAGCTCGTAGCCCTCTTTGGCCTTGTCTTCAAGCGCTAGCGACTGCTTCATGCGCGCCTGAATCTCGCCGCCGGAATACAGCGGAATCTGGATTTGCAGCATGCCGGTCGTGGTGGTCGTCGGGCGCGAATAACCGGAGGCAGCGCCGGCGGGCGTATAACTGCCCGTCACGCTGACAACCGGATAATGCGCCGCCCGAGCCTTCGCCGAATCGAACTTCGCGATTTCCCAGCCGAGTTGCTTCGACTGCACCTCGTAGCCGCGGGCCTTCGCTTGGTCGACCCACGATTCCTCGCCTCCCGCGAGCGTCGGCAAGGCCGTTCCCGCCGGCAACGGGGCGAGCGCCGCGAACGGCCGCCCGGTCACCTGCTGCAACGCGCGGCGCTTCGCGCTGAGTTCTTCACGCGCATCGCCCTGTTGCAGTTGCGCCTGCTCGCGCGCGGTGTCGGCTTCGCGCTGGTCGATGAGCGTCACCTCCCCCACGGCGCGCTTTCGACGCACCTGTTCCAGTTGCGTGTCGATGGCGGCGAGGTACTCCGTGCTCCGTCTCACTTCGTCCTCGGCCGCAAGCTCGTCGAAATACGCGCGCACGGCCCGCAGAATCGACGCCTGCTGTGCGCCGGCGAAATCCACCGCGCCCTGTGCGACGACGAAATCCGCCTGCCGGTAAGCGGTCCACTTGCTCCAGTCGAAGAGCGGCTGCGTCATGGTCACCGTCCAGCCGTTCTGCCAATACTTCTGGCGCGGAAACCCATCCATGTCGATGCGGTTGTATGACCTTCCCCACCCGCCCGCGATCTGCGGCAATAGCGCCGCCCGAGCGATGGGCACCGCCTGCTTCGCGGCTTCATACGCGGCCTGCGCCTGACCGAGTTCCGCGTCGTGATCGAGCGCCTGTTGCACGATCGCGACGAGATCGTCCGCCCGCGCGGCATCGGCAAAGACGAGCGCGCACGCCAGCGCGGCCAGCGAAATGCGTCGCTTAAGCATGGAGCGTCTCGCCTGCCGTGGCCGTGCTCGATGCATCGCTCTCCGGCACCAGCGCGCCGGCCGCGAACCGATAACGCGTGTCGAACGCGGTAGCGAGCGACATGTCATGCGTGATTACGACGACCGTGCGATCGAGATTGCGCAGCAGCGACGCGATGCGCCGCACGGACGCCGGATCGAGATTCGAAGTCGGTTCGTCCAGCAGCAGCAGTTCGCGCTGCTGATACAGCGCGCGCGCGAGCAACAGCCGCTGGCGCTGACCGGCCGAGATATTCGCGATCGTGTCGCTGATGACGGTGCGCGTGCGCATCGGCAAACGCATGATGTCGTCGAGGAGGCCGACGTCGGCGAGAATCGCGTGGATGCGGTCTTCGTCGGTCTCGGCAGCGAACAGCGTCACGTTATCCGCAATGGAGCCGTGCAAAATGATGTCGCCCTGCCGCATGTGCGCCTGATGGCGGCGGATCTCATCGACCGTCAGGTTCGGCCATGCGATGCCATTGAGCGCAATATGTCCATGCTGGAGCGGTTCCGCCGCCGACAGCAGCTTGAACAGCGTGGACTTGCCGCTGCCCGAAGGACCGGTGATCGCGATCTTCTCGCCCCGGCGGATATGGATGCTTGCGCTCCTGAGAATCGGCTCGTCGGAAATGCCGTAGCTAAACGTCACGTCGCGCACTTCGATATCGTTGAAGGACCGAACTTCGGTGGCGCGCTGCGTATCGGCGAGCGGCGTATAACGTTCGTTCTCGCTTTCCACGATATCGTCGACGCGCGCAGTGGGCACGCTCAGCATGAAGTACTGGAACGTGGCGTTGATCCCGCTCGCGAGCCGCTCGGACATGAGCGACTTGTAGATCAGGAACGAATAGAACACGCCGACCGACACCTTCCCGCCGAGCATCAGCCGCGCGGCCAGCCACGTGATGACGATGGTATCGGCGTAAGTCACGAGCTTCAGCAAGCCGTCGCGCGTGCACGTTAGACGGCTGCTCTTGAGAAGCGCCGCCGCATACGCCTTGTAGATCGTCATGTAGATGGCGGTGCGCCGCGTCTCGCCTTGCGCCAGCTTCAGCAGCGAGGCGGCGCGAATGGTTTCGATCAGCGAGTCGTCGCAACGCGCGGATGTTTCCAGCACCAGTGCATGGTTGTCGCGCATGGCCGCGAACATGCTGACCGCCAGCCCAACGTAGACGGCGAAAATCAGCAATGCCACGCCGGCCAGCTGACGGCTCTGTATCAGCATCAGCACGAGCGCGAGCGCGCCGACCGTCAGGTCGATGAAAAGCGACACCGTGGTGCGCGTGGTGAACACGCTGATCTCGTCCTGCGCCTTCACGCGCGCGAAGACATCGCCGACGTGGCGCTTTTCGAACCACGGCATCGGATTGCGCAGCAAATGCCCGAGCAGGCCCTCGGTCGAGTTGATCTGCGTGATGTTGTAGAGCAACTCGGTGAGGTACTTCTGGACGAATTCGCTGAGCGCCCCCAGCAAGAAGATGCTGGCGAAGGTGGCGACGAGCACGTTCAGCAGATTGCGGTTGTCCGCCGCCACCACGTAGTCGAGCACGAGGTTGCCGAAGTACGGCGCGGCGAGAATGGCGAACTGGCTGCCGAGCGCGACGAACACGATCTTGCCGATCTGCGCCTTCATCTGCGGACTGAGGGCCCGCACGCGCTTGAGCGCCGCAGGCACGCGCGACTTTGCGCGAATACGCGGCATCTGCGGCGTGGGCGCGAATTCGAGCAGAAAGCCCGAGACGGCGGAGCGGAACGTGTCCATCGACACGCGGCGGCGACCCGTGGCGGGATCGATCACGCGGACATAGCCGTGCCCCGCTTTCTCGAACACGACGAAGTGAGCGCCGCCGAAATGCAAGATAGAGCCCTTCTTGACCGCGGAGAGGTCCGATGCATCGAAACGATACGCCTGCACGGCAAGCCCGAAGTCGATGGCGACATCGTACAGGTCCATCAGCGACAGGCCATTGGCCGAGATCGGTTTGTACGCAGACAGCTCGCGCACTTCGGTCGCGCGGCCGAGATGGGACAGCACCATCGCCAGACACGCATAGCCACATTCGGCGACTTCGTTTTGATAGATAACGCGCACATCAACCTCTCAGCATTCTGAACAGCGGCGCCAGCACCCACTCAGCAATCGTCCGGCGCTCGACGACGATGCTGGCCGTCGCGCGCATGCCCGGAAGAATCTTGAAGTGCTGCCCGTCGAAATCGAAGGTATTGCCGCGCAGCGTCGCCCAGGCCAGATAGTCGCCGTCGGACTCCTTCGTGGTTTGCGTCTCTTCGGACGGGTCGGGCGCGCCGGGCGTGCCGGGCGGCGCGACCGGGCTCGCGGGCAGCACGGTGGTCCCGGAAATGGAATCGATGCGCGCCTCGTATGTCCCGAACTTCGCGTACGGAAACGCATCGAACTTGAGGCGCACGATCTGGCCTTCGCGCACGAAGCCGCGTCGGCGCGAAGGAATGCTCAACGCCACGCGCAGCGGACCGCTCTCTTGGTTGGAAATCACCATCGCGACATCGCCCGTCGCGAGCATGCGGCCCGCCACCAGACTGGAAAACGTGACGACGCCGCCCTTCGGCGCAGACACCGTCGAGTCCTGACGCTCGCGCTCGAAACGTGCACGGACGTCCTGCACGTCGCGTGCATGGCGTGCATCGAGTTCGCGCAACTGCGCTTCCAGATCGGTCTGGCTGCTGGTCGACGCGCCCAGCTCGCCCGCCAGTTGCTGCCTGCGCGCGATGCTCTGCGCGACCGTCACCTTGCCCTGATGCACATCGGCGCGAGCCTGTTCGAGCTTGTCCGCCGTCACGTACTCGGAGACTGAACTGAGGCGCGCGAGCCGTTGCTCGAATTCGCCGACGAGCTGGGTGTTTTGCGCAATCTGGGCATCGAGCGAGCCGAGTTCCGCGCGCTTGCTGGCTTCGCTCAGCCGCGCCGTCTCGCGCTGCGCATTCAATTGAACCCGGCGCTCGCTGTACTGCTCGTCGATCGAGCGGATCTGGTCGTCGCGCATCTTTTCGTCGAAGGTTTGCCGACGCAGGCCGTCCGTGGTCAGCGAAAAGTCTCGCTGGAGACGGAACAGCGGCGTGCCCGGATCGACATGCTCCGATGGCCGCGCGTAGATCGCCGACACGAGCCCCGCCAGTCCCTGAACCTTGACCTCGGTTGCGGACACGACCTCACCGGTCACGTCCTGCTTGAGCTCGACCTCATGCACGAAACCGAAGGCAACCGCGACGAGGGTGAAGATCGAGGTGGCGTACGCTATCCAGCACCACGGGACATCTTTAAATTCGGGAATATCGGTCGGTTGCATGAATGGTTGCGTGTAATACGATGCCGGTTCGCGTGCAGCGTCTATCGCGAGGGCGCGAATGCGTACATGGCGGGATGGCCAGCCGGGAGCCACTGCTCGTAGTTGTCGGCGAGCGCCGTTTCGATATAGCCGGCGAGACGCTGCGGCGATTCGGGCGCGTCGAGCGGAAGAGGATCGAACAGACGCGCCTCGAAGCGCCCACGCGCGAACCGAAGATAGAACGGCAACAGCACCGCGCCGAACGTCTCACCCATGCGAAACACGCCGTTGTGTATGCGGGCGCTCTTGCCGAACATGGTGACTTCCACGGTCTCCATCGGGTAGCGGTGCATGGTGAACGGCGGCACGTCGCTGAACAGCACCGCCACGCCGTCGCGCTTGAGCGAGCGCGCCACGCGCACGCCGAGCCCGTTGCGGTTCGCGTCGCCATAGGTGTAAAGCACCTTGATGCCGGGAATGAGCGCGTGGTCGTCGCCGTATTGATTCCGCGGCACGCCGGAGACCACGGACATCGACTGCAAGCCCAGCAGCGCCGCCATGCGCTCGACGATATAAATATTCGCGTATTGCGATACGAAGTGGAACGGCGAGATGAATACCGGCCGCTCTGGCGCTTCGCGTTTGAGCTTTTCAACGGCACTCACCAAGATCTTGGCGATGGCATCCAGATCTGCCCACGCTTCGCGCTTGCGAATATCGCGGCCGAAATAAATGCGCTGATCGATGAGTTTCTCGACCTGCGCGCCGAAGCACGCCCGGTTCGCGCGGCCTGGTGGCAGACGAAGAACCGCGCTTCCAATTTCAGCGCGAATGCGGCCATTGGCTCGGCAAGTCGCGTCGAACAGGCTACGCACGCGCCACGACAAACGCGCAAGCATTTCGACCGAACGCATGGGAATGCGGCCGACGATAAACCGCCGCATGCGATGCTTTCGCAAGGCAAGCCATTTTTTCAGCGCGGGACGCAAAGCAGGCATGAAGAACTCTTTCTCAAACACGGCGGGGCGGGTCCGCGGCCCTGCCCCGCTCTGGCTGTCCCTCGCCGATACGGCTCGGGCGAGGAAACAGCCGGTTATGCGAAGCGCAGCGACTTACCTACCCTGGATGTAGATCACCACCGTCGTGTTCGCCGACGAGCGGCTGCTTGCCTTGTGGCAACCGCCAGCCAGCGATGCTTGAGCCAGTGCGTTACGTTCGATTTTCTGCATTTCAACTCCTCCTGCAAATTGCTAAATATGCGTGGTCCGAACTGAACCCGGTCCACGCGATCATCTGCCCTTCCTGCTTCCGGGCTTCATCAGGAAATGTTTAATATTCCTGAACGACGGATCTTAGATAGTTCGCGTATGCCGGTAAACCACGAAAACTCTGAAAGAAGCGACAAGAGGCAATTCCAGTCCATAAATCGTTTGGGAATGGCAGCTTATTAATCGACTCGTAAGCGAAGCGACGCGATATCCATGTGAACTCGCAGATTGATCGGGCATATGACTGTTCAACGGCAGCAAACAAGCGTCACGTGAACGCCCAAAAGAAAAAGGCCATCCTCGACCGAGGATGGCCTTCTTTACTGAGCCGACGATCAGTGCGTGCTCACTCCGATAGCGAGCGTGGCTTTGTCATTCGGGTTGTCGTTCGCCCCGCCGCCGCCCCCGCTCGATGCCCCCGCAATCGAAATCCTGACGTTCGTGGTGGATGACGCGCTGCTCGATGCCTTGGCGGCGCCGCCCGCCACATCGCTGTAATTCAAGCCGTTTCGGTCAATTCTTTGCATTTCAGTTTCTCTAGGTTCCAACATACATGGGACGATGACGCCGTTGGCGCGTCAACGTCCCGATTTTCCGCGCAGACCCGGCGCAACACTATAGGGTCTCGCGCGGATATTCTGCAATCCTGCTGATCAGTTATAGGCGAAGTTGACGGTGGCCGTGGCGGACACGGTGCCGCCTGTCATGGCACCGAGGCGATAGAACTGGGCCACCATCGGAATCGTCAGGGTGTTGGTCGCACCGACCGTTCCTATGTTCAGAGACGAGTTGAGCGTGATCGGCGAGCCGGTCGTATCGCCGGCGTTGACGGCCTTCAGCAGCTGCACGCCGACTTGCCCGGCCGTGCCCGTATTCTTGAGCACGCTTTGCACCGTATCGGAGGTTCCGTTGACCGTCATCGCCACGTTCGTGTTCGGTGCGCAGCTGTTCAGCGTGATGTTGAAGGCCGTCGGGTTCTTCGTGTTGCCCACGGCGGCGAAGTCCGTCGTCCTCGCGGTGCCGAGCGCAATCGTTTGATTGACCGAGTTCGAATCCACGGTACAGGTCGGCAGAATAATGGTGCCGGTGAATGTCAGCGTTGCATCGGCCGCGAACGCCGACGCAGCACTCGTCAGCCCAAGCGCCACGAGCCCGATTTTCAGTTTCTTCATTTTTGCTTCTCCTTGATCTCTGTTGCTGGCCGCTCGACGGCGATAGGGACACCCGCCCATGCCGCCGCCGAACGGATCACTGGTACAGCACGGTCATCGTCATGGTCGCGTTCGCGGGACCGGCGCCGAGCGCGCCTGTGCGGTAATAGCGCGCTTGCATCGGTATCGTGTAGTTGCCGCCGTTCGTACTGTCGAAGCCGTTCAGCGTCATATACGTGCCATACGGAAACACTGCGCCCGTCTGGTCGTAGAGCTGAATGCCGACGCCCGCCGCGCTCGGCGACCCGCTCAACGAGGCGACGTTGCTATAACCCGACACCAGTCCGTTCGACGGATCGATCCTGTACTGGATGCTGTGAATCTGCCCCGCCAACGTTCCGCTCACCGCCGTTCCGCCCGGGCAGTTATTCATGCTCAGGTTGAACGACGACACCTTGTTCGGCGCCGGCCCGATGTTCGGCAGGTCCGCCGGTCCCTGAATGCCCATGGGCACCGTGACATCGGGCGTCTGGCACGTCAGCACGGTAATGACCACCGGCGTGATATAGAAGTTGATGACACCGGCCGACGGCACGTCGCCCGCGGGCGGCGGCGTCAGCGTTTGCCACGAGAACGCCTGCGCGACCATGCCGTTTACGGTGCCCGGCGTGATGTCGCCGATCTTGACCAGCGCGACGATCAACTGTCCGCCGTTGTAGATCGTGCCGTTCGTATTCCACTGACGCCCGAGCTTCGAGAACGTGCGCGGCCCGGCGGGCAGGCTGTTCGGAATGACATAGCCGCCCATTGCGATGCCCACGACCGGCACGTTGGTCGGATACACCTCGAATTCGACGCCCTGGTAGTTGGCCGTGTACACCGTCGGCCCGCCTGTGGTGATGCCTGCCGTTTCGAAGTCGGTCCCCGTATAGACCTGCCCTGTGACGATGCAGGTCCAATAGTCGTTCTTCGAGGCGGAAAGCGACCATGCCGTCAGAATCGATCCATTCGGCAAGTCGCGCGCCACCGCCACCGACGGCGGCAGCGTCAACGTGAACGAACTGTAGTTGACCGTGCAGTTCGCCGTCGCCCATGCGGACGACGGCACGAACACCAGTGCAGCGATCCAGCACAACACACACCGCAGCAGTCCGGCTGCAAGCCGATCCATGAATTTCATTTTGATTTCCTGATTCAATGAATGTGAACGGCGCTCACTGACAGACAGCGTCCGATATGCTGATGGAGTTCGGCTTCGAGGCATCCGTCACCGCGGGCAACTGATAGCGCACCGCGCAACGCTGCTCGGGTGCTTCGCCCCACTTCACGTTCAGCGTGCCGGCGTCGGCCTTCAGCCCGGTCGCAATGATGCGGCTGCCCTGCGCCACCGTGCCGACGCTGCGATTCTCGGCGTCGAACACTTCCGAGCCGAACGGCAGCGGCTTGCCATCCGCCTGCGAGACGCGCATCACCGCCGGCTTGCCCATGTTCTCCGTCTCGAACTTGAGGCGCACTACCGCGCCCGCAGTCGGCGCCGTGCGCTGCACGGTCGACTTCAGCGCGATGTTGATCGGCAAGCCCTTCGGGTCCAGCTCGATGTCGTTGTTCGAATACGGCTGCATGCCGGAGACGACAGCGTGTCCCCACCGGTCCACGCGCAAGCCCGCGCCGTTAGCGAGGCGCGCGCCGGCCGCGTCGCTTGCTTCGACCACCGCGACCGTATCGCCCATGTTCGGCGTGAACGCGACGCCGTCGCGCCATGCCACGACCCCGCCCGACATGCCCGCACCGACCTGCGAGAAGTTGCGGCCCGTGCTCGCGTTCGCGGTAAGCATCGCAAACGGCGCGACATAACCGACGTTGCCGCCCGCGCTCGCCGAACTGCTCGCGTGGCTGCCGCCGTCGTTGAAGTTCGCGTTGATGCCGTAGCTGAATGCGTTGTCGACCCCGAGCGTACCCGTGACCGATTGCTGAATGGTCGAGCTGCCGTCGCTGCTGTCGTGCTGGAAGTTGGTCGTCGACTGCGGCGCGTGCGCCCCGAATCCGAGCGGGATGGACATGTTCAGCATGATGCGGTTGTCCCACCGGGCCGTATTCACCTGGAACTGCCGCACGAACGACGCGCCGTAGGTCATGCGCTTCCAGCTGTTGGTGTAGCCGATTTGCAGCTGCGTATCGTGACTGGAGCGGTTCCAGTACGTCTGGAACGAACCCATCGCATACAGCGAGCCGTAGCGCGCGCCCTCGCCGATGCTCTGATTCAGCGTGAACTGCACGCGCGACTTTTGCAGCGCGGTCATGAGACCGAGTTGATGCTCTGCGTTCAGCTGACGCATCATCACCGCATCGGGCAGCGAGAAGAAGCCGCTCGTCGAATAGCGATACGCGGCAATCGCGATATTCGTATTCGTCGGCTCGAACAGGCGCGAATAGCTGAGCCGCACGCTCGCGCCGTTGCGCGTGCCGTAGCCCTTGAAGCTCGCGCTTGCCTGCGTCACGTCGAGACCGAACGCGCCGACGCTCGTATTGAGCGCGGTGCCGATCATCGTCGAGAAGTACATGTCCGCCGCGCTCACGCCGCCGTACAGCGTCACCAGATTGCTGATGCCCCGCTGCAGCGTGAACTGCGACACGAACGGATGAATATTGATGTTCGGATCGCGATACTCGCCGATGCTCGCGCTATAACGCGTGACGCCCGGCCGCAGCGCATTCACCGCCGCCGCATAGGGAACCGTCGAGATGTGCTGCGTGCCGTCGGCCTCGGTGACGATCACATCGAGATTGCCGCCATAGCCCGTCGGATACAGGTCGTCGATCTCGAACGCGCCCGGCGCGACCGTCGTCTCGTAGATGATGTTGCCGTTCTGCCGGACCTGCACGCGGGCATTGCTATTGGCGATGCCATGCACCACCGGCGCGTAGCCGCGCTGCGACTCCGGGAACATGCGGTCGTCGGTGCCGAGCGTGGCGCCGCGCAAGCCGAAGCTGTCGAACAGCGCGCCGTCCGTGAACGTGTCGCCGACCGTGAACTGGCTCTTGATGTCCTTGAACGCACGCTGCGCATAGGTCTGCACGCTTTGATAATGCGAGCCGCCGATGCTGTTGTGCGTAACGTTGCCCTGATAGCGGAAGCGCCACGGACCGACGTTGATGCCGCCGATCAGCCCGAGGTAAGCCGAGTTGTTGTCGTAGCCGCCGGCGGAACTGTGATACACGTTCGCGTTGTACTGGAACGTGCCCGCGTTGATGCCATCGTCCCAATACTTCGGATCGACATAGCCGCGCGCCCTGCTGTTCATCGCGATTTGCGGCACGCTCACATCGAGGCGCTGCTCGCCGCCGTCGAACGTGGCGATCGCGCCCGGGATCAACTCAGGCAGCGTCAGGCACGCATTGCCGGCCGCTTCGAGCTTCGCGGCGGCTTCGGGCGAGAGCTTGCGCAAATCGACACCGAAGCGTTCGAGCAGATCCGCCGTCACGCACGGTTGCACGACGCCGGGATGCTCCGCGGAGTCGCGCACATCGACGCTGAACTTGCCGCGCCATACGTTGTTGACGTAAGTATCGGCGCGATACGTGCCCGGCAGGACCGGCTGTCCGTGATTGAAGCGTGAGATGTCCAGCTTCTGGCTCCCGCCGGAATCGAGAAACTGCTCGTTGAATTCGACGGCTGCGGGCTGCGCAGAAGCGTCCGCCCACGCGTGGGCGCTCACGCCCATTGCGGCCAACGCCTGGAGCGTGAACAGCGTGACAGGTCTTAAACGCGCGCCGGACAGGTGGGCGCTGCAGTAGTGCGTTTTCATTCAGGTATCCGAAGTGTTCGGGCAAAGCCAGTCCCCGGCATGCCAGGCGGGCATGCACGCTAGTTCATCTTTACGGGGTCATTGCGGCGCGCGCGCCGCGCGGCGGTCGGCTCGCGCTGGTCGGCGATGCCGCCGGTCAGGGCGCGAGCGTGGCGTCACCGGCCTGCGGTCCGCCGTAGTCGTTGATCGCGGTATAACGCACCTTCGCGCCGGCTGCGGGAAGCTCGCCCTTGAGCGGGAACGCGCGGCTCTGGCCCGGTCCGACCATGCCGCCGTCGGTGAATTGCGCCGTATGCACGCCATCCGTGAGGTCGATGCGGTCGAACGATACGTGGTACTGCGTGGGGTTATCGGCCACCAGCGTGTTCTTGCCGCCTTCGCGCTTCAGATGCCACACGATGGCTTCGGGCGCGTCGCTCGCCTGCCCCTTCAGCCCCGTCGGGCGATAGAAGAACTTGACGCGCGTGCGGAACGCGAGTTGCAGCTGATTGGCGCTGGCTTCATCGCCTGTCGGCTTGGGCGGCACTTCCAGCACGTTCAGATAGAGGACGGATTCGGCGTCGCCGGGAAGCGGCTCGCCGGTCGACATGATGCGCAGCGTTTGCGACTTGCCCGGATCGATACGCATCATCGGCGGGGTGATGGTGAACGGCACGTCGATCGTATCCGGCTTGGCGTCGGCATCGCCCTTGTCGATCCAGACCTTCGTGAGACCGGGGAGCTTGCCGTTGTTGGTCAGCTTGACGGTAACTTCTGAATCGCTCTGGTTGTACACCACGCGCGTACCGGCGATGACCACCGAAGCACGGGCCTGCGGGGCGAAGCCCTGGATCGCGGCGAGGAGCACCGCGACGGATGCGAGTCGGCTAAACAGTTTCATAGTGACGAAGAAGCGCCCAAGCGAAGCACGATATCAAGGAGAGGCGGGCTTGCGCCCGCCCTTGCACCGGACCATTCGCGCATGTGCGAAGCAAATGGTCCGCTGTCACGACACCGCTTATTGGTAGTCGATGCTGTACACGACCGACGAGTTCGCCGGACCTGCGGACGTCGCGCCGGTGGCGTAGTAGCGGACGTCGTAGTACAGCGTGGCCGCGCCCGACGCGATGGACGCCGGCTTCGAGTTCTGGAGGTCGGTCGAGTAGCCCGCCTTGATCTGCGATCCGTCCTGGTTCAGCAGTTCCAGCTTGACGTTGCCCGCGCCGCCGGCAGCGACGAGCAGACGACCATCGGAAGGATCGACCGTGGTGCCCGCCTCATAGAACACCGATGCCTTGCTCGTGCTCGTGACCGGCGAGCACGCGCTGAGCGCGATGCTGTACGAGGTGGTGCCAGCCGTCTGGCCGGCCGCGGTCAGCGTCGAGGTGGAAACGGTCGGCAGCGTGACCGTGAAGTCCTTCGACGACGTGCCGTTGCCGTTGATCGTGCAGGTGGCGGCCGTGAGCGCGCCGTTGAACGTGATGGTTCCATCGGACGCGAACGCGCCGCCGGCAGCCAGGCTCAACACGCCAGCGATGAAAGCCGAGATAACGGACTTCTTCATTTTCGAAACTCCAAGCAAGTAAAAAAAGTGGGATCCAAATTCGAGCGCGGCGCTGCGCCGATACGGCAACAGCGCACGCTCCCCTTGACGCCGGACAAGTGCATTCGCCTGTGGCCGAGACTGCGTGAGCAAGCGACGGCGCGGCCCTCGGTTGTTTTTTAGCCTGTCCAGTTGAAAGCACCCGGGCGGAATTCTCCAATCAATCGAGTTCGAAAGACACCCGAGAATTCTTAATTAGTAAGTCGTCTTTAATGATTGACGGGGCGCGATGGAAGCGGCTGTTCGCTTGGGGAGAGGCAGTGTTGCGGGGTGAAGGGAGGAGAGAGAAATGGGCAGCAGCGAGTCGGGGAGAATCGCTGCTGACCTGAAGTTATCGGCGCGCGAATGGCGCTTTGGATTTTGAATTCAAGTGAACCGGTGGCTCACCCACACGCACCAATCTCCCCACAGGCGGTGCAGAAATCACACCCGTCCTTGCGAATCACCGCATTCGCGCCGCACGTCGCGCATTTGCGCCCGTGCATCTGTGCGAGTCCATGCAGATCGACGGGCGCTTCAACGACGTCGTCGTGCGCGTCCTGCTCGTCTTCGGGCTGCAACGTGCGCAGAGGCGCCGCCGCTTCGCTGCGCTTGCGCGCGAGCACGCGCGAAGGAACCTGATTGCCTTCTGCATCCAAAAAACCGCGTCGATACAGAATCTGCTGGATCGCGTACGCCAGCGCCGCGACTTCGGAGTCGTGCCAACGTGGACTGCGATGACCGTCGAGCCGCTCGACATAGCCGAGCCGCACTTGTCCCCGATCCCACGACACCTTGCGCATGTCCTGCAACGTGCGCGCCGCGAACCCGCCACGCGCGGCGAGCGAAAGCGAACGCATCGTCGCCGTGATCCACTGCTGCGATTCGTCGCTCTGCCCTGTCGGTATAAAGAATTCAATCGGACGCTCGATGGTCACGTCCTCGCCCGCGATGCGCCCGGTCACTTCGATGAACGACACCGCGAGATACAGCGACTTCTTCCCCGCTTGCGTCAGATATTCGACCTTTTCGATGATCGCGGGCAATTCACCGCGCGGCCGATGGTCGATCGCGATGCGCAGCGGATCGAGGTCGAGTTCGGGATCGGGAGAATCGCTCGGCGTCTCCTGCGGCGTCACCGAAAGCACCGCGCCGAGCGTATCGTTCGGGCGGTACGTGGCAAGACCCTTGAGCCCGCGCCGCCATGCTTCGAAGTAGAGGTCCTGGAACTTGTCGAACGGATAGTCGGCCGGCACGTTCACCGTCTTCGAGATGGACGTATCCACGAAAGGCTGCACCGCCGCCATCATTTCGAGGTGATCGTGGGCGGACATGTCGAGCGCGCTCACGAAGTATTCGGGCAACGCGTTCACGTCGCCGCCCATCTCGCGATAAAGACGGTACGCATGGTCTTCCACCGCGAAGCTCTGCCGCGAGCCGTCCGCCATGCGCTTGGTGCGTTGATACGTCCACGAGAACGCGGGCTCGATGCCGTTCGACGCGTTGTCCGCGAACGCGAGGCTCACAGTGCCGGTCGGCGCGATGGAAAGCAGATGGCTGTTGCGAATGCCGTGCGCGCGAATCGCGCTGGTGATGTCGTCGGGCAGGCGCGATGCGAACGTGCCCTGTTCCAGATAGCGCCGCGCGTCGAAAAGCGGGAAAGCGCCGCGCTCGCGCGCCAGTTGCACGGATGCGCGATACGCCTCGTCGCGCATGGTGCGCGCCACGCGCGCCGCGAAGTCGCGTCCTTCCTGCGAGTCGTATCGCAAGCCGAGCATGACGAGCGTATCGCCGAGCCCCGTGAAGCCCACGCCGATGCGCCGCTTCGCCTGCGCTTCGCGCGCCTGTTCCGGCAGCGGCCAGAGCGTCACGTCGAGCACGTCGTCCAGAAAGCGGACTTGCGTGCGCGTCGTCTGCGCGAGGCCGTCCCAATGGAAGCTGGGCGCGCCGCCACGCATCTGCGCGAAGGGATCGGACACGAAGCGCGTGAGATTGAGCGGCCCGAGATTGCAGCAGCCATACGCGGGAAGCGGCTGCTCGCCGCACGGATTCGTCGCGCGAATGGCTTCGAGCGAACGCAGGTTGTTGTCGTCGTTCATGCGCGATATGAAGACGACGCCCGGCTCCGCGACATCGTAAGTAGAACGCATGATCGTGTCCCACACCTCGCGCGCGCGCACTTCGCGATACACCCACAGGCCGTCTTCGCGTTGCCGGATATCGGCCGATGTGCGTTGCGCCGGCGAGGGCTCTGCCTTGTGCACGAGCTGCCAGACGGCGTCATCGGCGACGGCCTGCATGAATTCGTCCGTCACCGCAACCGATACGTTGAAGTTGTTCCAGCGCCCTTTCGTGTGCTTTGCCGCGATGAATTCGAGCAGGTCCGGATGCGTGCAGTCGAGAATGCCCATTTGCGCGCCGCGACGCGAGCCCGCGCTTTCTACGGTGCGGCACGAGGCATCGAACACGTCCATGTAGCTGCACGGCCCCGACGCGGCGGATCCTGTCGAATGCACGCGCGCGCCGCGCGGACGGATTGCCGAAAAGTTATACCCCACGCCGCCGCCTCGCCGCATGGTCTCGGCGGCCTGCAACAGCGCGACGTAGATGCCGGGAAGACCGTTGTCATCGACACCTTGTATCGCATCGCCGACCGGCTGCACGAAGCAGTTGATGAGCGTGGCATCGATGCCCGCGCCCGCCGCGCTCATGATGCGGCCCGCGCCCAGTGCGCCGCGCTTGAAGTTATCGACGAACTCGGCTTCGATCTTCGCGCGCGCTTCGGGCGGTTCCGCGAGCGCGACGCCGCGCGCGACGCGTCGATAGATATCGTCGACGCGCGTCTCGTCGCCCTTGGCGTACTTTTCGAGCATGACGTCGATGGAAAATTGCTGCGGAGCGAGAGCGGTGCTGAGATTGTCTTCGGCCATGTCCTGATCCTGTGAAGTGCGCTGATGCTCGACATGCGTCAAGTGCCTCGCGCGTTACGCAATGCAGCGCGGTCGATGCAAGCACGATGCCTGACGATAGCGCGATTCGGCCCGGCTCGCCACGGAGCCGCTACACTTGCCGAACCCGTTCGATGACGACAACGACACAACCATCGCATGAATTCGTCGCACCCGCCGCTTTTCGGCATTACCGGGCGCTCCGGCCAGGGCAAGACCACGTTGATCGAAGCCCTGCTGCCGTGGTTTCGAGCGCAAGGACTCACGGTTAACGTCATCAAGCATAGTCATCATTCCATCGAGCTCGAGCCGCCGGGCAAGGACAGCGCGCGCTTTCGTGGCGCGGGCGCGAGTGAAGTGCTGATCGCGTCGCCGTATCGCTATGCCATCTTGCACGAACTCAACGATGAAGCCGAGCCGCCGCTCGCGGCGCTTGCCGCGCGCCTTTCGCACGCCGACTTCGTGATCGTGGAAGGCTTCGCGCGTGAAGCCATGCCACGGCTCGAAGTCGTGCGGCCGTCGACGGGCAAGGACCCGCTCTATCTGACCGATGTCGAGATTCTCGCCATCGCAACGGATAACGCCGCCGCCATCGAATCGGCCTTGCCTGTGCTCGCTCTCGATGACATAGAGGGCATCGGCGCGTTCGTCTGCGCGACGCTCGGCATTGCGCTGCCTCGCTAAGCGAGCCGTTCGATCAGTTCGCGATGCTGCGGATAAAGCGCCGCCAGTTCATCGCAACGGGCCAGCTCGAACTCGCTGAATTCGAAGCCCGGCGCAACCGTGCACCCGACGAGCGACGCGCCCGACGCGATGCTGCATTCGGCGGCGAACCAGTTGCCCGCTTGGACGACCGCCTGAAACACCGTGTCGGCATGCTGCGTCATGTCGCCCAGCCGGTGCGTGGTGAGCGCGCCGTGCGCATCGAGCACATGCACGAGGAGCGGATCGCCCGCATGGAAGTGCCAGACTTCGTCGGAGCGAATGCGATGCCACGCCGAATGCGCGCCTTCGCATAGCAGATAGTAGATTGCCGTCGATGCCGAACGCGTTTCGCTCGCGCCGTCGCGCGTCACGCGCTGCTCTGCGCGATACGTCTCACAAAATAGCCGCCTTCGGGATGCGGCTGCAGGTCGAGGCGCGTGATGAGGGCTTTGGCATCGAGCGGTGCGGGCATGGCAGTATCCTTTTGCAAGCGTGGTCACGGTTCGCGTATTCTGCATGCTCATGCAACATGAGGCGCACGAAGCCATGACTCTTTCTTCGACCTTGCTGCAAGCCATCGCCCCGACAGGCGTGCTGCGCGCATCCCTCAATCTGGGCAATCCCATTCTTGCGCACCGCGATAGCGAAGGGGAGCCCGGCGGCGTATCGGTCGATCTCGCGCGGGAACTGGCGTCGCGGCTCGGCGTGGAAGTCGCGTTCGCGGCTTTCGACACCGCGGCGAAATCAGTGGAGACCGTCACGAATGAAGCGGCCGACATCGGCTTCTTCGCGATCGATCCCTCGCGCGGCGCGGGCATCGCCTTCACTGGGCCTTACGTGTTGATCGAAGGCTTCTACCTCGTCCGCAACGACTCGCCGCTCACGCGCAACGACGAAGTGGACCGCGCGGACAATCGCATCGTGGTCGGCAAGGGCAGCGCGTATGACCTCTTTCTCACGCGCGAGATCAGGCATGCGCAGATCGTTCGCGCGGCTTCGTCGCAAGCGGTCGTCGAGACCTTTCTGCGCGACGGGCTCGAAGTGGCTGCGGGCGTCAAGCAGCAACTCGAAGCCGATGCCGCGCGCACGCCCGACCTGCGTCTCTTGAACGAACGCTTCATGGTCATTCAGCAGGCGATGGGGCTGCCGAAATCGCGCGGCGAAGCAGCCGCCGACATGCTGCGCGAATTCGTCGAAGACGTGAAGCGCTCCGGTTTCGTCGCCGAAGCACTCGCGCGGCACGGGATCAAGGGCGCATCCGTCGCGCCGGCCGCGAGCGTGTGACATGAGCGACGTCAGCGTGTCCGTCACTGACTGGATCGACGAATCGTTCGAAGAGGAAGTCGCGGGCGGGCTCGCCGCGTTCAATGCGGCACAGCTCGGACCGAGCGGTCATCGCGATCTCGCCGTGTCGCTCTACGTGGACGACGCGTTCGTCGGCGGACTCGCGGGCTTCACCGCGTGGAACTGGCTCTTCGTGAAATGGCTCTGGATACGCGAGGACGCGCGCGGCCGCGGCCTCGCCACGCGCGCCCTCGTAGCGGCGGAAGCGGAAGCGAAAAAGCGCGGCTGCGGCGCCGCGTGGCTGGACACGCTGAATCCGCAGGCGCGCGATCTCTACGCGCGCTGCGGCTATCAGACCTTCGGCGAGCTGCCGGGCTTCCACGGCGAACGGTCGCGCTACTTCATGCAGAAGCGCTTCTAGTGCTCATGCGCTCGCGTTGAGCCGTTGCGCGACGCGCTGCGTGATGTCACGCCGTGCCGCCAGCGACGCAGCCTCGTGCTGTCGCACCATCTCGACCACATCGGGGCTCGCGCGGTCAGGATCGCCGGCATCGAAGGGGGGCGCGGGCGCGTATTCCATCGCGAGCTGAATCGCCTGCGCGCCCTGCTCGCCGATGAGTTCCGCCGCGAGCGTCAACGCGAAGTCGATGCCCGCCGTAATGCCGCCGCCCGTCAGCACGTTGCCGTCGCGCACCACGCGCCCGCGCACCGGTATCGCGCCGAGGTCGGCGAGCAGCGCGTGATACGCCCAATGCGTCGTCGCCCGCTTGCCGCGCAATAACCCGGCCGCGCCGAGCACGAGCGCGCCCGTGCAAACGGACGTCACATAGCGCGCGTCCGACGCTTGCCGGCGCAGGAACGCGAGCGTCTCGTCGTCCTCCATCAGCGCGCCGACGCCCCCGCCGCCGGGCACGCACAACACGTCGAGCGCGGGGCAGTCGGCGAATGTCGTGTCCGGCGTGAGCACCATGCCCGCCGTCGATCGCACCGGCTCGCGCGTCTTCCAGATCAGGTGAACTTCTGCGCCGGGCATGTGCGCGAAGACGTCGTAGTGGCCGGTCATGTCGAGTTGCTGCACGCCCGGAAACAGCAACAGGCCGATGTGCAAGGTCATCGCTTTCTCCTTGGTCGATGGTAAGTGGACGAACCCATGCTACCCGGCTACGCTATGGCGAAATCGACAGCCAGCCCACGTTTTCCGCCATCATGAGCCGCCCTTCCGATCCGACGCCGCGCGACGTCGACGTCCTCGCCTTTCCCGATGTTCAACTGCTCGATGTCGCCGGGCCGCTGCAAGTGTTCGCGTCGGCGAACGAACTGGCCGTGGCGGCGGGCATGCCGCGGCCGTATCGCGCGCGGGTGATCATGCCCGGCGCGGCGGCGACGGCTTCGGCGGGCCTCGGCCTCGTGGGTCATCCGCTGCCGGCGGCCGACGCGCCGTGCGACACGCTGGTCGTCGCGGGCGGCTGGGGCGTGCACGGCGCGGTGCGCGACACGGCGCTCGTCGACTGGCTGCGCGAACGCGCCAGACACGCGCGGCGCACCGCGTCGGTGTGTACCGGCGCGTTTCTGCTCGCGGCGGCGGGCCTGCTGAACGAGCGCCGCGCCGTCACGCACTGGACCCGCTGCGAGGAGCTTGCCGCGCGCTTTCCGGCCGTGCGCGTGGAGTCCGATCCCATCTTTATTCGCGACGGCGCTGTGTGGACGTCGGCCGGCGTCACGGCGGGCATCGATCTGGCGCTGGCGCTCGTCGAGGAGGATCTCGGGCGCGCGCTTGCGCTCGAAGTCGCGCGTCATCTCGTCGTATTCCTGAAGCGCCCCGGCGGGCAGGCGCAGTTCAGCGCCGCGCTGTCGCTGCAAAAAGCGGGCGACCGCTTCGGCGAGCTGCACGCGTGGATCGCCGAGAATCTGGCGGCGGACCTCTCCGTGGCGACGCTCGCGGCGCGAGTCGGCATGAGCGAGCGCAGCTTCGTGCGCCATTACCGCGCGCAAACCGGCGTGACGCCCGCGCGCTCCATCGAACGGATGCGGCTGGAAGCCGCGCGGCGTCTTCTCGGCGATACCGCGCTGCCCGTCAAGCGTGTGGCGGCGCGCTGCGGCTTCGGCACCGAGGAAACCATGCGGCGCGGCTTCCTGCGCTCGCTCGGCGTGTCGCCGCAGGCCTACCGCGAACGTTTTGCGGGCAGCGGCGCGTCCGCTGGCTGACACGCTCTCGCACGATTTTTTTCCGTGAAGCTCAAGCCTGTATTCTGGCTGCCGTTAGCCCGGTAAGAGCGAACGCTCGAAAAAGAGCGGACCGCCGGCTCGGCGGTCAACGAAATCCGAATGGCCTGGAGCGCCGATGAGTGTGTTTTCCGCGTACAACGCGCCCGTTTCGACGCCCGGCGCGCCCGGAACCGACGTGTCCGATGCCGACCCGATCGAGGCGTTGCTGCGCGACGCCGCCGCGACGGGCTGCGGGCAGGCGTGGGCGTGGTATCGCGCGGGTGAGCAACTGCATCTCGCGCGGCGTGGCGACGCCCCGCTCGTCTGGCCGCGCAGCATCCCCGAGGAGCGCCTGGACGGTCTGTGCGCCGCGCACGGCTGGCACCGCTGGCCGACCGGCCGCGGCGAAGGCGTGCTCGGCTGGCTGCTCGCGCCGCTCGCGCAACGCGACGACGCGCATCTCGCCGAGCTCGCGCGGCGTCTGGGCGAGCGCGTGCAGTCCGACGCCCTCGCGCGCGCGCAACTCACGCAGCGCGTGCTGTACGAGATCGCTTATCTGGCGAGTTCGGTGCCTGACCGCGCCGGGTTTCTGCGCTGCGTGCACGAGCGCCTCGGCACGCTGATCGACGCGGAAAACTTCTATCTCGCGCTGTACGACCGCAAGACCGGCAAGATCACGTATCCGTATTACGTGGATGTGATCGACAAGGACGTCGTCGAAGCCGACAACTTCGATATTCTCGACCCCGATCATCTCTCGATGACAGGCCGCGTGCTGACGAGCGGCAAGCCGCTCTTCGTGACCACGGCGGACATTACCGCGGCCGAGCGCGAGGGCCGCTTCTACTGCCTCGGCGACCGCCCCGAGTTCTGGATGGGCGCGCCGCTGAAGAACGCCTCCGACGAAGTGTTCGGCATGCTCGCGATGCAGGTCTACGACGTCTCGCGCATCTATACGGCGGAGGACCGCGCGCTCTTTCTCGTGGTCGCACGGCATGTCGCGATGGCGCTCGACCGCATCCTGCATCGCGCGGATCTCGAAGAAAAGGTCGCGCGCCGCACGTCGGAACTATCGCAACTGAACGCCGCGCTGCGCCACGGCATTGCGGAGCGCGAGCGCTCCGAGCATCTGCAGGCGGCGCTCTATCAGATCGCCGAACTGTCGAGCCGGCCGGGCGACACGATGGAGTTCTTTCGCAGTCTGCACGGCATCGTCGGCGAACTGCTCTATGCGCGCAACTTCTATATCGCGCTGTACGAGACGGAAACCGACGAGGTGTCGTTCCCGTATTACGTGGACGAGATCGTGCACGAACGCCCCGACCCGCGACGCGGCCGGCGCGGGTTGACCGAATACGTGATCCGCGAGCGTCGCCCGCGGCTGATCGATCATCAGGAAGCGGTGCGGCTCATCAGCGAAGGCGCGTTCGAGGCGGACAGCGATTCGGTACGGCTGCGCTCGTGGCTCGGCATTCCGCTTTTCGACGGCGATGTCGTGCGCGGCGTGCTGGCCGTGCAAAGCTATTCGCCGCTCGTGCGTTACTCGCTGCGCGATCAGGAACTGCTGACTTTCGTATCGCGCCATATCGACACGGCTCTCTCGCGCCGTCGCGACGCCGAAGCGTTGCACGCTGCGAATCTCGAACTCGAAGCGCGCGTGCAGGCACGCACGCGCGAACTCGACGAAGTGAATGCGCGCCTCGTCTATGAGAATTCGCATGACTCGCTCACGGGCTTGCCTAACCGAAGCCATCTGATGCAGCGGCTCCAGGGCGCATGGAACGACTATCGGGCGCGCGGCCACGATCTTTCGGTGATGTTCATCGACCTCGACCGCTTCAAGGTCGTGAACGACAGCCTCGGTCATCATTTCGGCGACATGCTGCTCGTGCAGGCCGCCGCGCGCCTCGGCGCCTGCGTGCGCGCGTCGGATCTGCTCGCGCGTCTGGGCGGCGACGAGTTCGCCATTCTTTCGCCGAACGCGGTCGTTCAGGATGCCGTCTCCATCGCGAAACGCATTCTCGCGGCCTTCGATCTGCCGTTTCATATCGAAGAGCACGTGGTGTTTTCGTCGTGCAGTATCGGCATCGTCAGCGCGGACAGTCAGTTTCACACCGAGCCCGCCGATCTGTTGCGCGACGCCGATACCGCCATGTATCGCGTGAAAAACGCGGGACGCGACAGCTTCGTCGTGTTCAATCAGGAACTGCGCCGGCAAGTGTCCGATCAGGTCGAACGCGAAGGCGCGTTGCGCAATGCAATGAAACGCGACGATGAACTGCTGCCCTACTTCCAGCCGATCGTCGATGTGAAAAGCGGTGAAGTGGTGGCGCTCGAAGCGCTGATTCGCTGGCGGCAGGCGGATGGGCGCATCGTGGGGCCGGGGGAATTTCTGCCTGCGGTGGAAGGGCTGCGACTCATCGGCCGACTCGATCTCTACATGCTCGAACGTGTCGCGGCCATTCTCTCGAACGAGCGTTTCGCGCACTGGCCGCCGGTTCACGTCAACTGTTCGAGCTATAGCATGACGCGTCCCGAGTTCGCCGACGACGTGCTCGCGCTATTGCGGCGGTATCGCGTGTCGCCGTCGCGCGTGTGCCTCGAACTGACCGAAGGCGCGCTCGTCGCCGAACCGGATCTCGCGCGGCGCACGATGCAGCGGCTGGCCGATAACGGCATGTCCGTCGTGCTCGACGATTTCGGCTCGGGCTTTTCGTCGCTCAGTTACGTGCATCAGTATCAGTTCAGCGGCCTGAAGATCGACAAGTCCTTCATTCTCGAACTGACGCGCAGCCCGCGCAGCCGCGCTATCGTGCGGGCGATCGTGCGCATGGCCGAATCACTCGACCTGACGCTCGTCGCCGAAGGCGTCGAAGATGCGGCGACGCTAGCGGTCCTGCGCGACATGGGCGCCGCGCAGGCGCAAGGCTATTTCTTCGACAAGCCATTGCCGCTCGAAGCCTTGACGCGCGAATCGCTCGCGCCGCGTTCGACGACGCACTCGCTGCTGTGATCGCGAACGGCGATCAGGGCATGCCGCCGAGCGACGGCGAAATAATGCTGCCCGGCTCGCCTTCTGCGGGGCCGCCCGTCGTCGTCGCGGCGCGCGTGGAGACAGGCGCGTGGTGGCGCGTGCAGGTGTCGAGCGTGTCGCTTCCCAGACATTGCTGGAACGCGTCTGCCCTGTCTTTGCCATCGAACGTATAGATGGTCTCTTCGACCTTGACCTCGGTATCGGAGAGTCGCTCCGCGGAAATAGTCATGCGCGTGTCCTCCTTCTGACGTTTGTTATGGGTTGCGTAGCATCAGTCGCGCCCGGGATGAGCCTGCACGGGTATGCGCGTTGCTGCCCTCTCGACGTTGCAGATCAACTGGAAAGGAGGCGCTATGTCACAACATCCCGCGCAGTCGCAGGACCAACGGCATCTGGACGAGCCGGGGCCGGACGCCATCGCGCGCGCGCTCAAGGGCGCGGAATACCCGATGCACAAGGAAAAGCTGATGGCGCTCGCGAAAAGCAACGGCGCGGACGGCGAAGTGCTGGCCGTGCTCAGGAAAATCGCCGATCGCAATTACGACAGTGACTCCGCCGTGCTGCGCGAAGCGGCGCGCGCCGAATGAATCATCGTACGAGGCAATCCAATGGCTGAAACCCCGAAAGCACCCGATACACACGACAAATCGCACGCGCCCGGCGGCAACGAGCTGAACAATATACGGCCGGAAGATGTAGATAGGGTTATCCCGCGTCCGGGCGAAATGATGGAACGCGACGAAGCAACCGACCCTGACAAAGTCAGTACGAACCCTGACGATTCCGGAAGCCGACCCCGACCGCTATGACGCCATAAATAAATTAAATGAATGCCGAGGCAATTTCCAATGATGCAGGCGGCGAAGTCGCGCTAGGATGAAAGAGCGTCGATTTGAGCGCCGCGCTGCACGCGCTCAGGAAAACAACCGCGCAACGGCTCGGCATCCGTCGGCCGCTCAATGCACAAGGAGGCTCTATGAAGTGGGAAACCCCTAGCTTCACCGATATGCGCTTTGGCTTTGAAATCACGATGTACATTGCCACGCGTTGATCGGCACATCCGTATGAAAGCAAAGCGGCCGCGATAAGCGGCCGCTTTGCTTTTGCGCTTTTACTTCGTGGTTAATTTCCGCGCGGCGGCACGTCCTGTCCCGGCGATGCCGCGACGTCGCTGACCTGTCCGCCTCGTCCCGCCGGCTCCGGCCGATTGCCCGAGCCGAGCGGCACTTCCGCTGTCTGATGCGGCTGCTGATCCAGACGGCGATTCTCCGGTTCCACTTCGCCCGCATTCGGCTGACGCACGCCCTGATGCGGATCGCCGCCCGTCGCCGCGCCCGGCCCCGGAAGATTGCCGAACGAACCGCCACCGGTGGCTCCGCTGCCTGCATCGCCGAGCGGCTTGTCGGTGCTGCCCGGTCCTTCGATACGATCGTTGTTGCTCATCGCTGGCCTCCTTTGCTCAGGTACTCAGGGAATCAGCAACGGGCATTCCCACAGTTTTGCGGACGAAGGTTCGGCAATTGCTACTCGCTTCCAAAAGTTTCGGAGAACGCATGCCCATGATTCCGTTTACGGCCTTGTCACCCCGCCCCTTCGCGTAAGGTCCTCATGGCCACGACCCCGCAGCCCGGCGTAGAGCCCGATCAAACACCGGACTCGCTCGACGCTTGTCATCGTTGCGCGTTGTACAAGGACGCGACGCAAGCGGTCCCGGGCGCCGGTCCGCGCCACGCGCCGCTGATGATCGTCGGCGAACAACCGGGCGATCAGGAAGATCTGCAAGGCAAGCCCTTCGTCGGCCCGGCCGGCGCGATGCTGGACCGCGCGCTCGAAGAAGCCGGCGTCGCGCGCAAGGAAGTCTATGTGACCAATGCCGTCAAGCACTTCAAATGGGAACCGCGCGGCAAGCGCCGCATGCACAAGACACCGGCTCAGCGCGAGATCGACGCGTGCCACTACTGGATGGACCGCGAGACGGCCGACATCGACCCGAAGGTGATCGTCGCGCTGGGCGCGACCGCGCTGAAGTCGGTGCTGCGCGATTCGAAGGCCAAGCTGCAAGCGTCGATGGGCCACCCTATCGAGCACGAGGGGCGCGTGGTCGTCGCCACGTATCACCCGTCGTATGTATTGCGCGCGCCCGATCCCGAGACGCGCCATGCTGCTTATCAGGCTATCGTCGATGCCCTGCGGGAAGCGCATCGGCTGATGAAACATAAACGTTAATGGAGGAACCGTCATGCCGACGGAACGTAAGACCAAGAAGACCGGAGGAAGCGCAGGCAAGACGGGTTCGGGCAAGCGCAGCACCACGCGGCAGCGCCATACGCTCGCGAGCGATCACAAGAAATCCGGAAGCAAGAAAGCGAAGTCCGACAATTCGACGCACCGCTGGTCGCATCATGTGATGGAAACGAGCGACGCGATGGATATTCAGCGCGATATCTTCAAGAACGGCAACGCCGAAGAAATTGCACAGTCGCTCAAACGCTCGTCGACCGAGAGCAAGCGGCGCAAGGGCACGCCGTTTCAGTCGGCCATGTCGATGCTCAACTTCTATATCAATCGCGCCGGCCGCAACTTGCCGAAGACGCGGCGCAATACGCTCGAGCAAGCGAAGCGGCACTTGCGCGAAGCATTCGGACGCAAGCCCTGAAGACGAACGCGCCGCTTGGCACGTCACCGCGGAATATTCTTTGCTTCTCGCCAAGGCATACCAACCTAGGAGACAGTCATGGCGCAAGAACCTCCTCTCAGTCCGGGCGATGAAGCCGAGCCCGGCGCACCCGGCACCGGCGAAGACATCTGTCCCGACTGCAACGGCACAGGCAAGCAAGACGGCGGCGATTGTCCCACTTGCGACGGCACGGGAAAGATCGTGCAGGGCATCGGCGGAGGCTGATGGATGGCGCTTTCCGACGCGCGCAAGTGCCTACGCGTGACGCTCGTCGCGATGCTGACCGTCTCGTGCAGCATCGCGCTCGCGGATGACTATCCGACCGACTTCGGGCCCGATCCCGAGCTTCCCGCGCCGCGCCGCGCGTTGTTGCCGACGGTGAACATCGCGCCCGCGAAGCAGTGGGCCGAAGGCCAGAAGCCCATATCGCCAGCGGGCTTTGACGTAACCGCCTTCGCGTCCGGCCTCGATCATCCGCGCTGGATGATCACGCTGCCCAACGGCGACGTGCTCGTTGCCGAGAGCAATGCTCCCGCCGAGCACGATACGAACTCGGGCATTAAGGGCGCCGTCATGAAGAAGGTGATGAAGCGCGCGGGCGCGGGCATGGCGAGTCCCGATCGCATCGTTTTGTTGCGCGATGCCGACGGCGACGGCGTCGCGGAGACGCGGACCGTATTCATCGATCATCTGCATTCGCCCTTCGGCATGGCGCTGGTCGGAGACGATCTCTATGTCGCCGATACCGATGCCGTGCTGCGCTTCAAGTATCGGACAGGCGACACAACGATCGAATCGACGGGCGAAAAATTCATCGACCTGCCCGCAGGTCCGATCAACCATCACTGGACGAAGAACATCATCGCGAGTCCGGATGGCAAGCGGCTGTACGTGACGGTCGGCTCGAACAGCAATGCGGCGGAGAACGGCATCGAGGCGGAGAACGGGCGCGCGGCCATCATGGAAGTGGATATCGCGAGTAGACAGACCCGTCTCTATGCAACCGGGCTTCGCAATCCGAACGGAATGTCGTGGCAGCCGCAAACCAGCGCGTTATGGACAGCCGTGAATGAGCGCGATGAACTCGGCAACGAGCTCGTCCCCGACTACATGACGGCGGTGAAGGACGGTGCATTCTATGGCTGGCCTTATAGCTATTACGGCCAGCATGTCGATGATCGCGTGAAGCCGCAACGCGCGGATCTGGTCGAGTCGGCCACCGTGCCTGACTACGCGCTCGGCGCGCATACGGCCTCGCTCGGTCTCGTGTTCTACGACGCAAAAGCCTTCCCGCAGCATTACTGGAACGGCGCGTTCATCGGTCAGCACGGGTCGTGGAATCGCAAGCCGAGAAGCGGTTATAAGGTCATCTTCGTTCCGTTCCAGGATGGCAAGCCTTCCGGTCCGCCCGAAGATATCCTGACCGGTTTTCTTTCGGCAGCCGGGCATGCGCTTGGTCGTCCTGTCGGCGTGGCCGTGGACCACGCAGGCGGCCTGCTGGTCGCCGACGATGTAGGCAATACGGTATGGCGGGTCGCGCCCGCATTGAAATAACATGGCCGCCCGTAAATCTGCATCGAAGGCAAGCGCTGCCCGGAAGACGAGTCTTTTTGCGCTTGCCGAACGGCAGATCGTCGGCTTATACGATGCCGGCGTGCTCTCGCCTGCGGTGCTGCAACATGTGATCGCGGCGTATGCCGGGAGCGGCATCGACTG
Organism: Caballeronia sp. GAWG1-5s-s; assembly: GCF_023631445.1. Lineage (NCBI taxonomy): Bacteria > Pseudomonadati > Pseudomonadota > Betaproteobacteria > Burkholderiales > Burkholderiaceae > Caballeronia > Caballeronia sp. GAWG1-5s-s. The sequence continues at coordinate 306,513 of NZ_JALQDC010000022.1, read as the reverse complement.
GAATGAAGGAGGCACGCTGCATACCGTCGACGATCACACCGTGCAGGAAGCGGTCGTGCTCATCATGATGCCGGGGCGCGCGCTCAAGTCTGCGCAGAAGGACTTCGTCTCCGTCATGGAGCATCTTGCGGGCGCCGGACAAGCGACCGCCGCAGCCGCGCAAGACGACGCGGAAGCAGACGAAGAAGCTACTGACGACGAAGACCTGCTCGATCAGCTCGGCGGCAAGCGCACGAATGCGCGCCGCGCGAAAGCATCGGCCGACGAGGAAGCGTCGACAGAGAAGCGCCGGTCGTTCAATCCTCTCGTCGGCGCGCGCCCCATGCCGAAGCATAAGTAACGTCCACTCAGTGCGGCACGCCGTCCATGATGAGATCGCGCAAGTCGTCCATGTCGAACGGCTTCGCGAGAATCGGCACGCCGAGATGCTTCGCGCGTTCGATCTCGTCCGCATAGCCCGTCATCAGCACGAGCTTTTGCGATGGCAGCCGCTTCGTGATCTGCTCCGCGAGGTCGATGCCGTTCATCTTGCCGGGCATCTGCACGTCCGAGAGCACGAGATCGAAACTGTAGCCCTCGCCCATGAGCGCGAACGCCGCATCCGCGCTTTCCTCGTGATGCACGGTGCACCCGAAGACTTCGAGCACCGCCATGACGCCCGCCGCGACGTCGGTGTTGTCTTCCACGAGCAGCACCGACATGCCTCTGAACGGATGGTCGTCGTCCGCCACTTGCTGCGGTTTGGCCGGCGGCTTCTCCTTCTCCATCTCGACGGGCTTCATCGCAGGCGCCGTTACCGGTCCGTGATGCCTCGGCAGATAAAGCCGAACCGTGGTGCCCGCGCCCGGCACGCTCGTGATGCGCGCGCTGCCGCCCGCCTGTTCGCACGCGGCCAGCACTTGCGAGAGTCCAAGACCCGTGCCCGCGCCGCGTACCTTGGTCGTGAAGAGTGGTTCGAACGCGCGGCGCAGTACCGCTTCGCTCATGCCTTCGCCGTTGTCCGTCACGGAGATGAGCACGTATTCGCCATCGGGCAGATCCGTTTCCGCGCCACGCAAACGCGCGTTCTGACAGCGAATGACGATGCGCCCGCCATGCGGCATCGCCTCGCTCGCATTCGCGACGATGTTGACGAGCGCCAGTTCGAGCTCGACTGCATCCGCCATGATGGGCCACACGTCCGCTGAGAACTCGACCGTCAGCGAGACCGACGGATGCACCGCGCGCTTCACGATTTCGAGCATGCTTCTGATCCACGCGGCGGGGTCGATGACTTCCTGCTTCAGCGGATGCTTGCGCGCGACGCTCATCAGCCGCCGCGCGAGCGACTCCGCGCCGGCCGTCGCGCGTTCCACCGCGAGCACTTCGCTCTCGACATCGTTGAAATGCTTGCGGCGCGCCAAGGCCATGTTCGACGACACGACCATCAGCAGGTTATTGAAGTCATGCGCGACGTTCGCCACCAGATTGCCGAGCGCGCCCATGCGCCGCAATTGCCGCGTCGATGCTTCGACGGACAACCTCGTCGCAACTTCCGCCTGCCAGCGTTCCCACGCGACGCGCTCCGCATCGAGACGGCGAATTGAGAACGCGATGAGAAGCCATACGGCCATGCATGGCAACGCCGCGATCGCTGCGACGAGCGCGAGGTTCTGCCGCCACTGCGCCCGCACGACCGACGTCGCATAGCCGGTCGCGACATAGAGCGGAAAATCGCCGACACGCCGGTACGCAAGCACGCGCTCGACGTGATCGATGGTCGATGTCATGCGCACGCGTCCGAAGAGCTCGTTGTTGCGGAACGCGTCGGTGAAGGGCGTGTTGTTCGCGGCTTGCGACGACGCCGGGCTCGGCGGATAGCGCACGAGAATGCCGCCATCGCGCCGATAAAGACCGATCACGAGCGCCGAGTCGCCCGCTGCGATCTCGCGATAGAAGTCGACGAAATAATCGCGGTTCAGCGCAATCGACACGACGCCGAGAAACTGCCCGTTATGGCTGATGCGCCCCATCGTCGTCGTGAACACGTCCGATTGCGCCACCTTGCCGCGCAACGGCAATGAGAAATAGGTGACGGGCGCGAACGCGCGGGCCGAGAGGAAGTCGTCGCGCTCGGCAATCGACACGTCCGGCGCAGGATACCGGCGGCTATTCACGAGCAGCGCGCCGTTCGCGCCGAAGACCGAAATGGCGGCGACCTGCGCGAGCGTGCCGCTCATGTCGTCGAGCGCGCGATGCAAGGCTTCCTCGCGCAACTTGACGTCCGCGTCGCCACTGTCGCCCAGCATGTCGACGACGCGCGTCTCCAGTTGCTGATTCAGGTCCAGCACTTTGAGCGCGTGTTCGTTCGCCACGCGCGCGAGCCGCTCGGTCAGGTCGCCGGCCTCGGCGAACCGGCGCTGATAGTCGTAATAGCCATAGATAGCGAGACAGGCAAGCGGAACGGCGACAGACGCGGCCAGGACGAGCAGCAGCACGCGTCGCGTCAACGAGAAGTTGCGCGACGGGAGCGGCAAATCGAAGGACCCGGTCTCTGTAGGATTCAAGCTCTCGGCCTTGTTGGGGATCGGCCGGTATATCGTAACCGGCGAGCACGCATCGGCATAGCAAGCCGACCGTGACCGGGCCGCGATTCTCGTCAATCGAAGGTTCTGCGTCAATCAGGCAAAGCACGCGTCGCTCTGCCGGTTCGGCGCCGGTCATGTCGCAGCGGTCGCTTTCAGCGAAGCGCATGCCCGGGCTTTTTTTCATCGCTTTGCGCCGGCTCTCGACAAGTCGCTGATCCGGCCGGCGACGGCATGCAAGATGCCAATGCGGTGCATCTTGCATGCAATCCGGCGCTGACGGCAGAAGGGCGAACTGCGACTTCAGCCGGCCATTTCTCGATCCGGCGTCGACGAGATGCGATGGATGGCCAGGTCCGCGCCGTTGAACTCGTCCTCGCGGTCGAGGCGCAGTCCCACCGTCATCTTGATGACGCCGTAAACGGCAGCGCCGCCCGCGAGCGCGAGCAAGACCGCGCCGACGGTGCCGATGCATTGCGACCCCATCGACACGCCGCCGATGCCGCCGAACGTCTTCTGCCCGAAGAGGCCTGCCGCGATGCCGCCCCACGCGCCGCAGAGGCCATGCAGCGGCCAGACGCCGAGCACGTCGTCGATCCGCCAGCGGTTCTGCACACACGTGAACATCTGCACGAACAGCACGCCCGCCACGGCGCCGACGATCAACGCGCCGAGCGGATGCATCACGTCGGACCCGGCGCATACCGCGACCAGTCCGGCCAGCGGGCCGTTATAGGCAAAGCCCGGATCGTTGCGCCCTGCGACCCATGCGGCGAGCGTGCCGCCGACCATCGCCATCAGTGAATTCACCGCAACCAGACCGCTAATTTTGTCGACCGTCTGCGCGCTCATCACGTTGAAGCCGAACCAGCCGACCGCGAGCACCCACGCACCGAGCGCGAGAAAAGGAATGCTCGACGGCGGGTGCGCGGCGATGCGTCCATCCTTGTGATAACGACCGTGGCGCGGCCCGAGCAGCAGCACCGCCGGCAACGCGACCCAGCCGCCGAACGCGTGCACGACGACCGAACCGGCGAAGTCGTGAAACGGCGCACCGAAAGCCTGCGTGAGCCACGACTGAACGCCGAACCGTTCGTTCCACGCGATGCCTTCGAGTAGCGGATAAATGAACCCGACGATCACGCAGGTCGCGAACAACTGCGGGTTGAACTTCGAACGCTCGGCGATGCCGCCCGACACGATCGCCGGCACCGCCGCCGCGAACGTCAAGAGGAAGAAGAAGCGCACGAGCGCATAGCCGTTGTGCTGCGCGAGCACGTCGGCTCCGTGCATGAACTGCACGCCGTATGCAATGTTGTAGCCGATGAAGAAGTACGCGAGGGTGGACACGGCGAAGTCCACGAGGATCTTGACGAGCGCGTTCACCTGATTCTCGCGCCTGACCGTTCCCAGTTCGAGGAACGCGAAACCGGCGTGCATGGCAAGCACCATGGCGGCGCCCAGCAATAGGAACAGGGTGTCGGTACCAGATTGAAGTGCCTGCATGTCGGCGGACGTCTCGAAAAAAAACGGCGACATGTGCAATATCCGGGCCATCCGCGCATTTTGTGTGCATTGCCGTGCGCGAAAGCTGTGCGGGCGCTTATGGACAGTGCAACGCCCTTGTCGCGCGAAGCTGCGGTAGATCCAGCTTGGTGCGAACGCTTCGTCAATGCGCACTAGAAGTGCATTTTGCGCACCGAATGGTGCATGCAGCCTGCAAACTGCCGCGCGCCAGAAACCCCACTAGCTCCAACGGCTACTTACAAAATCTTGTCACATCGTGTAATGATACTGATTCTCATTTAGCGCCGCGCAGCCAAGCCGGATGCAAATGACGCGTGGCGGACAAGCAGCCGTCCGTCGACGTTCCGAATCCACTAACAAAATATCGGGGAACGATATGCTGAGGAAAACGCCGCTCGCCGCGGCCCTGGTCAGTGTGGCAACCGTGCCGATGGCCACGCCGCTCTACGCGCAAACGGCAATAGAGAACACGCGAGCCGCTGCCTCCGTTCAAAGCGGCTCCGCAGACAGCACCAGGGACGCCGCAGGCGCGAATGCAGACTCCGCCACGGCCGCGCCGGAAACCGCCGCCCTGCCCGCCGTCAAAGTGACGGGACAAAGCGACACGGCGCGCGACTTTCAGCCCGAAGTATCGAGCGTCGGGGCGAAGGTGCCCACCGCATTGCGCGATATTCCGCAAGCAGTCGTCGTCGTGCCGAAAGCGGTTCTGCAATCGCAGGCGGTCAGCTCGTTTTCCGACGCGCTGCGCAATGTGCCGGGCGTCACGCTCGGCGCAGCGGAAGGCGGCCAGATCGGCAATAACATCAACTTGCGCGGCTTCACCGCGCGCACCGATATCTACCTCGACGGCTTTCGCGACCGCGGCCAGTACTATCGCGATACCTTCAACCTCGAATCCATCGATGTGCTGTACGGTCCGTCATCCCTGTACTTCGGGCGCGGCTCGACAGGCGGCGTCATCAATCAGGTGAGCAAGCAGCCGGAGCTGAAGCCGCGCGCCGATGTATCCGTGCAAGCGGGCACGCACGACCGCTACCGCACGACCGTCGACATCAATCAGCCGATGACCGAGACTTCCGCGTTTCGCATCAACGCGTTCGGTCAGGACCTGGGCTCGACTCGCGATCAGATGAAAAGCAAGGATTACGGCGTCGCGCCGGAAGTGAAGTTTGGCATCGGCACGCCGACGCAAGTGACCCTATCCGCCCTCATTCAGCACAACCGCGATCAGCCCGACTACGGCATTCCGCCGCTCAACGGACATCCAGCGCCGGTCGATACGAAGACGTTTTATGGCTTTACCGACGACCGCACGATTCAGGACGTGCAAACGCTCAACGCGCGCGTGGAGCATCGCTTCAACGATGTCTTCACGCTGCGCAATCAGACGCAATTCAGTCACTACAGCACCGAAGCGCGCGCGACGAACGCGGCCGCCGTGCTGACTGGACCGCTCGGCACATCCCCTGCACTGACGAACGGAAACTACACCACGCTGCCGCTTTCTTCGCTTTACGTGCGACTGCAAGGCAAGGACCGCAACATCAACGATCACTCGGTCTACAACACGACCGACTTCGAAGGCAAGTTCGCGACGGGCTTCCTCAAGCACGACGTGCTCGTCGGCGTCGATCTGAGCCACGAGACCTATAGCAACCAGAGCTTCACCGCGACCACGCCGGGTCTGCCGTCCAATACGCTCGCTATCGTGCCGCTCGTCGATCCGACCTACACGACGCGTCCGTTGAATTATCGCGAGGTCGCCACCAATCTTGCGGAATCCAGCGCGAACGGCATCGGGCTTTATCTCAACGACACCGTCTCCTTCGGCGAGCATTGGAAGTGGATCGGCGGCGTGCGCTGGGATCGCTATGAAGCATCGATTCATAACTCGATCAACGCACCGGGTTATGCCACGCAGACGAACTACTTCACGAGCGTGCGCACCGGCGTCGTATGGCAACCGACCGAATGGCAGTCGTACTACGTGTCGTATGGCACGTCGTTCAATCCGTCGCTAGAAGCCCTCACGCTGACCAACAACCAGCAGAACACGCCGCCGGAAAAGAACCGTTCGTATGAGATCGGCTCGAAGTGGGACCTGCTGAACGGCGGGCTTTCGCTGACGCAATCGCTCTTCAACATCGAGAAAACCAACGCGCGCACTCAGGTCTCCACCGGCGAATACACGCTCGATGGCGATGTGCGCGTGCGCGGCTATCAGCTCGGCGTCGCGGGCCACATCACGAACAAGTGGCAGGTGTTTGGCGGATACACGTATATGGACGGCACCGTGCAGAAGGCGCTCGACGGCACCACCGGCCACACGCTCGCCAACACGCCGCATCACATGCTCACGCTGTGGTCCACGTATAACGTCACGCCGAACTGGGAATTCGGCGGCGGTCCATCGTACGTGTCGTCGCGCTATGCGGCCAACAACAACCTCGTGCAGGTCGGCGGCTATACACGATGGGATGCGATGGCCGCGTATCATCAGAAACGCTACGATATCCAGTTCAACGTGGTGAACCTGACGGACAAGAAGTACTACGATGCCCTGATTCCGTCCGACGGCGGACGCGCGGTGCCGGGCCTTGGCCGCACGTTCCTCGCGACGTTGAATTACCGCTTCCGCTGATGCACCTTTGACCATAAGCGCGCGTCACTCGCACGTTGGCGCGCGCAGCGACATCACCGAGCCCTTGCCATGATTCTTTCGATACCGGGCGTCCTGAGCGCCGAAGACGCCGCTGCGATGCGCTCGCGCCTCGAAGCCGACACCGACTCATGGGTCGATGGCCGCGCCACCGCGGGTTATCAAGGCGCGCCCGTCAAACGCAATCAACAGATTGCCGAAGGCTCCGCCATTGCCCGCGAAATGGGCGATGTGATCGTCGGTGCGCTCGAACGTCATCCACTTTTCATCAGCGCGGTGCTGCCCAACCGCGTATATCCGCCGCTTTTCAATCGCTACGAAGGCGGCATGCATTTCGGCAGTCACGTCGATGGCGCCATTCGCATCGTGCCGGGCCACGGAGCCCGTGTCCGTACGGATGTATCGATCACACTCTTTCTTTCGCGCCCTGAAGATTACGACGGTGGCGAACTCGTCATCGAAGACACATACGGCGTGCAGGAAGTGAAGCTTCCCGCGGGCCATGCCATCGTGTATCCGGCAACGAGCCTACATCAGGTGCGTCCGGTTACGCGCGGCGCGCGCGTGTCCAGCTTCTTCTGGGCGCAGAGCCTCGTCCGCGACGATGCGCAACGCGCGCTGCTTTTCGATCTCGACAACTCGATACAGCGTCTCAATGCGACGAATGGCGACGAAGCCGCGAAGCGCTCGCTCGTCGGCTGCTATCACAACCTGCTGCGCATGTGGAGCGAAACGTGAGAACGTGAGAACGTGAGCGGAGTCATTGCCGGCAATTGCAGCGGCATGAAATTAGACAAAGCGCAAAAGAACGGCATCTTGAACAGTCGAGCAATGACACGCCACTATGAAAGCGCCCATGAATACCTATAATCGCGGCGGCGCTCGCAAGCCTCTCTTCGCCTCCGACCCTCGCGCACTGCCGCGATAAGCCAGTCATCACGATCTATTCGAAACCGGCGCCAACGTGCGTCCGTGTTTGCGCGCCCGTTCGTCCTGTCGGGGCAAGGCGCATGCGAGCGCTCGATTCATTCAGTGTTCGTGGAGATTTTGATGTTGGAAGACCGCATTCGTTGTGCCGCGCTACGCGCAAAGATCACATCCGCGGCCGATGCAGCGCAGCTCGTGCGCGATGGCATGCGCGTGGGTGCAAGCGGCTTTACCCGCGCCGGCGATGCGAAAGCGGTACCCCTCGAAATAGCGCGCCGCGCACGCGAAGAGAGCGATCCGCTGCGCATTACGCTCATGACCGGCGCGTCGCTCGGCAACGACATCGACCGCCTTCTCACGGAAGCGGGCGCATTGGAGCGTCGCTTGCCGTTTCAGGTCGATGCCACGTTGCGTCGCGCCATCAATCGCGGCGACGTCATGTTCGTCGATCAGCATCTGTCGGAGACCGTCGAGCTACTGCGCGACCAGCGCCTCGGCGCACTCGATCTCGCGATCATCGAAGCTGTGGCGATCACTGAGTCGGGCGGCATTGTGCCGAGCACGTCCGTCGGCAATTCGGCGACCTTTGCGATGCTGGCGAACAAGGTCATCGTGGAGATCAATCTTGCGCAGCCGCTCGCGCTGGAAGGCTTGCACGATATCTGGTCGCCCGCGCCGCGGCCTTCACGCGCTCCGCTGCCGATCGTTAGTCCGAGCGATCGTATCGGTGGCACTTGCATCGACGTTCCCATCGAAAAGATCGCGGCCATCGTCATTACGAATCAGCCTGACAGTCCTTCGACCGTGCTGCCCGCAGATGAAGAAACCGCGCTGATCGCCGGTCATCTCATCGAGTTCTTTCAGCATGAAGTGTCGCGCGGCCGTCTGCCGAAGACCTTGCCGCCGTTGCAGGCCGGCATCGGCACCATTGCGAACGCGGTGCTGTCGGGATTCGCCGCGTCGCCCTTCGAAGCACTGACGCTCTATTCCGAGGTGCTGCAAGACTCGGCTTTCGATCTCTTCGATGCCGGCGAGCTCGCCTTCGCGTCGGGCGCGTCGATGACGCTCTCCGCCAAACGCCAGGAACAGGTTCTGAACGATCTCGACCGCTATCGCGACCGGCTCGTGCTGCGCCCGCAAGAAGTGAGCAATCATCCCGAAGTCATTCGCCGGCTCGGACTCATCGCGATCAACACCGCGCTGGAAGCCGATATCTACGGCAACGTGAATTCGACGCATGTCGGCGGCACGCACATGATGAACGGCATCGGCGGCTCGGGCGACTTCGCGCGCAATGCATCGTATGCTGTGTTCGCGACGAAATCGATTGCGAAGGACGGCCGCATTTCGAGCATCGTTCCGATGGTGCCGCATTGCGATCACAATGAACACGATGTCGATGTGATCGTGACCGAGCGCGGGCTCGCGAACCTGACCGGCCTTGCGCCTCGTGAACGCGCACTGACGGTGATCGACAAGTGCGCGCACCCGCTATATCGCGATTTCTTGCGCGACTATTACCGCGACGCACAAGCGCGCGGCGGCCACACACCGCATTGTCTGGAGAAGGCTTTCGCGCTGCATGAACGCTTCGCGCGGACCGGTTCCATGCTGCAACGCGGTAATACAACGGACTGTTGAGCAGCGCGAATCGGCGCACAATGACGCGAGCGTCGCTCGAAGCCGGCGAACAGGAGGAAGCATCATGACCGCCATCACGTGGGTTCTTGCCGCCGACGAGCATCGCGCCCGCATCTTCGAAACGCGCGGACTCAAGGTCGATCTTCAGCAAGTGGAGGACATCAGGAATACCGCTCCCGCGCGAAGCGACGCGAGCGGTAAAGACCGCGAGACGTTTGCCCGAGCCATTGCCGCGTATCTCGAACAGGCCCGGTTGCAGCATCGCTTCAATCGATTGCGTCTTGCCGTGGACGCAAGATTCCTCGGCGTGTTGCAAGCCTGCTTGAGCAGCGAAACACGCATGCTGGTTTATGACGACAACGGCAACGGCGCCGTGAGCGGGCAGCGCTACGTGGAACGTCGATAAACGTCGCTGAACGACGCGCGCCGCCCGCTCGCGCGGCGCGCGTGGATCGTTACGCAGGCTGGATGTTCTGATTACTGCGGAACACGTTCTCCGGATCGTAACGGCGCTTCACTTCTACGAGCCGCTCGTAGTTCGGTCCATAGGCCGCTTTCACGCGATCACCCTCGTCGCCCGTCAGGAAATTCACGTAGACGCTGCCCAGCGCATGCGGCGTCAGCGCGGTGAACATGTCGCGCGCCCATTGCGTGCAGGTGTCGTCGTCCGCCGCTTCCGTCCAGCGACCGTGTATGTTGATGGTGAATACCGAATCGCGATTCGCGTAAGCGGTGGCATTCCCGGGAACGCGGTTCGTCTGGCCGGCCATCGCGCCGATGAAGATCTCGCAATGTGGCGACGGCAACGCCTTCACGGCATCCGTGAGAATGCGCAAAGTCTCGTCGTTGAGCGCGGCGAAGTTGTGAGACTTCCAATAATTGCGCGCGCCGGGTGTCAGCAACGGATCGAACGCCTTCTGCCACGCGGTGAAAGGCATCGGGCCGAGGTGCTCGCCATACGGCGTGCCGAATTCGCGCACGGCCTGCAACGCCTCAGGACCGCGCCCGACATCACCGATATAGCAGCACGCCAGCGCAATGACCGGCTTGCCATGCACCTCGGCCGGCAGGAACGGCAGTGGGGGCGCCAGGCGCAGGACGGCCCATACCGTCAGGTCGTCGGGCGCGTCGGCGATGAACGCGCGATACTTCGGCAAGACCTGATCCGCCTGTTCGAGCGGATACACGACGAGCCCGCCAAAGATCTGCGGCCCCACTTCGTGCAGGCGGAATTCGAACATCGTCACGATGCCGAAGTTGCCTCCGCCGCCGCGCAGCGCCCAGAAAAGCTCCGGCTCCGATTCCGCGCTGACGCGGCGCCACTTGCCGTCTGCCGTCACGATGTCCGCGGCGACGAGATTGTCCACCGTCACGCCATATTTGCGGCTGATCCATCCGAAGCCGCCGCCTAACGTGAGACCCGCCACACCCGTCGTCGAGTTGATGCCGAGCGGTGTCGCGAGACCGAAGGCCTGTGCTTCGTGATCGAAGTCGGAAAGCAGAGCGCCCGGCTCGACATAGGCGCGTTTCGCTTGCGGATCGATACGGACCGACTTCATCGCGGACAGGTCGATCATGAGTGCATCGTCGCTCACCGCGCTGCCCGCGATATTGTGCGCGCCGCCGCGTATCGAAAGCAGCGCGCCGTGTTCGCGCGCGAAACCGAGCGCCGCGATCACGTCGGCCGTTCCCGCGCAACGCACGATGAGCGCCGGGCGCCTGTCGATGGTTGCGTTCCACACCTTGCGTGCTTCGTCGTAGTCGGAGTCGGTGGGCGAAATGACTTTGCCGCGCACGGCGGATTTGAGCGTGTCGATTGCGTCGACCGGGAAGTTGATCATGGATGACCTCGCTGCATGAGAAGCGCGCCGCGACGTGCCCGACCTGCCATCTGGAACGTGAAAGCGCAAGAATTCCGCTTCGCGCGCCACCGACGCTAGGCATCGGAGAGGAAGCGGATTGCGATGACGGACATGTTCGTCCGCTCGTTGATTAAAGTCTTGCGATTACGAAATGTAAAGACAAGCACCCGCAATTTCGCGCACAACATCTAGCATGCATCGGCCAAAGTTTCCGAAAGCGCGCGTTGTGAAAGGCAGTACTCCGTTCATTGCTTCGCATGCCTTACTTCATGCGCCGTTAAGGATGCATTGCTTACATAGACCGCTTCGACTTAGCGCGGATCTGCGAAACATTGTTGAATGTCCTTACACCAAAGCAACAGGCGTCAACGCGCGACGAATGGGAACGTTGGTTGGGCATGGCAGATCATCCGGTCTGCATGTTTACAGTAAGGAAGTTCGACATGAAAAAGCTGTTTGCTGCTGCTCTCATCGCCTGCCTGTCGGCCGGTGCATTTGCCAAGTCACACGAAGCCGAGCGCCATTTCCGACTCGAGCGCAAGGAGCATCGCGAGCGCGTCGACGAGGCACGCCAGCGCGATGCCCGCAACGAACGCGAAGCGCGTGCGGCGCGTGAAGAACATAAGCGCCAGGAAGAGATCGCCCGTCGCGACGCAGCACCGGGCAACGCGCACGTCGAAGTCCACCACGACGAGGCAAACGGCCTGCACGTCACGCACTAAGGCGCGTAGATCGACGAGCCGTTGATTCGAACGAGCGCCTGCGGGCGCTCGTTGCATGTTTAGCGATAGATCAATAGCCGAACGCGCCGCTTCCGGTCGGGAAGTCGATCGTTCCCTGGTCTGAGAAGCGCGCGCCGCCGAACGGACCGCCCGCGAGACGACCACGCGCCACGTACGACACCTTGGTCACCTCGTCGCCGCTCGCAAAACCCAACGCTTGCCGCGCGACCGACCACGCCGACACCGTCACCGGCACGGACACCACCAGTTCGCCGAAACGCGGCACGGATCCGCGCTGCGGACTCACGCCGCTCGCGAAAGCGCGGCCGTTGACATCGAGATCGAGCGCGACGCCGTCGAAGTCGATCGGCGTATCGTTCGGATTCTGCACGCGCAGCTTGACGGCGAAGCGCATTTCCAGTCCCTGCCCTTCGAGCGGCTCGATGCCCGCCACGCTGACGCGCAACGCATCGCGGTTCATGAAGCCCGCGCATCCGCCGAGCATGAGCGTGGCCAATACGAAGAGGACGAGAAAGATGCGGTTACGCGCTTGATTCATATGCATGGGTCGAGGTCCGGTAGCGTAGTGAGAACTGGCAGGATTCTATTGCGATCAGACGCGCAACGCGTTGAGCAGCATGCGGCCATACGCATGATGAAACCAGACACCGTCGGCGACATAAAGTGCCGCAATCCACGCCGCGCCGACGACGATCAGGTCGCAATGCCCGCTCGTCCACAATCTCAACGAATGGCGTCCACCGATCCAGGGGACGCCGAGCGGGTTCGGCCAGTCCGCGAGCAAATGCATGATGCCGCCGCACGCGAAGCCGAATGCGAACGGCACGGCGGGGTGTTTCCCGAGCAGACGCCATGACAACGCCAGAAGCGCGGCCCAGCCCACGCCCCAATGCGTGAGCGTGCGATGCGTGATCCACAGCTTGCGCTTGCGGGTCCACCACGCCACTTCGAGCCAGTCCGGCGCGGTCGCCCCGATCACGCCGCCGAGAACGGCCAGCGTACAGGACAGATAGTCGACGCCTGCCGCCTTCGTGACCAGCGCCGCCGCGATGATTCCCGCCGCCCATCCCGTCGCATGATGGGCCTTGCTCGATGCCATGTGAACCTGCCTTGAACGGCTTGCTTAAGAAAGCGCGCATATTCGCACGGCGCATGCTTCAGTGTGCGACGCGATACACAAACTTACGCAATTGCGTGCGCTCGGGCACCATTCGCGCGCGGCAGCGGCGAGTTCGCGCGTCTATGACTAAAATGATTGATGGCAACGTTGCGCGACTACCCGCGCGCGTCGACGTATCCCGCCAAGGCCCTCTATCTCGTCAGCCGTCATGCAACACCTGAAATACCTGAGCGCCTACCCGATCACGCTTCAGGAAAAGGTGCGCCGACTCATCGCCCAGCAGCAGCTCGGGCCGTATCTCGACGCGCGCTATCCCTCGAAGCACGCCATCCAGTCGGACCGCGCGCTGTATCAGTACTGCGCCGATCTGAAGAACGAATTCCTGCGTGTTGCGCCGGCCATCGACAAGGTCTGTTATGACAGCAAGCTCGACGTGCTACGGCACGCGCTCGGCCTGCATACCGCCATTTCGCGCGTGCAAGGCGGCAAGCTGAAGGCGAAGAAGGAGATCCGCATCGCGTCGTTGTTCAGGGACACGGCGCCGGAATTTCTGCGAATGATCGTCGTGCACGAACTCGCGCATCTCAAGGAGAGCGACCACAACAAGGCGTTTTATCGCCTGTGCGAGCTGATGCAGCCGGGCTACCATCAGATCGAGTTCGATTTGCGTCTGTATCTCACGCATCGCGATCTGATGCGCAATCATACGGTCTGACGTTCACTCGACCGACCACGCCAGCGCGGCCGCGTAGCCGCGAGGCCCGGCGAGCGACACTGCGCGATACGCGCCTGCTTCATCGGACAGCGAGTAGCGCGCGCCATTGCGCGGCAGGACCGAAAAGCCGTGCATCGCCAGTCCCTGGCTGCCGATGCCTACGCCATGCGCCTTCAGCACCGCCTCTTTTGCGGTCCAGCATGCGAGGAAAGCGTCGGGCTGATCGGCTTGCGGCAGGGCGTCGATGATGCGCTGGTCCGCTGCATGCAGAACGGTCGATTGCAGTTTGCGCCAGTCGAAGGAATGCCGCGCCTCTTCGATGTCCACACCCACGCTCCGCTCGAACGACATCGCGATCAATCCATGAGCGCCCGAATGCGCGACGTTGAAATCGGGCGCGTCGGGGATGGCGAGCGTGGGGCGGCCGTTTGTATCCGAAACAAGCGCGAGACTCGCGGGCGAGCCGCCGAGTTGCGCGGCGAGCAGGCGGCGCAGCGCGGCGCGCATCGTGGCAAAGCGGGCGGCATCTTCATGTCGCAGGAAGCGGGCTGCGCGTTGGAGCTCGTCGGCATGCAAGATGCCATCGGCTGCTTCCGGCAAAGGCGCGTTAAGATCGATGTCGACGAGCCATACGCGGACGTCGGCGGGGGCTTCGGTGGACAGGGGCGTGCACGGCGCTGTCATTTGGAGTTGCCGTTGTGACGAGGTGATTGAATATGCACCGGGCGGGCGGTTCACGCCGGCTTCAGTCGGACGGATGGCGTGTCAACCCGCTTTCGTCATACTTACCCCGTCTCGCAAACGCGTCTCGTGAATCGTATCAAGCGCTGCGGGCATTCACAAAAAGCTTGCGCGAGTGCGGCTTACTGTTCGCTTGACTTGCCTCGCTGATATCGACGCCCGTGAGTGGACCATAAGGGATAGCGGTTTAGCAGTTCGGTGAAGGAGCCGTATGCCGACGTCGCGCCATCGGCGCCGGCATAGACGTCGACATCCGGAACAGCGCATGGCGTCGAACCGGTAGCGAGTGCAGCCGAGTTGCGACGCGCGCGCGTCTAGCTTCGTCAACGAGGGCGGTGACGGTAGGGATGACGCATGTTCGTCGCCTCAGAACTGCGCGGTCATCTGAAAACCGACCGTCACGCGTGACGTATCCAACGTGGCCGGTTTGTAGAGCGGCGTGCCGGCGAACAGGTCGTAGCTGAAGCCAGCGTATTTCGACGGTACACCCCCGCGAAGGCCGATCACCGCGCCGACGAGTTGCGTTCCGGCTAGAAACGCCGTGTTCGGACCGAAGACGTGGCCATAGTCGATCCCCGCGTACAGCGTCTGCCCGCTCCTGCCGATCGGCGCTTGCAGTTCGTTGCGCCAGTAGAAGCCCTTCTCGCCTGCGAGCATCTGCTCGCCGTCGAAGCCGCGCACGGTGTATCGGCTGCCGATGGTCAGGTCGTCGATGTAGAACAACGTGTCGTTCGTGTATTGGCCGTGGAAGGTCGTCACGTAGCGAAGCGGTTGAGATGCGATTGCGAACGGCACCGACAGGTTACCGATACATCGCCATTGCCGCCGATCACGCCGTTATTCGTGTTGGTCAATGCGCCGCGAGCCGCGACGGCGGTCGCCCCGCTGCCGCCGTTTGCGATCGTGCCGCCATCGTTGACGAGGTCTTGAGCCGTCACGCCGAGCACGCCGTTTGCTTGCAGGGTGCCGCCGGTGTTGTTGAGCGTACCGGCATCGTCGACGGATACGTTCTTCGCGCCGACATAGCCGCCCGCGCTGTTATCGAGCGATGCCACCGACAGCCCCGCCGATGTCTGCCCCGCGAGCGTGCCGCCACGATTCGACACCGCGCCGCTCTTCACGACGAGCGCGCCGTTGGTCGCGATCGAGCCGCCGTTGTTCGATACGCTGCCGCTGCTAATCGACAGCGTGCCGCTACCCGAACTCGTGATCGTGCCGTTGTCGTTCACGAGGGCTGCGGGCGCGAGCGTCAGATCGGCGGCGTTGGTCTGAATGGAGCCGGACGTGTTGTCCAGCGTGCCGGTCACGGTGAACGTCGTCGGCGCGGTGCCTGTCTGCGTGATCGTGCCGTTGCGGTTGACGAGGTCATACGCCGAAAGGGCGAGCTGACTGCCCGCGATCGTTCCCGAGTTGGTCAGCGTCGTGCCCGCCGAAAGTTGCGCACTGCCGTTTGCAGCGAGCGTGCCGCTGTTGACAAGCGTCTGCACCGCGCGCGCGATCAGGCTTTGCATCGCGGTAATCGAGCCCGCATTGGCAAGCTGGCCCGCTTGCAGCGTGAGATTGCCGTTGCTCGCGATCTGGCCGCTCGACCCGTTATTGAGTAGTCCAGTCGTCGCGACCGTAAGACCGCTCGCGTTCAACGACGTGATGTGGCCGCCCGTGTTGTCGAGGCTGGCGGCTTGCGCATTGAGCGCGCCGCCGGACTGAAGCGTGCCGCCCTGATTGGCAATCGCCCCGCTGACGGTCGCGTTCAGTGCGCCGTTCGTCGCAATCGTGCCGCCATTGTTCGACAATGCACCGCTATTGATCGAGAGCGTGCCGGTGCCCGAACTCGTGATCTTGCCGTTGTCGTTCAGAAGCGCAGCCGGCGTAAGCGACAAATCCGCGGCATTAGTCTGGATCGATCCGTTCGCGTTATCGAGCGTTCCAGTGACAGCGATCGTCGTCGCGCCCGTGCCGGTCTGCGTCACACTGCCACTGCGATTGACGAGATTGGTCGTCGTGAGCGCCACCTGATTGCCCGTGATCGCGCCATCGCTGTTGTCGAGCGTGGCGGCTTTCACGTTTACGAGCTTGCCTGCGGAGATCGCGCCGCCGGCATCGGTGAGCGTGGTGCCGGCCGCAACGCTCGCGTTGCCGTTCGCGGCCAGCGTGCCCGCGTTGGCGAGCGTTTGCGTGGCCGTCGCGGCGAGGTCCTGCACCGCCGTGATCAACCCGCTATTAACGAGTTGCCCCGCCTGCACAACGACGTTGCCGTTCCCGCCGATTGCGCCGCCCTGCGCGTTGTTGAGCAAACCGGAGGTGGTGACGCTCAGGCCGTCGGCGTTCAGGGACGTGAAGTGGCCCGCAGTATTGTCGATACTGCCCGCTTGCACGCCGAGCGCGCCCGCCGCCTGAATCGTGCCGCCCTGGTTCTGCAGCGCGGACGCTACGTTAGCGGTCAGCGAACCGCCCGAAATCATCTGCCCGTTGCGGTTCGAGAGTGCGCCGGCCGCGATCGTCTGTGCAGCGCCGGACTTCAACGCGCCGTTATCGTTCGCGAGCGTGCCTGCCGCGTTCGCGTTGATCCCGCCGCCGGCTGTCGTGGTCGCTGACGACAAGTTGATGTCGCCCGCCGCCGCCGCGAGCCCAAGATTGCCGTTCGCCGTGGTCGAACTTCCGGCGAGATTCACCGACGTGCCTTGCACAACAGCGCTGCCGCCTGCCGCGTTGCGTCCGGTCGCGGAGATGGCGCCGCTCGACGTCACGTTCAGGTCGCCAGAACCGGCGATCGACCCGTCGCTGTTCACGCCCGCGCCGAGCGTGCCCGTCGACGCGACGCTGCCCGCGTTGATCGTCGTGTTGTTCTGCGCGGCGAGGACGCCCGAATTGGAAAGCGCCCCGCCGGTGGTCGCAACGACATTTTGTTGCGCGTACGTCGTCCCGCTGTTCTGAATGCCCTGCGCGGCGCTCGCATTGATGGAGCCGCTCGCGTTAGTCGTTCCGGCGAGCACGAGTTGGCCGTTGGATTGCAGCGTCAGGTCACCTGCTTGCGCGGCCAGCACGCCCCTGTTCGAAACGCCGACGCCATATTCGTTCGACACCAGATAAATTCGGTTGGCATACATGCCGCCCAGCGCGCTGACGTCGATTGCAACGGATGGCGCGGGTCCACTACCTGAGATGGGCGTGGCCGCGAGCGTGTTGTGGTCGACCTGATTCGAGCCGGCGACCACGTTCAAGTTGTTGGCATAAATCGCGGCATTGACCTGAATAGCACGCGAGAGCAAGTCCACCTGATCGACGTTCGTCGCGTTCAGCCCCGCGCCTTGCACGGTGATATTGCCGCTGGTGACGTTGAAGCCCGCGAGACTGCCATTCGCGCCGAAGTTCGGCGTACCGGTCGTGAGAATGGCGCGCGAAGTGTTGATGAAGCCCCCGCCATTCACCACCAGGCCATTCGGGTTGGCAACCACGACTTCCGCGCGCTGCCCGGCCACCTCAAGATAGCCGTTCAGTTGCGACGGCGAATTGCTCAGCACCTGATTGACGATGATCCCCGCCGCTTGCCCCGGCGAGAGATTCGGGTTGCCGTTGATATAACCCGCCTGCTGCGTCGAAACGATGGTCGGCGAGTTATTGAGAATCGCGCCCTTCCCCGGTACGTCGAACTGCGAATAATTGTTGAGGGAAACGCCGGCAGCAGACGGCTTGGCGATGTTGACCTGCTGGAGTCCGTTCTGCGTCTGGATCACTTGCGCAGCCGACCCGGGTGCTGCGACGATCTGCGCGTGCGACACCGACATAGCCGTACCCAGCAGCAGCATGGCGGCGAACGCCACGGCACGCATGGGAAGGCTCGAACCGATGCGCAAAGACGATGCGACCGACCCGCGTTGCGTCGCGCTACCGCCTCGTGCGGTTTCTCCGGTGGCGAAATCCGCGACCGCCACCATCATGTGCCGCACGCGGCTGAAGACCAGCTTGTAAATCCCGTTATTCATTATTCAATGCTTCGCTTTTTTACGGTGCGGAGCGCGAAGGGCAACCCGCGAACAGCCCGTGAGTGTTTCCGCGATCAGCATTGGGGAATATGGGAATAGTCCGAAATCGACAGCGCTGGTCCCGCTCGATCACATATGACCTGTCGCAGGCTTGAAGTTGGATTTGTCGATGCGCCCGTGCTCAGTTGCGAGAACGCAACGGGTGATGCTGCGTTGGTGCTACCGCGCGTTCGGGAAGCTGGATGCGGTCGCCCTGCACGCCTATAGCGCTCAGCGCGTGATCGACCGAAACGGAGGTGCAGGCCGCCAACGCGAGCGATATGAGCGGCATGCCGTGATATGCGTTCGCTTCGCGCGACGTTAGTGAGTGCGCAAATGTGCTAGCCCGTTTCGGACGCTCACCAAGAGTGCCTCATGACGCGGTTGGCGCTCGGTCGGCCGCGCCGGTGAGCCCCATCATTGGTCGACGTGCCCAGTCAGCAGCGCGCGTTGGATCGTCGTGCCGTCGATGCATCGTCTGGTGCGCAGTACGCCAGCGCGACGGTAAGCTCGTTTGCAGTACTTACAAAACTGCGCTATCGTGCGGCGCATTCATGCTTTCATAGATGGGCAGGTCGAATGCAGCGGACTTTGAATTCGCTCGCGAATATCGCGTCAAGGGCGAGCGACCCGCCCGGCATCAGCCAGCGCGCGCATTCGCGAGAGCACGAACAAGAGGGCCGTTCAAGCCGCGCGCGAACATCGCGCGACACGCGACGCCTTTTCCCTGCATCAGGTCGCGCGGCGTCGAAGCGCTCGGTCAAGTCACCTATATCGCGGATGCACGCGCAATCGCGGCACGCCATCATCCCCGACGACCACGACGGCGTTCTGCTCATACGCCAGCATGAAATCGTCGGCGTCGAGCACGGTCGCGCCGAGCACGAACAGACTCGCTTCGGCGCTCCATACGTTGTTCGGATCCAAGCCTTCGCCCGCTAGCGCCATCCACCCTGCTTGCGCGATGTGCGCTTCGAGCGCCCGCTGCCTCGCGGCGTTCTGCTCGGCGCTCAGCTCACAGCCAAACGGATTGAACGCGGTCACGAACACTGCGCTGCCAACACCGTGACGGCCCAGCAGCGCGGCGACGGACGCGTTCTTCTCGCCGATCTTCATATCGATGGGCGGCTCGCCGTGTATCCGGTAGATGGCAGCGCGGTACGCTGCAAGGGTCGTGTCGGGAATCGAAAAACCGTTCATGAGCATGAACGTTACGCGACTGCGCAGGCGCGCGCAAACCGCCATCGCAGCCGAAACGACGGCCTATACTGAAGTCAGCGCCTTCATGCCAGGAGGACGCCATGACACGCATGTACATCGATTGCCGCGAGTGCTCGAGCGACAGCAACTGCACGATCGCCCTCGCCGCCGACTCCGAAGACGAATTGATGCAGGCCGCCGTGCAACATGCGGTGAGCATGCATCAGCATGAAGATTCGCCGGAGCTGAGAACGGAACTCAAGAAGTTCTTTCACGAGGGCACGCCGCCGCTCGAAAGGCCGTCCGCATAAGACGCGGAGGCAGTTGATTGCCGCCACAAGCTAGCGTTTCTTAACACGCTAGGCGGTGGGGCCTTGTCGCTTGATGGAAGATGAGGAAGAAGGCAGCGACGCGCCGCAATTTCAAGAACAGCCGGTGCGCCGCTCGCTGCGGCTGAATCGTTGACGCGAACGCCAGTCTTCCGAGCGCAGCACGTGTTCGCCGTCTTCGCGGGCTTCGTCTTCGGAATCGAAGCCTTCGTCGCTATAGGCGACCACCTTCATGCCGCCGCCTGCCGCGCGCTCGACGGTGATGCCCCAATGCCATCCGCCTTCCTGGTGGAAGATATGCAGCGTCGGCTTCGATGATCCGGTCAAGTCCATACATGCGGCTCCTTCAAGTTGACGTCCGTAAGGCTTGCTGCCTTGCCTAGACGAACGCCCTTGATGTCGGGCGCTTCTCTTTGCGTTGCCCGTACGCGGAAATCGTTCAGGGCATCATGACTAAACGAGGGGCGTCAGCGCCCGCTTAAGACAGCATACTCAATGACATGCTGCATTGCAACACGGGCTTTCCCCAGTCGTGCGCTTGCGAGACACCGCTTCACTGAACGAAAGGCGAATGGAAGCGGTCCTTTCGTTGCAAAAGTCATCGGACTGTCACGCTGAGCGCGCGCCGGTGACATTCGGCGTTGTGTCCTAGAATGAGTAAGCCGTCATCAGCGGCGTAAGAGGGACTCATGAAAGCTACTTCCCGAATCATGCTCGGCGCGCTCGCTGCGTGCTGGGCCGCGTCTGCATTCGCGCAGCCGCTCGCCGACAATTCGTCCACGCCCAAGACACGCGCTCAGGTTCGTTATGAACTACACGCGTGGATCGCTGCGGGCTACGATCCGAACGACTGGATCAACTATCCGGACAATGCCATGCGCGCGGGCCGCATCGTGGCGCAGCGACGAGCCGACGCGCCGCCCATGACGCACTGAAGCGGCGCGCGTCATCGCGCTCAAGCAGCCGGCTCAAGCAGCCCCCTCAAGCAGCCGGCTTCGGCCCACGCAAGATGCGCCGCGCGATGCTCCAGCGATGCACTTCCGACGGGCCGTCGTAGATTCGGAACGCGCGCATGTCCGCGAAAATTCGCGCGACGACCGTCTCGTGCGTGACGCCCTGCCCGCCCAGCACTTGCACGCAACGGTCGACGACGCGCCACAGCGCCTCCGACGACACGACCTTCGCGATGCTCGATTCGTGCTTGCCGAGCACGCCCTGATCCAGCACCCACGCGCAATGCCAGATGGCGAGCCGCGTGACGTGCAGGTCCATCTCGTTGTCCGCCAGCATGAAGCCGACGCCTTCGTGCTCGCCTAGCGCCTTGCCGAACGCCTGACGTTGGCGCGCATAATCGCTCGCGACGTCATGCGCGCGGCGGGCCGCGCCGAGCCAGCGCATGCAGTGCGTGAGACGCGCGGGCGACAAACGCACCTGCGCATAACGGAAGCCTTCGCCCGGTTCGCCCAGCACGTTCGACGCCGGCACGCGCAGGCCGTCGAAACGCACGACGCCGTGGCCGCCGGGAAAGCACGTGTCGAGCGAATCCATCGCCCGTTCGATGACGATGCCGGGACTCGACATGTCCGCGAGAAACATCGTGGCCGGGCCGTCCGCGAACTTCGCCATGATGATCGCGACTGCCGCGCCCTCGGCGCCCGTGATGAACCACTTGCGGCCGTGAATCACGTACTCGTCGCCGTCGCGCGTGGCGGTGGTCTGGAGCATGGCCGGGTCCGCGCCCGCGCCGGGCGACGGCTCGGTCATGCAGAAGCACGAGCGGATCTCGCCCGCCGCGAGCGGACGCAGCCAGCGTTCCTTCTGCTCGGGCGTCGCGATGGCTTCGAGCAGATGCATGTTCCCCTCGTCGGGCGCGGCGATATTCAGCGCTACAGGGCCGAGCGGCGAATACCCCGCCTCCTCGAACAGAATCGCCTTCGCGACATGACCGAGCCCGAGCCCGCCGAACTCCGGCGAGATATGGCTCGACAGCAAGCCCGCCTTGCGGCCCTTCGCGATCAGTTCGGCGCGTAACGCTTCGTTCGGGCCGTGCGGCGTGCAGCGCGGATCGCGCTCCATCGGCACGATTTCATCGGCGATGAACGCGCGCACCCGCGCCTGTAATTCGGTCAACTCCGGCGAAAGCGAAAAATCCATCGGCATCCTCGGTCGTTAGTGGATCATGCGAGCTTAATCGTGTGCGCCACTCTCGTCATTCATCGTATTCGCTGTATTTGCGCGCGTCGCCGCGCACCTTGTGCGCCGGATACTTCGCGCGATTCAGCGCCATCTTCTCCAGCAACGCCTGATGCAGATCCACATCGAGCGCGTCGGCCAGCATCACGAGATAAGCGAGCACGTCAGCCATCTCATGACGAATGGCGCAAAGCTTCGCGTCGTCGAGCTCGGCCTTGTCGCCCGTCTGAAGCCACGTGAACGGCTCCAGCAACTCGCTCGCCTCCACGCTCAGCGCCGCCGCGAGATTCTTCGGCGCATGGAATCGGCGCCAGTCGCGCTCGCGCACGAACTCGCGCAGCATGTCGCGCATCGCGACGAGTTCGCTCGGTGATTCTTTCATCAGGTCCTCGACTCGCTACTCATTACTCATTACTCATCGCTCATTGCGGCGGATAAAGGCCCAGCGTGCGCGCATGCAGACGCGCGAGGCCGAGCAGCGCGTCGGTGAATGGCGTCGGCACGCCGGTCATCGCGCCGAGTTCGCGCACCGACGCGACGAGCGCATCCAGTTCGACGGCCTTGCCCGCTTCGACGTCCTGCAGCATCGACGTCTTCATCGCGCCCAGTTTTGCCGTGACGGCATGCCGGTCCGCTGGCTCCTGTTCGATGGGAATGCCGAAGCGCGCGCCGATTTCCTTCGCCTCCAGCATGATGCGCGTGACGAAGCCGCGCACGAGGTCGTCGCCGAGGATGCGGTCCGTGGTCGCGCCGGTGATGGCGCTGATCGGGTTCATCGTCATGTTGCCCCACAGCTTGAACCACACGTCGCGCTGAATCTGCGGCGAAGCGGAAGCGTCGAAGCCCGCCTGCGCAAAGAGCGATACGAGCGAATCGACGCGCGCGCTCGGCTTGCCGGTCGCCTCGCCCAGAATCAGCCCGTTTCCCTGATGATGCCGGATCACGCCCGGCGCTTCCACGAAACAACTCGCGTGAACGACGCAGCCGACGGTCTGCGCGCTCGGTATCGCGGCGGCGATCGTGCCGTGCGGATCGACCGAGGCGAGTCGCTTGCCGGCGAACGCATCGCCTAAGCCGTCGCAGAACCACCACGGCACGCCGTTCATCGCAGTGAGCACCGTGGTCCGCTCGCTGAGCAGCGGCGCGATGTGCGCGGCCACGGATGCCATTGCCGGCGCTTTGACGGCGACCACCACGAGGTCTTGTTGCCCCAGTGCGTCGGGCGCGGCGCTCGCGCGAACCTGCGCCGTATGCGTCGCGTCCTTCTCCACGAGCTGCAGGCCGCGCGTGGTGAGCGCATCCAGCGTCGCGCCGCGCGCGACCACGCTGACATCGCAGCCTGCCTGCGCGAGCCGCACGCCCATCCATCCGCCGATTGCGCCCGCGCCGTAAATGCACACGTTCATCTTGTCGTCCCCGCCACTGGTTGGATCGCCCATTGTAAGAGCGGATTGAATTCGTTAGCGGCTAACGCTCAAACGGTCCAATCTATGAGTCGCAAAACGCATTTCAAGAGTCGCCGAACGAATAAAAAATGCGCTGGAAAATGCATTCCGGCTTATTGAAATGGGAGTCTCCGCACCTATTTTTCGATCCGAGGGCAGTGAGCTCGAACGCGCTGCCCACAAGGATCAACGCACTGTGCCGGCCTTCATGCGGCCGCATTTTCGGAGACTGGATCATGAGTGACTTCTACTTTGGCGGCGACGTGTTCGCGGAGCTGGATCGCATGCAGCGGCAAATGTCGACGCTGTTCGGCAACCTGCCATCGAGCATCCGGACCAGCCGCGCGGATGTCTTTCCGCAATTGAATATCGGCAGCACGGACGAGGCGGTCGAGATCGTCGCGTTCGCGCCGGGCGTGGATCCCGCATCGCTCGATGTGACCGTGGACAAAGGCACGCTCACGATTAGCGGCGAGCGCAAGGCCGAAACGCTGACCGAAGGCGCGCGCACTTATGCCAAAGAGCGCTTCACCGGCAGCTTCCGCCGCGTGATCGAACTGCCGCAGAACGCGGACATCGACAAGGTGCAGGCGCGCTATGAAAACGGCACGCTGTCCATCACCGTCGGCAAGCGCGAAGCGTCCAAGCCCCGCGCCATCACCATTCAGTAATTCAGCATTCGGGAGCTCACGATGAACGACACCACTCAACTGGCGCAGCGCAACGAAGGCGACGTGACGCGCAAGAATGAAGACAACGCGCGCCGCGCGAGCATCACGCCCGCGGTCGATATCGTCGAAGACAGCCACGGCATCACGCTGTGGGCCGACCTGCCCGGCGTGCCGCGCGAAAAGCTGGACGTGAAAGTGCATGACGCGCGGCTCTATATCGAAGCCGAAGCGGTGGTCACCGCGCAAGCCGGCTTGCGCGTGCATCACGCCGAAGTGCGCGCGCCGCGCTTCGCCCGCGCCTTCACCGTCAGCGACGACTTCGACACCACGAAGATCGACGCGAACCTGACGAACGGCGTGCTCAAGCTCACGATTCCGCGCCGTGAAGAAGCGCGTCCGCGTCGCATCGAAGTACGCGCGAGCTAAGAGAACCGCTGGCAGCACCACAATGCTTCAACCGAATGGCCGCGAATTTCGCGGCCATTTTTTTAGCGCATGCTTAACGCCTCTATAATCTTCCGCGGCAGTCCGAGAACTATTCCAACTTATCGCTAGGAAGAGACGAACGTGAAGACGCTGTTGACGGTGTTGTTGAGTTCCATGCTGGCCGTGTCTATCGGCGCGCATGCGAAAGATTGGTCCACGATCCGGTTCGGCGTCGATGCCAGTTATCCGCCCTTCGAATCGAAAGCACCGGACGGCCAGCTCGTCGGCTTCGATATCGATGTCGGCAACGAACTGTGCCGCCGTCTCGACGCAAAGTGCGTATGGGTCGAAAACGCCTTCGACGGCATGATTCCCGGCCTGAAGGCGCGCAAATTCGACGGCGTGCTCTCCACCATGTCGATGACGCCGGCGCGCGTCAAGCAGATCGCGTTCTCCAGCAAGCTCTTTCATGTGCCCACGCGGCTCGTCGCGAAGCGCGACTCGAAGATCCAGCCGACGGCGGAATCGCTCGCGGGCAAATCGGTCGGCGTCGAACAAGGGTCGATGCAGGAGAGCTATGCGAAGGCGCATTGGGGCGCCAAAGGCGTGACGGTCGTATCGTATGCGGATCAGGATCAGGTCTATGCCGACCTGCTCGCCGGACGACTCGACGCATCGCTGCAAAACGCGGTGCAGGCCGAACGCGGCTTTCTCGACACGCCGCGCGGCAAGCCGTTCGCTTTCGCCGGCCCGGCTCTCGAAGACAGCGCGATCTTCGGCCCCGGCACCGCGATCGGTCTTCGCAAGGAAGACACCGACCTGAAAGAGAAGCTCGACGGCGCAATCGCCGCGATGATCAAGGACGGCACGTACAAGCGCATCGAGCAGAAGTACTTCGACTTTGATATCTACGGCGAATAAGCATAAGAAAGCAGACGGCGCGAGCGCGCTGTAGGGCTCGCGCCAACACATGCGTTGGCGCGCCGATGGCTTTTTTTCACGCACGTCATGCTGAAAATTACACGTCGCCGCGCTGGCCGGCGGGAAAGCTCCGTAATCGATGCATCGGCATAGTGTTTGCATGCCCGGCAATGCACAGAGAGACTGTTTTCGGGGGCATCATGCATCATTCGATCGAACCTCACGAGCTCGGCAAGGTTGATCTCGAGCACTTTCAGATCGTGCAAGTGTCGGACGGCACGCATACCGTCGTGCTCTGGGAAGCGCCGGAGCCCGACACGCTCGTGCCGCTGCACGCACGAGCCGCCACGCTCACCATTCGTCTGTGCGATCCGCTCAATCCGGTGCGCAGAAAAGACGTGTGCGAGCGCTTGCAGGCGCACCTCGCGGCATCGCGTGGTCGCAAGAGCGCAGCGCGGCCGCGCACGCATCTGCATCGCCTGAGCGCGAGTCCGCGCGCCGCTGCCTAGCGGTCAAAGCGACTTGCCGAGAAAAGTCCACAGCGCGTCGTCGAGCGAATACGGCACGTTGAAGCGAAAGCACGCGCTCGGCGCATCGCCCGGCCGGAAATACGAGCCCGGCGCGAGCCAGATGCCGTGTTCGAGCGCGCGCGTCGCGACATCGCTCGCATGCAACGGATCGATCGGCAACTCCGCCCATACGAAAAGACCCGCGCGCGGACGGCGGAACAGTGTCGCGCCGAGCGCATCCATGCGCTGCTCGACGACCGCATGCGCGTCCTTCAGCTTGTCGATCACGAATTCGACGTGCCGCGCATAGCGCCCTTCCGTCAGCACCTTCTCGACGATGCGCTCCGTCGCCTCCGACGACGTGAGTCCCACCGCCATCTTCGTGCGCGCCAGTTCGCGCAGCACGTCGCGCTCGGCGACGACATAGCCGCAGCGCAGCGACGGCGTGATGGTCTTGGCGAAGCCGCCGACATACACGACGCGGCTCAGCCCTTCCAGCGCCGCGAGCAACGGCGCGCCGGGCGGCGCGAGCTCGCGGTTCACATCGTCTTCCACGACCCACAGGCCATGCCGCTCGGCGATCTGCATCAGGCGGAACGCCGACGCCATGCTGAACGTCGCGCCGGTCGGATTCTGCAGCGTCGTGTTGAGAAAGACGGCTTTCGGACGATGCTCCGTCACGATGCGCTCGAACACGTCCGTGTCGATGCCCGCGACCGTGCGCGGCACGCCATGCACGTTCAAGCCGGCAAGCCTGAGAATCTGCAGCAGATTGCAGTAGCCGGGATCTTCGACGACCACGGCATCGCCCGGACGCAGCAAGGTGCGCACGATCAGGTCGAGCGCCTGCGTCGCGCCGCTCGTCAAGAGCACGTTGGAAGCGGCATCGACCGGCAAGCCGTGACGGTCCAGTTGCTCGGCGATGCGCTCGCGCAGCGGAGCGAAGCCGTACGGATGCCCGTAATCCGCGATGCGCGCGGCCGGCACGCGGCTCACCGCGCGCAACGCGTGGTGGAGCCCGCTTTCGTTGACCCATTCGTTCGGCAGCCAGCCGCAGCCGGATTTGATCGGCACCGAATGGTCCGCGAAGACATCGGAAAGCAGCCATGTCGCCGTGAGGCTCGGCGGCTGCCATTCGACCGAGCGCGTCGGCGCGCGCCGCCCGCGCACGGCCACGCGATACCCCGAGCCGCGCCGCGCGGTGACGAGGCCCATCGACACGAGCCTGCCGTACGCTTCCGTCACGGTGAACGTGCTCAGGCGCTCGCTTTCGGCCAGACGCCGCACTGAAGGCAACAGCGCGCCCGCACGCAACGTGTCCGACTCGATGGCGGACGAAAACGCGCGCACGAGTTGCTCGACGAGCGTCGGCGCCTGCCGCGAGCCGCGTTCCAGGTTGAGTTCGATCATCGGTTCAATCGGCCAAGGTTTGCCAGCACAGTTCGCCCCATTTTGCCAGCACAGTTGGCAGCGCGGTGAAGCAACTGTCTATGCCGCGCAAAATTGCGTCGACATACAGTGACCGTTCTTTAGAGGAGAGACCAAGCCATGAACGCCCGCCCCGTCATCGACGACCTGTCGTCTTTCTGGATGCCCTTCACCGCGAATCGCCAGTTCAAGGCCGCGCCGCGGCTGCTGGAAAGCGCCAAAGGCATGTACTACCGGTCGACGGATGGCCGCGAAGTGCTCGACGCCTGCGCGGGGCTGTGGTGCGTGAACGCGGGTCATTGCCGCGAGGAAATCGTCGAGGCGGTGCAGAAGGCGCTCGGCACGCTGGATTTCGCGCCGACGTTCCAGATGGCGCACCCGCTCGCGTTCGAAGCCGCGACGAAAGTGGCCGAACTGATGCCCGACGGCCTCGACCGGATCTTCTTCACGAACTCGGGCTCGGAGTCGGTCGACACGGCGCTCAAGATCGCCATCGCCTACCATCGCGCGCGCGGCGAAGGCCAGCGCACGCGGCTGATCGGCCGCGAGCGCGGCTATCACGGCGTGGGCTTCGGCGGCATTTCGGTCGGCGGCATCGCGCCGAACCGCAAGACGTTCTCGGGCGCGCTGCTGCCCTCGGTCGATCATCTTCCGCATACGCACGATCTCGCCCACAACGCGTTCTCGAAGGGCCAGCCGGCGTGGGGCGCGCATCTCGCGGACGAACTGGAGCGCATCGTCGCGCTGCACGATGCATCGACGATCGCGGCCGTCATCGTCGAACCGGTAGCGGGCTCAACGGGCGTGCTGATTCCGCCGCAGGGCTACTTGCAGAAGTTGCGCGAAATCTGCACGAAACACGGCATTCTGCTGATTTTCGATGAGGTCATCACCGGCTTCGGACGTCTCGGCAAGGCGACCGCCAGCGAGTTCTTCGGCGTGACGCCGGACCTCATCACCATGGCCAAGGCGATCAACAACGCGTCCATTCCGATGGGCGCGGTCGCGGCGCAGCGCAAGGTGCATGACACGATCATCGATGCGGGCGCGGCGAACGCCATCGAACTTTTTCACGGCTACACGTACTCGGCGCATCCGGCCGCGACTGCCGCGGCCATCGCGACGCTCGACCTCTATGTGCGCGACAAGCTGTTCGACCGCGCGGCATCCAAGTCTCCGGCGTTCGAAAGCGCGGCGCATGCGCTGCGCGACGCGCCGCACGTCAAGGACATTCGCAATCTCGGGCTCGTCGCGGGCATCGAGCTCGAACCGCGCGACGGCGCGCCCGGCGCGCGCGCCTACGAAGCGTTCGTCAAGTGCTTCGAGGCGGGCGTGCTCGTGCGCTATACCGGCGACACGCTCGCGTTCTCGCCGCCGCTCATCATCGAAGACGATCAGATCGAGCGCATCTTCAAGACGGTAAGAGAAGTGCTCGGGACGGTGCAATAGAAGATGAGACGATCGCGCGTTTCGTTGAGACGCGCGCGCATTCACAGCCGCCCTGCTCCGGCCTACAGTTGACTCACGCCATTCAGATGGCTCACCAACGAACCGGAGCACACCATGTCACGTCTTTCCCAAGTCAACGTCAACGAAGCCACCGGCAAGACCGCGGAACTCTTCAGCGCCATCAAGAAGGCCGCTGGCCGCGTGCCGAACGCGTATGCGACCATCGGCACGCATAGCCCGGCGGCGCTCGGCGCGGCGCTATCCAACGATGCCGTGCTCGCGAAGAGCAGTCTCGACAAGGCCGATGCCGAAGCCATCAAGCTCGCCGTCAGCGAACTGGCGGGCTGCGATTACTGTGCCGCTGCGCATACGGTCGTCGGCAAGATGGCCGGACTCACGCAAGACGAAACGCAGCAGATTCGCGCAGGCGACGCGACCGGCAATGCGAAGCGCGATGCGCTTGTGCGCTTCGTGCGGCACGTGGCGGATTCGCGCGGCACGGTGGACGCCCGCGTGCTCGCGGATGTGCGCGAAGCCGGCTATAGCGAGGCGCAAGTCATCGACGCGCTGTTCGCGATGAGCGTCATCAACTTCACGAACCTCGTGAACCGTGTGAACGATACGACGCTCGACTTTCCCGCGCTCGTCTAAGGGTTCGAGGACTTCGTGAACCGGTCGATCACCGCGCTGACCAGATCGACCGGGACCGGAAACACGATCGTCGAGTTCTTGTCGCCGGCGATCGTCGTCAGCGTTTGCAGATAGCGCAGTTGCATCGCCTGCGGCGCCTGGGCGAGCATCTGCGCGGCCTGCAGCAGCTTCTCCGATGCCTGCAATTCGCCTTCCGCATGAATGATCTTCGCGCGACGCTCGCGCTCGGCTTCGGCCTGGCGGGCGATCGCGCGAATCATCGTCTCGTTGATATCGACGTCCTTGATCTCGACGTTCGACACCTTGATGCCCCACACGTCCGTCTGCGCGTCGAGCACGCGCTGGATGTCGCTGTTCAGGCGCTCCCGCTCGGACAGCAGTTCGTCGAGTTCGTGCTTGCCGAGAATCGCGCGCAGCGTCGTCTGCGAGAGCTGGCTGGTCGCGTCGAAATAGCGCGCGACCTGAATCACGGCTTTCTCCGGATCGACCACGCGAAAGTAGACGACCGCGTTCACCTTCACCGAGACGTTGTCGCGCGTGATGACGTCCTGCGGCGGCACGTCGAAGACGACGGTGCGCAGGTCCATGCGCACGACCTGCTGCACGACCGGAATGATGAGCACGAGCCCCGGCCCTTTCACCTTCCAGAAGCGCCCGAGCAGGAACACGACGCCGCGCTCGTACTCGCGAAAAATGCGCACCGCCGACGCGAGCAAAAAAATGACGAGCGCGAGGACGATGCCGCCGAAACCGAAAGTCAGCCCCATGTTTTTAGCCTCGTTCAAGCTGCATTGTGATGTGATTCGTCGAACGGCTCGACGGTCAGCGTGAGTCCGTCGCGCGCGGTCACGCGCACCCGCGCGCCCTGCCCCGGCAACGCAGCGGGCGATGCCGGCCGCACGCGCCAGCGTTCGCCCTGCACGCGCGCCCAGCCGACGCCCTCGCCGCCCTCCAGCATCACGCCGATGCTGCCGAGCATGGCCTCGCCGCCGCTGACGACGGGCCGCCTGCGCGCTTTCAATGAGAGCCCCGACACCGCGAACACGAAGACCGCCGAGAACAGCGCGAGCGTGGCGACGAGTCCGGGCGGAACGCCGAAGCCGGGCACGTCGGTATCCACGAGCATCAGCGCGCCGATGGCGAACGCGACGATGCCGCCGATGCCGAGCGTGCCGAACGTCGGCAAGAACGCCTCGGCCACGAGACA
Organism: Caballeronia sp. GAWG1-5s-s; assembly: GCF_023631445.1. Classification (NCBI taxonomy): domain Bacteria; kingdom Pseudomonadati; phylum Pseudomonadota; class Betaproteobacteria; order Burkholderiales; family Burkholderiaceae; genus Caballeronia; species Caballeronia sp. GAWG1-5s-s. The sequence goes on along the minus strand of NZ_JALQDC010000022.1, from coordinate 275,563 downwards.
GCCGATGCCCAGCATCAGCAAGCCGAGGCCCACGTAGCTCACCGGCAGCAATTGCAGCGCGAACAGGCCGACGAGCAGGCAAATCGCGCCCGCGACGCCCGGCAACGCATAGCCGGGATTCGCGAACTCGAAGAAGAGGCCGTACATGCCGATCATCATCAGTATGAGCGCGACGCTCGGGTCCGTGATCGCCGCGAGAAAGCGGTTGCGCCAGTCGGGCTGGAACGCGACGACGCTCGCCTCGCGCGTCGTCAGCACGCGCTCGCCCTGCGCCGTGCGCACGCGGCGGCCGTCGAGTCTGGCGAGCAGATCGGGAATGTCGGTCGCGGTGAGGTCGATCACCTTCTGCGCGAGCGCCTCGTTGGCCGAGAGCGCGACGGCCTCGCGCACCGCGCGTTCGGCCCACTGCGCGTTGCGCCCGCGCAATTGCGCGAGGCCGCGGATATACGCGGCGGCGTCGTGAACCTGCTTGCGCGTTTCGGTCGATGCCCCCTCCGCCGCGCCCGACGCCGCGCGCTCCGCTCCCCCGCCGCCGAGCTGGATCGGCGTGGCCGCGCCGAGATTCGTGCCGGGCGCCATCGCGGCGATATGGGCGGCATACACGATGTACGTGCCCGCGCTCGCCGCCCGCGCGCCGCTCGGCGCGATGTACGCCGCGACCGGCACCGGCGAAGCGAGGATCGCCTGAATGATGGCGCGCATGGAAAGATTGAGGCCGCCGGGCGTGTCGATCCGGAGGACGGCGAGTTGCGCGCGTTCGTCCGCGGCGCGGGCGAGCGATCGCACGACGAAATCCGCGCTCGCCGGGCCGACCGCGCCGGTCAGCGGAATCACGACGACGGGCGCGGCAGCTGCCGCGCGAAGCGGGAACACGGCGAACGCCAGCAGCAGCAAGAGGCGTCGGACGAACGGCAGGAGCCGGTCAGCGGGCATCGTTCTCATCATCGGCAATCGCCGGCCGAGGCCGGCGTCGCGCAGGGTCTCGCTTTCAGCTTAGGCGATAGAACCGTCGTGCGGTCGATGATCTTCTCGACGTCCGCCGTCTCGCTCAAGCCCGCCACGAAACGCGCGCGGTCGAAGTCCGGCGACACGCAGCCGTCCACGTAGACGAAGCGGCGCTGCAGCGTGAGCCATAGACTCGTCTTGTCGCGCCACTGAAGCGATGCGTTCAGCGCATTCAGACGGCGCGTGACGCTTTCGGCGATCTCGCGGTCGTAGTCGTAGCTGTTCGGCAGACGGCAGCGGCCCGCGATCCAGCAACTGTTGCCGCGCTCGATCCGATAGTGCGCTTCGTCGAGCCATTCTGCCTCCGTCTCGAACGGGCCGCGCGGCGCGGGGCAATCCGCGATGGCGTTCGACACGTGCAGGAACGGGTCGTTGCCGCGATTGGCGAGCGTGCCGTCGGCGTGGACGGCTAGCGCGTGCAATGCCAGCAGTACTCCGAGCAGCGCGGTGGTCTTCGGTTTGCGCATGATCGTCCGATCGTGTGAACGGCACGCGCCAAGCATAGACCATCATCGCGCGAGCCAGCCGTTACACTGAACAGGCACTTTCCCTCGGATCGAAAACGACATGAAACAGGCACTCCACCATCTGACGCTCGCAACCGGCTCGCGCGGCCTGCACGAAGTCACGCGCGACATCGACCGCTGGATCGACTTGCAGGATATCCGCACGGGCCTGCTGACGGTGTTTTGCCGTCATACGTCGGCGTCGCTGCTGATTCAGGAAAACGCCGACCCGGACGTGCGCGCGGACCTCGAACGGTATTTCGAATCGGTCGCACCGGAAGCGCCCGGCCGCTACATCCACGACGCCGAAGGCCCCGACGACATGCCCGCGCACCTGCGCACCGCGCTTACCACCGTCCAGCTTTCGATTCCGGTCGAAGCCGGCCGCATGGTGCTCGGCACGTGGCAGGGCATCTATGTGTTCGAGCACCGGGCGGCGCCGCATCACCGCGAACTCGTGTTGCATCTGATAGGCGAATGACCTGCTCTGACGCACGACGGCCGTCCGGCGCGACGACATCGCCACCGAGATGAACCCCGATTCGCGGCTCGTCATCTTCCGTCAGACGGACAACGCAGCCGCGCGCATGGCACTGTCTGGCGTCGAGCCTCACGTGCGGCATTCGATGCGCGACGCGACGCACAACGCGCTGGCGTTCTCCGGCCCGGACGACGCGTTGTTGCAGCGCTTCGATTGCTGATCCGGCGCCCTCAAGGTTTGACGATGGCGCGTCCGGCCAGCGCGCAGGTGTGATCCTGCAATTCTTCCGACGACGCGAGATTGCCCGGACCGACGTGATCGTTGAGCAGGAAGAACGCGGGCGCGCCGTCGCTGCGCTCGGCGCCCACGAGCAGCAACGTCTGATCGCCCATGGAACCGCCTTCCTGCGCGACGGTGGCGGCCAGCAGCCTGAACGGATCGGTACGCGACAAGTCCGCGTCGTCGATGCGCAACGCGCGATAACTGTGTCCGCGAAGGCGCACGGGCAGCGGCGTCCATTGCGTGCCGATGCCCGGCCCCGCGTCGCGCAGCGCCTCCGCCACGTCATCCGCGAGGCAGTCGAGATGGATATGCAACTGGTTCTGCGTGCGCCCGCTCGCCGAATTGACCGCGAGCGACATCTCGTCACGCGGCAAGCGGCGGCGCAGCGCGTCGTCGACGTAATGGCGCGCGTTCCATGCATCGCGCCAGTAGTTCGGCGTGTCCGGTTCGAGGAGCGCAGGACTTTCGATGCCGCTCACGCGCGCGGTCGGAATCAACAGATATTGCGCGACGCCGACGATGTCCTTGAGCACCGCATAGTCGCCTGCGACGTTCACCTCGGCGCAAGGCTGCTCGATGTGCGCGCCGTCGGCTGCCGGTACGCAGCGGTCGTGGACGATTTGCCAGAGCGCATCGGGATTGCCCGCGCGCGCGGGCGAATACGCTAGGCCGAGCGCGACGGCGGCGCTGGCGAGGAGATACTTCGTGAGGATGTGCATCGGCAATGATCCGGGACGAAGACCTTAGCGTGCTGGATTATGCTTTCAGGCGCATGAAACTTCGCTGCGGCGGCCTCGCGCGTGCCGACTGCACAGCAAAAAGCGCCGGCTGCGATCACGCGGCCGGCGCTTTCTTCACTACGTTTGCCCTGCTCCTGCTACCCGCCGCGCGCTATCCGCTGCGGGATCACAGACTCCGGCTTAGTGGCCGAAGTAGACCGAATTGCGATCCGACATCGTGACGGCTGCACGCGCGCCCGACTGGGCGTTGCCAGCGGTCGACGCGCCATACGACGTCGTTGCAGCCGCGCCTTGCTCCGCGTTCACGCGAGCCTGGGCGGCTTGCAAGTTTTGCGGATAGTTCACGCGGTCTTGCGACGGGTTGTAGCCAGCCTTTTCCAACTGAGCGAGTTCTGCGCGAACTTCAGCGCGCGTCACGGGCGCATTGTTTTGCGCGAAGGCAAAAGTCGGAGCGGCCAGAGCCGAAGCGATGACGAGTGCCGGAACGAATGACTTGATCATGATGACCTCCAATATCTTGTTGTGAGATCGATTGGAAACCGGGGAGCTTTTTAAGCGTTTTCTGATTTCCTTTCGCTTGGAGAGAAGTTTAGGAGGTCATCGACCTAGGGAAAACCCCGATTCTCATGAAAGATATTTGTTCAACGAGCAATAATCCAGGCATTGATCGGGGCGGATGACGAACGCCGCAGTCAGCGCGTCGCCACGTGTTCGAGCGCCACGGTCATCAATTGGCGCAGCAGCGGCTGAACGGCGCCGGCGCGGATGTCGTCGTAGGCATAGGGCGACGTTTCCTGCATGTAGGTCACCTGCGTCAGTTCCAGTTGCACGGCGTGGATGCCGCGCGCCGGCTCCCCGTAGCGCCGCGTGATGTAGCCGCCCTTGAAACGCCCATTGGCGACGCTCGTATATCGCCCGTCACGCGATACGACCTCCGCCAGCCGCTCCGCGAGTCCCGGCGCCGCCGACGCGCCGTCTGCCGTGCCGAAGTTGAAGTCGGGCAAGCGGCCCTCGAAGAAACGCGGCACGACCGAACGGATGGAATGCGCTTCCCACAGCAGCACGCGCCCGTGCGCTTCGCGCAGCGCGGCGAGCTCGCCGGCGAGCGCGTCGTGATACGGCTGCCAGTACAGCGCGCGACGCGCCTCGATCTGCTCGCGCGACGGCCCGTGTCCCGGGCGGTAAAGCGGCTCTTTGTCGAACGTATCGACCGGACAGAGACCCGTCGTGTCGCGGCCGGGATACAGATTCGCGTCGTCGGGCGGGCGGTTCAGGTCGATCACGTAACGCGCATATTCCGGCAGCAGAATCGACGCGCCCAACTCGCGCGCGAACGCATACAGCCGCCCCAGATGCCAGTCGCAATCGTCGACGCGCAGCGCCACCGGCGTCATCTCTTCGACGAGCGCCTCCGGAATGCGCGTGCCCCGGTGCGGGATCGAGATCAAAAGCGGCGCGGTGCCGCGTTCCAGCGTGTAGATGGAGCAATCGTGAACGGTATCCATGTCTGCGGCTCCGGAAGTTGAACGTTACGCGAGCAGTCCGCCGAGCGCCGCGCGATAACGCGTGAGTGCCCGCTCTTCGTCGACGTGACGGCGGTCGGTGACGACCTTGCGGCCGCCGACGAACACGTCGCGCACCGGCGTCTGCCCATGCTCGCAGAAGACTGCGCTGGACAGCCACGCGTCGCAGGGAAGGCCGCCGATGCCGGGATGCGCTTCATCGAGCACGATCCAGTCCGCGCGCATGCCCGCCGCGAGCGCACCGACGCGCCGCCCGGTCGCGCTCGCGCCGCCGTCGAGGGCGGCGTCAAAAAGACGGTCGGCCGGCCGCGTGTCGCCAGCCGATGCCAGCACGTTGCGCTCGCGACGCAGCAGACGCTGGCCATATTCGAGCAGCCGCAACTCCGAGCGCCAGTCGACGCCCACGTGACTATCCGAGCCGATGCCGAAGCGCCCGCCCGCATCCAGATAGTCGCGCGCCGCGAAGAAGCCGTCGCCGAGATTCGCCTCCGTCGTCAGGCACAGGCCGGCGACCGCGCGGCTCGCGGCAAGCCGATTGCATTCGCTCGCGTCCATATGCGTGGCGTGGACGAGGCACCAGCGCGCATCGACGTCGAAGCGATCCAGCAGCCACTGCACCGGCCGCTGGCCCGTCGCGGCGACGCACGCATCGACTTCGGCAAGCTGCTCGGCGATATGAATGTGCACCGGAGCGCGCTCGAAGCGGGCGTCGAAGCCTTCGAGCAGCGCCGCAAGCGATTCGCCCGAGACCGCGCGCAACGAATGCGGCGCGACGCCGTAACGCCGCGTGCCGTTCTCCGGCCGGGCGCGGGCGAGCGCATCGAGCATGTCGAGCAGGCTCTCGGGCGTATGCAGGAAGCGGCGCTGATCATCGCGCGGCGCGGCCTGGCCGAAGCCGCTGTACTGATAGAGCACCGGCAGCATGGTGATGCCGATGCCCGCGCGTTCTGCCGCATCCACCACGCGCTCGGCGAGTTCCGCGCGGTTCGCATACGGCGAGCCGTCCTGCGCGTGATGCACATAGTGAAATTCGCAGACCGACGTGTAGCCCGCCTTCAGCATTTCGATGTAGAGCCAATGCGCGATGTCCGCGAGCGCGTCCGGCCCGATCTTCGCGGCGAAGCGGTACATCAGGTCGCGCCAGCTCCAGAAGGTATCGGCGGCGCTCGCGCGATATTCGGTGAGCCCGGCCATCGCGCGCTGGAACGCGTGCGAATGCAGATTCGGCATGCCCGGCAACACCGGGCCTTTCGCCCGCTCGACGCCAGCGGGAGCCGCGCTGTCCGGCTCGACGCGCGTGAGCGCGCCGTCGTCGCTCCACTCGATCAGCACGTTGCGCCGCCAGCCGTCGGGCAAGCGCGCGTGGTCCGCGAAATAGAGGTTCAAGCTCGTCTCTCCTCGATGCCGATGCAAAGCCACGCGGCATCGCCCGCGGCTTCGACGATGCACGTCCGCTCGATGCGCGCGGTATCGCCCGGATAGAGCATTGCGCGCGTTCCGTCGGCAGACGCGATAGTCAGGCTGCCGCTCGCGCAGTAGACGAACGTCACGTCGTGCGCCTGCGCCAGTTCATGATGCCCGGCGCGCCGGACGCACACCGACATGCGCGCCCGGTCGCGCCGCGCCATCACGTTGAAGTCGCGCGTCGGGCCGTCGATGAGACTCGCGTGGATCGGCGTTTCGCCCGCGAAGCGCGCCATCGCGAGCGGTTCCTTGAGCCGATGCTCGCGCCCGCCCGCTTCGGCGAGCAGCATGCCCGCGCCGTCGAGCAGCACGAGCGCGCGATCCACGCCGGGAAACGCCGAAAACGCGCCATCCGACGACACGTCCGCGACCGACAGCCGCCACGCGAACGCATCGAGCGACGCGCCCGGCGGACCCGCCGCGATCTCGCGCGTGATGCCGCCGCCGTTCTTCCACGGCACGGCGACGAGCGAAGCCGCAGGAATGATCGTCACGTCAGAAGTGCCCGGTGAATTGATAACGGTCGCCGGGATGCCAGAGATTCGCGACCGACGCGACGGCATCGCGCGACCACGTGCGCCGATGCAGCAACAGACACGGCTCGTGCTCGCCCATATCGAGCGCCGCGCGGATTTCGGGCGACGGCACCGAGGCCTCGATCCGGTACTCCACACGCTGCAGCGGCGCGGCGATCATCAGGTACTGGTTCGGCGTGATCGTCGTGAAATCCTGCCGCGCGTATTCCGGCGCGAGCGCCGGGTTCACGTAACGTTCTTCGAGCTGCACCGGCTCGTCGTTTTCGAAGTGCAGCACGCGCGAATGAAACACCGGGCTGCCGAGCGCAAGCTGCATCTCGCCGGCGAGCGCCTCGTCGACGATGGATGCGCCCAGATGCAGCACCTGCGCGCGATACGCATGACCGCGCGCAGCGATTTCGTCCGAGATGCTGCGAATCTCGACGAGCGTCGACGCGTACTTTGGCTGCGCGACGAAGGTGCCCGCCCCCTGCACGCGCGTCAGCACCTGTTCGGCGGTCAGTTCGCGCAGCGCGCGGTTAACGGTCATGCGCGCGACCTTGAACTCGCGCGCCAGTTCGTTCTCCGACGGCACCTGATCGCCCTCGCGCCACTCGCCGATGTGAATGCGCTGCAGGATGTAGTCCTTGATCTCCTGATACGCGGGCGTGTTCATGCGCTCGCTTCCGCCTTTTCCGCGGTTTCCGAAGCGAACGCGAACGGGCTATGCCGCGCGATCGCGCCCTGCTCGACCAGTTTGGCGATGGCCGCGATATCCGGCGCGAAGTAGCGGTCGAGGTCGTAATGCGGCACGTGCGCGCGCAGCGTGTTCATCACCTCGATGAGCGGCGCGCTCGTCTTGTGCGGCGCGCGCAGATCGACGCCCTGCGCCGCCGCCAGCAGTTCGATGGCGAGAATGTTGGCCGTGTTGCTCGCGATATCGCCGAGCTTGCGGGCCGCGAACGTGGCCATGGAAACGTGATCTTCCTGATTCGCCGACGTGGGCAACGAATCGACCGAAGCGGGATGCGCCAGCGTCTTGTTCTCGGAGGCGAGCGCCGCCGCCGTCACGTGCGCGATCATGAAGCCGGAGTTCACGCCGCCGTCGCGCACGAGGAACGGCGGCAGGCCGGAAAGCGTGGCGTCGATGAGAAGCGCGATGCGCCGCTCGGCCAGCGCGCCGATTTCGGCGGCGGCGAGCGCGAGATTGTCGGCGGCGAAAGCGACCGGTTCAGCGTGGAAATTGCCGCCAGACAGCACTTCGCCGGTATCGGGAAAGATCAGCGGGTTATCGGAGACCGCGTTCGCTTCGATCAGCAGCACGTCGGCGGCGTGGCGCATCTGGTCGAGGCACGCGCCCATCACTTGCGGCTGGCAACGCAGGCTGTACGGGTCCTGCACCTTCTCGCAATCCGCGTGCGACAGATTGATGCCCGAGCCCGCGAGCAGGGCGCGATAAGCCGCCGCGGCGTCGATCTGCCCGCGATGCCCGCGCAACTCATGGATGCGCGCATCGAACGGCACGACCGAGCCCGCGGCCGCATCCACCGACAGCGCGCCTGCCACGAGTCCGGTGCGGAACAGGTCCTCGATGGCGAACAGGTGATACAGCGCGAGCGCCGCCGATGCCTGCGTGCCGTTCAGCAGCGCGAGCCCTTCCTTGGCCTGGAGCGTCAGCGGCTTCAGGCCGGCGACCGCAAGACCGTCGAGCGCGCTCGCGCGTTCGCCGCGAATGGTGACTTCGCCGATGCCGAGCAGCACCGTCGACATGTGCGCGAGCGGCGAGAGATCGCCGGATGCGCCGACCGACCCCTTGACCGGGATGATCGGCAGCACGTCCGCGTTGAACAGCGTGACGAGCGCCTCGATCACTTCGCGGCGGATGCCCGAATGGCCGCGCCCGAGGCTCGACAACTTGAGCGCCATGAGCAGCCGCACGACGGGGCGCGACATCGGCTCGCCCACGCCGACCGCGTGCGACAGCACGAGATTGCGCTGCAACAGTTCGAGCTGGTCAGCGGGAATATGCGTGTTCGCGAGCCGCCCGAAGCCCGTGTTGATGCCGTACGCCGGATCGCCCTTCGCGGCGATGGCCGCGACCGCGCGCGCGCTGGCGTCGATGGCGTCGAAGCTCGCGGGATCGAGCCGCAGAGAATCGGAGCCGCGCGCGATTCGGCGCAGTTGCGGCAGCGTGAGTTTTCCGGGCGTCAGCGTAATCATGTTTCATCCTGTCTATACAAGTCAGACGCCAGTCTAAACGGGCATAAACGGCGAAACAAGAGGCTTTCCGGGATTCCCCTTAGCCCGAATAGCGGATATAGGCGACGCTTGTCTATACAGAACGCGCGATGCTCACAGCACTTTCTCCATCACGAACTGCACGAACCGCTGTCCGCGCACGACGACCGCTCGTGCCAGCAGCATCGTGAAACCGCAATATTCGAAGAACGGCCGGCCTGTCGCGCTCGCGTAGGTGTGCAGCACCTGCATGCCCGCCTCGTCCGCCTCGGCTTCGATGCGCGCGAGCAGCGCGGTCGCCACGCCTTTGCGCTGATGCTCCGGGTGGACGAACATCATGTCGATCAGGCCGTTTCGCTCCAGATCGGCGAATCCGGCAAGCTGGCCGCCGCTGAACGCGACCCACGTCGGGCGGCTCGCGCGGGCGAGCGCCCATTCGTCGGGATCGGCCTGCGCCCAGACGTCGATCTGCTTCTGGTTGTAATCCGCCGATGCAGTCTCGCGCACCGCGCGGAGAAACAGGTCGATCACGCCGTCGAGATCACTCGCCCGGTACGGTCTGATTTCGATAAGCGGGAACTCGGGCATGTCTTCACCTTCTGTGTTGCAATAAAAATCGAGCCGCTGAAAGCGCGGCGAAGTGTCGGGCGTCTGAACGCGGGAAGGATTGTAGGAAACGGGCGCGGGATAAAAGCCAAAAGGTGTCGCGAACGTGTCGCCGATCAACTTGCGACGGCCACCGTTGCGATGCCGAGCGCGGTCATCACGAGCGACGCCCCGACGTGGATGGCGATCTCCGCCAGCGCCCAGCCGAGCCGCCCCTGCTGAAGATGCGCGACGACTTCTGCCGAGAACGTCGAAAACGTGGACAGGCCGCCCATCAAACCGGTGATGACGAAAAGCCGCCACTCGACGGAGAGATCCGGAACGCGCGCAAAGAACGCAACCGCCACGCCGATGATGTAGCCCGCGATGACATTGGCCGCGAAGGTGCCGAGCGGCAGGTTCGGAAAGACGGCGTTCAGGCGCAGGCCGAGCGTCCAGCGCAGCAGCGAGCCGAGGCCGCCGCCGAGTCCCACCGCGATGATCGACAGGTACATGTAGTTCTTCAGTTATCTTGATGAAAGAGCCGGCGTGCCGACGTAACGCTCCGCGAGCCAGCCGTTCGATCAGCGCGGCGCGGCTCGGCTCGACGATCCATCCCTGCGCGTGCCGCAGATGCGCCGTCCAGGTGCCGTCGCGCCGGGCTTCCCAGCATCCGGCTTCGTGACCGTCGATGAACAGCGATCCGCGCATGACGAGCATGGGATCGGCCGGATCCAGCGCGGTGTCGTCGTTGTGTGCGAGCCTGACGTCATGCATGACACTTCGCCTGCCGGGCATTGGATGGAGCGTGCCTGCTCAAGGGCTCCATTCTAACGATACTTCCGGCCCTCACCGCAACATGAACGACATTGCCGAAAGGCAATTGAGCGTGCGAACGACATGCTCGGCGCTGGGCGCATCGAAGGCGAGCGTCACGGCGTCGATGCGTTCGAGCGACGGCCACTGGCAGAAGAGATCGGCGAGCGCGCTCGTCTGGACGCGCAGTTCGCAGTGCCGCGTCGAAGAGCCGTGGCGCGTGCCGAAGCGCCCGTGTGCAGCGCCTTCGAGGACCTCTTGCGCCGTGCGCCGAATCGCTTCGCATGCCGCAGCGGGCGTCTGCGTGACGCCGCTTGAATAGCCGTGCGCCGATTTCACGCAGACGAAGCGCGCCCCTTCGAACAAGGGCAACGTCTCGGCGCCGAAGACGTCATCGCCTGTCAGCAGCGCCACGCGCGCGCCGCGTTCTTCCGCAAGCCGGCCGTAGAGCGCCGCCTCGCCGGCCTCTTCGCCGCCGATCATCACGCGCGCGAACGCCGTGCTGTTGATGGTATGCGCGAGAATGCCGCGGCTTTGCGCGCGCGCGTGATAGCCGACCATGAACACCAGATCAGGCGATGCTTCCAGACCGGCCATCATGCCTAGCGTGCGTGGCTTGCCGAGCACGAGCCGCACGCGCGAATCGAACGCATCGGGCAAGAGATTGCGAAAGCCGCCGTGCGAATCGTTCACCCATACTTCGGACGCGCCGCCTTCGAATGCGCCTTCGGCCGCCGCGTTCGCCTCATGCGTCATCCAGCGTCGCGCCTGCTCGTATTCCGCGTTGCCGGGCCGCGTTTGCTCGGGATGAAACACACCCGCGATACCTTCGATGTCCGTCGAGATCAGCACTTTCATGGCGTCGGTTTCAATGCGTCCGTGAGAGATAGCCGCCGATGTCCGTTGCGGCCGGTCACGGTCTCCGCGCTGAAGAGCGCATCGAGAATCGCTTGTTCGATGCTGTCGGCAGCCGCCTGAAACAGCGGATCGAGCCGCGCGTCGGGAAGCAAAGGCGGCAGCGTGACGTATGCGGCGTCGTGCGGCACGGTGTACGCCGTCGAGAACGCGAGCGCAATGTCGCCGCTTCCGTGGCCGTAGACCGAGCCCGTGCGCGCCAGGCCGGCGGCCGCGCGCATCGCCATGCGTCGCAATTGCCGCGAGTCCAAAGGCGCATCGGTCGCGAGCAGCATGATGATGCTGCCTTGCTCCGTCGTCATCTGGCTTTGCGCGGCCGCGTGCAACGCGAGGCCGACGGGCTCGCCCGCTATCGTGAGCTGGGGCAAGCGCCCGAAGTTGGCGAGCACGAGTGCGCCGACAACATAAGCGTTCCCGCCGATATCGACGATCCGCGACGCTGACCCGATGCCGCCTTTGAGTTCGAAGCACGACATGCCGCGCCCCGCGCCGACCGCACCGCACGCGAAGTCCTTCGCGCATCCGGCGAGCGCTTGGCGGTAATGCGCCTCGTCGACGGCGAACGCCTGCAAGTCGTTCAGATAGCCGTCGTTGCACTCGAAGACGAGCGGATTGACGCTCGGCCACTCACGCCCTATGTCCCGATGTGCTTCGCATGCTGAACGAATCTGCGCCGCTGCAACGGCACCGACGCCGAACGTATTCGTCAATGCAATCGGCGTTTCGAGCACGCCGAGTTCATCCACTTGCACGAGGCCGACGCTCTTGCCGAAGCCATTGATCACGCACGCGGCGGCAGGCACTTTCTCGCGATACAGATCGCCGCTGTGCGGAAGCACGATGGTCACGCCGGTCTGGACGTCGCCGGCATCGAGCGTGCAGTGCCCCACCGTGACGCCCGCGACATCCGCTATCGTCGCGCGTGCGCCCGCTCGCAATATGCCGATATGCGGTGCTTTTCTCACGGCCGGTCCAGCTTCGGATCGAGCGCGTCGCGCAAACCGTCGCCGAGCAGATTGAACGCGAGCACCGTGAGGAAGATCGCGAGGCTCGGGAAGATGGCGACGTGCGGCGCCATCGCCATGTCGGCGCGCGCTTCGTTGAGCATCGCGCCCCACTCCGGCGTCGGCGGCTGCGCGCCGAGTCCGAGAAACGAGAGGCTCGCCGCCGTGATGATCGACGTGCCGATGCGCATCGTGAAGTACACGACCACCGACGAAATCGTGCCCGGCAGAATATGTCGCACGATGATCGTCCAGTCCGACGCGCCGATGCTGCGCGCCGCCTCGATATACGTCAGATGCTTGAGCGCGAGCGTATTGCCGCGCACGAGTCGCGCGAACGCCGGGATGCTGAAGATGGCGACCGCGCAGACCACGTTCACCATGCCGTTGCCGAGAATCGCGACCACGCCGATCGCGAGCAAAATGCCGGGAAAGGCGAACAGCACGTCGGAAATGCGCATCACGATGCGGTCCCACCATCCTTCGTAGTAGCCCGCGAGGAGGCCGAAGAACGTGCCGATTACCGCGCCGATCACGACCGACAGCAAACCGGCCGTCAGCGAAATGCGGCTGCCGACGAGTATGCGGCTGAGGATATCGCGCCCAAGCGAATCGACGCCGAACCAGTGCGCAGCCGAAGGACCCGCGTTGAGCGCGTCGTAATCGAAATAATTCTCCGGGTCATAAGGCGCGATATACGGCGCGATGATCGCGATGACGATCAGCAGCAGCACGAACACCGCCGCGATCATCGCGACATGCTGCTGCCTGAACTTGCGCCAGAACTCGGTCCACGGCGTGCGGACGTTCTGCTGCGTGTCGTGTGCGGCTTGCACGGTTACGCTCATGCCGTCCTCACTTGAAGCGGATAGTCGGGTTGATGACCGCGTACAGCACGTCCACCACCAGATTGATGACGATGAATTCCAGCGAGAACAACAGCACTTCCGCCTGAATCACCGGATAGTCGCGCATCTCGACGGCATCGACGAGCAGGCGCCCGAGGCCCGGCCAGTTGAACACCTTCTCGACCACGATGGAACCGCCGAGCAGGAAGCCGAACTGCAGACCCATCATGGTGACGACGGGAATCATTGCGTTGCGCAGGCAATGCTTCACGATGACGATCGGCTCATGCACGCCTTTCGCGCGCGCCGTGCGCACGAAGTCTTCGCCGAGCACTTCGACGAAGGAAGCGCGCGTGAAGCGCGCCATCACCGCTGCCACCGCCGCGCCGAGCGTGAGCGATGGCAGCACGTAGCTCTGCCAGGTGCCGTCGCCGACGATAGGCAGCCAGCCGAGCTTCACCGAGAAAATCTCCATGAGCAGCATGCCGAGCGCGAACGCAGGAAACGAGATGCCCGACACGGCGAGCGTCATGCCGAGCCGATCGGGCCACCGGTTGCGCCATACCGCCGACACGATGCCGATGGTCATGCCGAACACCACGGCCCACGCCATGCTGGCGAGCGTGAGCCACAGCGTCGGCATGAAACGCTCCGAGATTTCGGTGCTCACGGGGCGCTTGCTGCGCGTCGATTTGCCGAAGTCGAAATGCGCGACCTTGCCGAAGAAGCTCGCGAGTTGCTGCGGCAGCGGCTTGTCGAGGCCGAGGTCCGCGCGAACGAGCGCAACCGTCGCTTCGTCCGCTTCGGCCCCGGCTGCGAGCCGTGCGGGATCGCCCGGCAACAGATGCACGAACATGAACACCAGCACCGCGACGATGAAAAGCGTCGGCAGCAGCCCGAGCAGGCGTTTGGCAAGGAAGTTAAGCATCGCGGGTCTTTACTTGATGGCGATCTCGTCGAAATTGAACGAGCCATCCGGCATCACATACGCGCCGGAAAGACGCTTGCTGCGCGCGTACACGACCTTCTCCGTCACGAGAAAAATCCACGGCGCGTCGGCCCAGATGCGCTTTTGCGCATCCGCATAGAGCGCGGCTTTTTCGTTGCGGTCGGTGGTGGCGAGCGCCTTTTGCAGGTCGGCATCGACGTTTTCGTTCTTGTAGTACGCGGTATTCGCGAGCTTCGGCGGAAACGATGCGCTCGAAAGCAGCGGCGAGATGGCCCAGTCCGCTTCGCCTGTCGACGAAGACCAGCCGATGTAGTACATGCGCACCGGAGCCGTCGCGGGATCGGGCGCGCTGTCGACGCGCTGCACGCGCTGCCCCGCTTCGAGCGCCTCCACCGACGCTTTGACGCCCACCTGCGCGAGCTGCTGCTGCACGAACTGGATGATCTTCTGCGCGGTCGTGTGGTTATAGCCGGACCACAGCGTCGTTTCGAAACCGTTCGGATAGCCCGCTTCCTTCAACAGCTCACGCGCCTTCGCCGGATCGTATTTCCACGGGCCGGTCTTCGTCGCGTAGTCGACGCCGGGCGGCACGACGCCTTCAGCAGGCACCGCATAGCCCGCGAACGCGACCTTAACGAGCGCTTCCTTGTTGATCGCGTAGTTCAGCGCCTCGCGGACCTTCGGATTGTCGAAGGGCTTCTGCTGCATGTTCATGCTGATGTAACGCTGGATGATTGAAGGCGAAGCGATCAAGTCCACCTTCGGGCTCGACTTCAGCGTGGCGGCCTGCTCGAACGGCACCTGAAACGCGAAGTCCGCTTCGCCCGTTTGCATGAGCGCGGCGCGCGTGTTGTTATCGACGACCGGCTTCCAGTCGATCATGTCGATCTTCGGATAGCCCTTCTTCCAGTAGCCCGCGAACTTCTTCACCTTCAGGTCGTCGGTCTGTTTCCACTCGACGAACTCGAAGGGTCCCGTGCCCACCGGATGAAACGCGATCTCCTTGCCATACTTCTTAAGCGCGGTCGGCGAGATCATAACCGCCGACGGATGCGCGAGCACGTTGATGAACGCCGAGAACGGAAACTTGAGCGTGACCTTCACCGTGTACGGATCGACCACTTCGGTCTTGTCGATCTTGTTGAACAAGTTATAGCGCTTGAGCTTGTTCGCGGGATCGGTCACGCGGTCGAAGACGGCCTTCACGGCTTCTGCATTGAAGTCGGTGCCGTCGTGGAACTTCACGCCCTGGCGCAGATGAATGGTGTACACCTTCGCGTCGGGACTCGCCTCGTAGCTCGTCGCGAGCACGGGCTGAATCTTCATGTCCTTGTCGAAGCCGAAGAGCCCCTGATAAAACGACTTCGCGACCGCCTGCGAGAGCGTGTCGTTCGCATCGTACGGATCGAGCGTCGTGAAGGTCGAAGCGACCGCCATGACAGCAGTGCTTTGCGCGTACGCGGACACAGGACCGAGCGCCGCGAACGCAGCGAATCCGGCGAACGCGCCGGCGGATATGAGCGCGCGCAACGGTGAAGGACGAGAGGACGGCATCGTGAGGCTCCTTGGCTTGACGTTATGGTTCACAACGATGTGGTGCGGTATCGACTCATCGCTCAATAAGCGCCGCCGACATGATGCTCGGCGACGTAATGGCCAGGCCCGACCGCGACGAGCTTCGCGACCACCGGCTCGTCGCCGAGCTTGCGAATGGGACTCGGGATTTCGTCGGCGGCCAGCATGCGTTTTGCGTGACGGCGCGCGGGATCAGCCACGGGCACCGCGCTCATCAACTTCCTCGTGTACGGATGACGCGGCGCTTCGAAAACCGCGGCGCGCGGCCCGATCTCGACGATCTGCCCGAGATACATCACCGCGACGCGATGGCTCACGCGCTCCACCACGGCCATGTCGTGCGAAATGAACAGGTAGGCGACGCCGAGTTCGCGCTGCAAATCGAGCATCAGATTCACGATCTGCGCGCGCACGGAGACGTCGAGCGCGGAGACGGATTCATCGGCGATCACGACCTTCGGGTTCAGCGCAAGCGCGCGAGCAATGGCGATGCGCTGGCGCTGGCCGCCTGAAAACTCGTGCGGATAACGCTGCGCCGCTTCGGGCGGCAAGCCCACTCTGTCGAGCAGCCAGTCGACGCGCGCCTGCGCTTCCTTGCCGCTCGCGACGCCATGCACGAGCAGCGGCTCCATCACCGAAAAGCCGACCGTGAGACGCGGGTTCAGCGATGCGAACGGGTCCTGAAAAATGAACTGGATGTTACGCCGCAACGCTTGCAGTTCGGGGCCTTGAAGCGCGCTGATGTCGCGTCCGTCGAATTCGATCGAACCGCTCTGGCTCTCCACCAATCGCAACAGCGAACGCCCGGTCGTCGATTTTCCGCAGCCCGATTCGCCGACGAGCGCGAGCGTTTCGCCTCGACGCAGATCGAAGCTCACCCGTTCGACGGCATGCACCGCCGCCGTCATGCGCCCGAAGATGCCGCTTCTCACAGGAAAGCGCGTGACGAGATCGCGCACGCGCAGAATTGGCTGACTGCTTTCATCGACGGCGGGCTGCACTTCGTGCTCCACTGCCGCCGATGGCCGCAGCGCGCTCGCGTCGTCGGGGGCCACGTCTGCCGGAGCGACTTCGAGAATCGGGAACTTTGCGGGACGGTCGGTGCCGCGCATTGCGCCGAGCGTCGGCACCGCAGCGAGCAATGCCTTCGTGTATGCATGCTTCGGGCTACGAAACAGTTCGTCGGATCGGCCCTCTTCCACTTTCTCGCCGCGATACATCACCAGCACGCGGTCCGCCACTTCCGCCACCACGCCCATGTCGTGCGTGATGAAGATCACCGCCATGTTCATCTCGTCCTGCAAGCCGCGCACGAGTTGCAGGATCTGCGCCTGAATGGTCACGTCGAGCGCGGTGGTCGGTTCGTCCGCGATCAAGAGCGCGGGCTTGCAGGAAAGCGCCATGGCGATCATCACGCGCTGGCGCATGCCGCCCGACAACTGATGCGGATAACGCGCGAATACGCGGCGCGCTTCGGGAATGCGCACGAGATCGAGCAGCCGCAGCGCTTCGGCGCGCGCCTCCGCGCGGCTCTTGCTCTGATGCAGCGCGATGGCCTCGGCAATCTGGTCGCCCACCGTGAACACCGGATTGAGCGATGTCATCGGCTCCTGAAAGATCATCGCGATATCCGCGCCGCGCACGCCGCGCATCGTGGCGGACGACGCGCGCGCGAGGTCGAGCACCTGTCCGTTGCGCCGCCGAAACGCGATGCTGCCCGATGCAATGGAGCCGCCGCCATGCTCGACGAGCCGCATCAATGCGAGCGACGTCACGGATTTGCCCGATCCCGATTCACCGACGATCGCGAGCGTCTCGCCGCGATCCACGTTGAACGTGATGTTGCGCACCGCTTCCACGGTCCGCGAGCGCGAGCGGAATGTGACGGACAGATCGCGCACGTCGATGACGCGCGAGTCCGGTAGGGTCGGCGTCGCGCTCATGAGCGGTAGATGGCCGTGACCGCCTGTTCGCCGACTCGCGCGAACCCGCGATACATGCCTTCGGTGTTGAACGGCAGCGTGACGTTGCCGCGCGCATCGACGGCGATGAGACCGCCGCGTCCGTCGATACGCGGCAGCTTTGTCATCACGACGTCCTCCGCGGCGGCCTCGAGCGTCAGCCCGCGATATTCCATCTGCGCGGAGACGTCGTAGGCCGCGAGCATGCGGATGAACATCTCGCCGGCGCCGGTGGTCGATACCGCGCAAGTCGCGTCGTTCGCGTAGCAGCCCGCGCCGATCAACGGCGCATCGCCGACGCGGCCCGCCTGCTTGTTGGTCATGCCGCCCGTGGACGTAGCCGCCGCGAGATGGCCGCGTGCATCGAGCGCCACTGCGCCGACCGTGCCGAACTTCTTCTTCGGATCGATGGGGTCGTCCTCGCCGCTTTGCTGTGCGGCTCGTGTGGCGGCATCGTGATCCAGTAG
This sequence comes from Caballeronia sp. GAWG1-5s-s, assembly GCF_023631445.1. Classification (NCBI taxonomy): domain Bacteria; kingdom Pseudomonadati; phylum Pseudomonadota; class Betaproteobacteria; order Burkholderiales; family Burkholderiaceae; genus Caballeronia; species Caballeronia sp. GAWG1-5s-s. Next base: position 257,689 of record NZ_JALQDC010000022.1, on the reverse strand, counting down.
CGTGCCGGACTTGCCGCGCGCGTCGAGCCATTGCTGATAGCGCGCATCGGTATGAAAGTACGATGGATCGACGAACTGCAGCCCTTGCGCTTGCGCGAACGCCTCGGCGCCTGCGCCCGTGAACATGACGTGTTCGCTCACGTCGAGCACGCGGCGCGCGGCGAGCACGGGGTTTTTCACGCGCGTCACGCAACTTATCGCGCCGGCGTCGAGCGTCGCGCCGTCCATGATCGACGCGTCCAGTTCGTGGGTGCCCGCTGCGGTGAACACCGCGCCGTGGCCCGCGTTGAAGAGCGGACAGTCTTCGAGCAGGCGCACGGCTTCGGTCACGGCATCGAGCGCGCTGCCGCCGTCGGCGAGCACGCGCTGGCCCGCGCGCAGAATGTCGCCGAGCGCCGCGTGGTAGCGCGCTTCGGCGTCGGTGCTCATGGCCGAGCGCAGGATCGTGCCCGCGCCGCCGTGAATGGCGATGACTGGAATGGCGCTCATGTTTCGCGCGGCTCCGTGTGAGTGGGTCGTTTGGCGGATGCGCGACGCGGCGCGCGCGCAGACGTAGCCGATTGCGTGACTGACGGCACGGTCGCAACTCCGTTCAACATCGGCGGCGCGACGAGCCACGGCAGCACGAATTCGGTGAGGCCCGATGCCGCTTCCACCGAGCGTTTCGCGCGATGCGCGACTGCGTCGCACAGTGCTTCGATAACGGCGAGCACCGCCGTATCGCAATTGGCGGCCAGGCGGCGCTCGGCGCGGATGGTCAGTACGAGATCCGCGATGCACGCGAGCGGCGATGCGCCGCTGTCCGTGAGCGCCACGACGCGCACGCCCCGCTGCCGCGCTTGCCGCGCGAGCGCGATGGTGTCGTCGACATAGCGCGGAAATGCGATGGCCACGAGCACGTCGTCGCGCGATGCGGTGAAGAGCCGCCGCGCCGCATGCGACGGCCCGCCGTGCAGCGCGAGCGACTGCACGTCCGCGCAGTACGGCGTGAGGCCGTGTTCCATGAGACCCGCGAGAAACGCGCTCGCGCCGTAGCCGAGCACGAACACGCGTTGCGCGCTCAGGACGGCTTCGACGAGCGCTTCGGCCTTCGCGGCATCGACCGAAGTCTGCGCGAGACGCACGTTGGCTGCTGCCTGCGCGAGCGACGATTCGAAGACTTCCGCACCGCTCGCCGGCGATTCGAGCGATGAGCGGAGACGTTCGACCGGCGCGATGGTCGCCTCGAAGCCGCGCACGAGCGCCTCGCGGAACGCGGGATAGCCCGAGAAGCCGAGCGCCCGCGCGAAGCGGTTCGCCGTCGCGATTGACGCGCCGACGGCGTCCGCCAGTTCGTCGATGCGCATGGTCGCCGAGCGGAACAGGTTCGCCAGCACGAACGCGCCCATGCGCTGATGAATCGGCGTGAGCCTCGGCATGGCGGCGGCGATGCGCGTCGAAATCAGCTCATCGGCACTCGCGGGCGAAACGACCGGTGGGCGGCGGGACATACGAGGGCGGCAGGCTGCTCGGAAGTCGTGGTGAAAGTATGTTTACCCAAAACCGCCGCCAAAAAAAATTCATTTTCATCGGCCTGGGGTTTTCGATAAGCCGCACGCGCCCGTCCAACGGACCTTGCATGTTCATGCACAATACGGGACGCATCACTTCTTTGGCCATGATCCACGCATGAATCTCGACTGGCTTCCAGACACGCTTTCACGGCATCTTCCGACGCAGCCCTGGGCGCAACTGCTCCTCGGACTCGCCGCCCTCTTCGTCATCGCCGAGTTCGCGCAATGGGTCATCGCGCGCGTGCTGCTTCGGATCGCGCACCGGCTGCTCGTGCTGGCCGGTCATTCGGCGTGGGATCAGGCGTTCATCCGGCATCGCGCGTATCACCGGCTCTGGTATGCGGCGCCGTTCGCGGTCGTCGCGCTCGGCATCGGCGAAGTCCCGCATATCGGACACTGGGCGACGGCCGTGGCGCGCGTCGCGCACGGCGCGGCATGGGTGTGCGTGTTCCTCGCGACGGGCAGCGCGCTGTCGGCGTGGCAGGACGTCTACGCCGCGAGCAAGGAAGCGCAGACGCGCTCGATCAAGGGCTACATTCAGATCGGCAAGCTCGCGCTCGCGTTGATCTGCTTCGTGCTGGTGCTGTCCATTCTCATCGACCGTTCGCCGCTCTGGATGCTCTCCGGGCTCGGCGCGCTCTCTGCCGTGCTGCTGCTCGTCTTCAAGGACACGCTGCTATCGCTGGTCGCGAGCACGCAGCTCACGTCGAACGACATGCTGCGCATCGGCGACTGGATCGAAATGCCGCAAGCGCTGGCCGACGGCGCGGTGAAGGACATCGCGCTGCATACGGTGAAGGTGCAGAACTGGGACAACACCATCACGACGGTGCCCACGTACAAGCTCTTTTCGGAGAGCTATCGCAACTATCGGCACATGTTCGAATCGGGCGCGCGGCGCATCAAGCGGTCCATGCGGATCGACGCGCAATGCGTGCGCTTTCTCACCGATGAGGAGACGCAACGCATGATGCGCTTTCGCCTGCTGCACGATTATCTGCTGCAAAAACAGACGGAAGTCGAACAGGCAAACCGCAATCTCGGCGAACTCGCGGCGGAGCCTGCGAACCGGCGGCGGCTCACGAACATCGGCACGTTTCGCGAGTACGGGCTCGCGTACCTGAAGCATCATCCGGAGATACGGCAGGACCTGGCGATCATGGTTCGTATGATGGAGCCGGAATCGCAGGGCATTCCGGTCGAGGTCTACTGTTTCACCGCGACGACCGCGTGGATGCAATACGAGCGCATTCAGGGCGACGTGTTCGATCATCTGCTCGCGATCCTGCCCGAGATGGGCCTGCGGCTCTATCAGGCGCCTTCGGGCACCGACTTCGCCGGCGTCGCCGGACGTCTTCGCGGCGAAATGCCGACGCTCTGAGGCCTCGAGTTTTCTGCTGGAAGAATCAGGCAAGAATCGTCCAGTTTTGTGTATTCACGCATCGCGCGCCGGTCCTTACGATGTGACCATTCGCCGATGCGCCGTCCGGCTTGCCGCGCGCATCGCCATCCATCGCGAACAAGGAAAACTCACCGTGATCGATCGCGTCCATGCCATGCGTGTCTTTACGCGTGTCGTCGATACGAACAGCTTCACGCGCGCCGCCGAATCGCTCGGCATGCCGCGTGCAAGCGTCTCGACGACCGTGCAACAACTCGAAGCGCTCGTCGGCGTGCAATTGCTCGCACGCACGACGCGGCGCCTGAACCTGACCGTCGACGGCGCCGCCTACTACGAACGCTGCGCGCAGATTCTCGCCGACATCGACGAACTCGAATCCGGCTTCGGCGCGGGTGAGGAACGGCTGCGCGGGCGGCTGCGCGTCGAGATGCCGGATACGGTCGCGACGTCGATCGTCGTGCCCGCGCTGCCTGAGTTTCACGCGCGCTATCCGCAGATCGAACTGTCGATCGGCATCGGCATGCGCAATGTGGATCTCGTCGGCGAAGGCGTCGATTGCAGCATTCAGCTCGGCGAATTGCCCGATTCGGGATTGATCGCGCGGCGGCTCGGCATGCTCGAACAGGTGACGTGCGCGAGCCCCGCCTATCTGGAAAAGCACGGCACGCCCGCGACCCTCGACGAACTCGCGCAGCACGTCGCGGTGAACTGCGTGCCGGAAAAAAGCGGCCGCCCTGCGGACTTCGAATTCGACGTGGATGGCAAGCCGTTCACCGTGAGCATGCGCGGCTTCGTGCAGGTCGCCGACGAGCACGCGTACCTCGCGTGCGGGCTCGAAGGGCTCGGCCTGATCCAGCCGCTTTCCATCGCCGCGCAGCCGTATCTGCGCTCCGGCCAACTGCGCGAAGTGCTGCCGCAATGGAAATCGCCGCCGCTCAAGGTGTCGGTCGCGTTCCTGAAGAGCAGGCAGGCGACGCCGCGCGTCTCCGTGTTCGTCGACTGGCTCGCGGAGTTGTTCGAGCGCTCGCAACAAATGGACGACACGCTCGCGAGCCTGTATCGCGCGGCACGGCGTCGGCCCGAGGAAACGGCGGACGCCTGAGCCCGCCGTCTCCGGTCTAGCGAACGGGCGTGGCCGCGTCCTCGCCCACCACCGTGTTCCATTTGCGCACTTCCCAACGCTCGACCAGTTTGTTCGTCACATACGGATCGTTGCGGGCGAACGCTTCGGCGGCGTCGGGCGAGTCGCCTTGAAACAGCAGCATCGCGCGATCCGCCGGCGCATCCAGCGCGCCCGCCAGCACGATCTCCCCGCGCTCGACGGCTTCCCACGCCAGTTTCAGATGCGCATCGCGAAATTGCGCGCGGCGCTCCAGATAGTCCGCGCACAGGTGATAAACCAGCAAATAGTGCATGAGCCTGTCTCCTCGCTCGAAGTCGTGTCATAGCCCGAACGGCTATCCGATGGATTTTTGCCCCGTTTGCGGGCAGTTTTGAGATTCAATCAGAACCGTCTGATCGTCAATCGTTACAAGATGGCACATCATGCGCGGGTACTCGAATCAGGACCCTCCCATGTATCGCGATCAACCTCCCTGCAACACCTGCGCGAAGCACGATTGCCGCTCTTGCGCGTGGACCTCGCCGCTCGACGCATCGTATCGCAGATTCATCCACGCCCATTCCGTCTTGTCGCTGCTCGCCGTCGCCGCGCGCAATCTCGAAACGCCCGCCGCGAAGCCGTCATGGTTCGAGGGCGTGAAGGCGCGCATCGCGCGCATTTTTTCGGATTCGTCCGCGCGTTCGCGCTGAAAAACAGCTGTCAAGCGTTACAAGCGCCTTCTTCAATGAAGTGGCGTGCGCGCGGCACATGTGTAAAGAAATATCCCGTCAACTTTTCAGGATACCTGCACATATAGAATGCGCACGTCATTGCGCCCGCGCTCGGCGTCATAGTAAAAGGATAGGCAGTCGATGAGTATCAATCTGGTTCAGGCGGTCAACACCGCGATCTCCAGCGAGATCGCGGAACAGTTATCGCAGAAGTTCGGCATTCCTGCGCAGATCGTGCAGCAACTGGCCGCGCGCACCGCGCCGGGGCTGGTCGCCTCGGTGATGGACCGGTCGGCGCTCGCCGACGGCGCGCGTGCCGTGTATTCCGTCATCATGTCGCCCGAAGCGAACGCCTTCGTGGCCGAGCAGTTGCGAAACGTCATCACGACGACCGCCGGTCTGAAGCATCTGGAGGCGTCCGGTCATCTGCTCGCTTCGCGCGCCACGGGCCAGCGCATCGACGCCCTGACCGACGCGGTATCGGCCGAAACGGGCGTGCCCGTGCAGGCCACGTCCGCGCTCGCGGGCATGTTGTCGGCCATCATGTTCGGCATCCTCAAGCATCACTTCCTGCTCTCGCAGGCGAATTTGTCGCAGTTGCCGGGCTTGCTGCGCGACCAGATCGGCGAGATGCGCGCATCGCTCACGCATAACGCGGCGAGCGCAATCGGCGTGGGCAACGTGGATGGCTTCGTGAGCAGTATCGGCGCGCGGCTCGACGCGGTGGGATCGACGCTGGATATCGCCGACGAGCCCCCGGTGCCGACAGCGGGCTCGGCGAGCTACGGTTCGCCTGCGCCCGCGCGAAACACGCCGCCGGTCGTGGCGCCGCCGCCTCCGCCCGCGCCCCCCGTGGCGCCGGCGCCGACGATGTCCGCGCCGCTGCGCGCTCCCGTGCGCAAGCCGGCGCCGAAGCGGTCCAACAAGGCGGTGTGGCTGCTTTTCGCGGTGCTCGCTGCGATCCTCGCGCTCGTGTATTACCGCGGTTTCACCCACAATCCGAACGTCGATCTGAGCTCGAACGCGGCAACGACGCCCGTTGCGACGGTCGCGCAGCCCGCTTCGCAGGCCACGGCTCCGATGGACACGGCATCGACCGCCATCCCCGCTTCCGCTTCGGAACCCGCCGCCCATTTCGGCGCGGCGAGCGAAGCAGCAGCCAGCACGCCGGTTTCGGCAGCGAAGGACGCGCAGATGGTGTTTTCCGTCAGCGAAGCGGGCGTGCCCTCCGTTCAGGCGACGGTCGGCACGGATGCCGAAAAGCAGCAACTCGTTGCGGCACTAGCGCATCGTTTCGGACAAGGCTACAGCGCGGACGTGACGGTGGCGCCGGGTACGCCTGCCGCCCCGTGGCTCGGCCGGCTCAAGGACTTGACGCCGTTGATGGCGGTGCCGGGCGCGGAGGCGAAGGTCGTCGGCTCCAAAGTTGAGTTGAGCGGCGCCGCGGCGGACGCCAAGCTCGGCTGGACTGATCGCCTGAAGAACTCGCTCGGCGGCATGTTCCAGGTCAGCTCGTTCGACGTGGAAAGCGCGGTGGCGCACGCCACGCAGTCGTTCCGCAGCGCGATGAAGACGCTGCTGGCCACCGACGACGCCTGCTCCGGACCGAAACTCACGGCTGTGCTCGATCTGCAGGTGGTCAACTTCGGCCGTTCGAGCGCCACGGTGCCCGAAGGCGCGGCCGCGACGCTTGGCGAAACGGCGCAGCTGCTCAAGAACTGCGCGGCGAAGGGTTCGATGGTCAACCTCGACATCGCGGGCTATTCGGACGGCGTCGGCGCGCCGCCCGCGAAGCTGGAAATGTCGAAAGAACGCGCGCAGGCTGTCCGTGCGTTTCTCGTGAAGAACGGCGTGCCGCCGCAGTCGCTCACGGCAACGGGCTACGGCGACGCCAACCCTGTGGCCGACAACGCGACCGCCAGCGGACGTTTCGCGAACCGTCGCATCGAGTTCGTCGTCAAGTAAGCGTTGCCTGCTCTTGGCACAGAAAAATGCCGTCACGTTCGCGTGACGGCATTTTTGTTTTTCGCGGCAAGCGCGAGCCGCTTAATTCGGCTTGGCGAAGTCGTTCTCGGCCCACCGCTCAGCGCTCGCCTTGTTCAGCTTGAACGCCGGCGAGACGCGTACGTGCGCCAGTTGCGCGCCGAACGCATCGATGGCCTTCAGGTCGGCGTACGGGTCGTCGTCATCGGGAACGATATCGAGCGTGACCGTGATCTCCTCGCCGCGCACGTCGATGGTGACGTTCTTGTGCAGCATCGCGTGACGCTGTTGCTCATGGCGGCGCAACACCTCGGAGGCCGTCTTGACTAGCGTGCGAAACGCGGCGGCGTCCAGCGGCTTCGGGTTCTTCTTGTCGCGGCCCATCGTCCACGGACCGACGAGCGCCGGTTCCGCCTCGCCCGCCTGAATCATCTCGACGGCCCAGCCGTCGTCATCTTCGTTCTTGATTACGCGGGCGGTCCAGCCGTCGTCGCGCCAGAGGCGGTCTTCGTGGAGCGGCTCGTCAGTGGAAGGGAGTGCGGAGTCGGTCATCGTGCAGTGCGGTGTCTGTGCGTGAAGCAATGCAACGAATTCTACCTGCTAGATTGCGTGGCATCCCGCGTGCTACCCGCATTAGCCGAACGGTCTATGCCGTCCACGGCCGGCGCGGCCATACTCAAACGCGACCGGCCGTGCTACGTTGAAGCACCGGGCGACGCCCGGACCCTATCTGCTAACACGCAGCAATCACGTGAAGGAGCAACCGCATGCTTGCATTCATTGGTACCTTGATCGTTGGACTGATCGTCGGTCTGATCGCCCGCGCCATCAAGCCGGGCGACGACAGCATGGGCTGGATCATGACCATCGTGCTCGGCATTGCCGGATCGCTGATCGCGGGATACGTAGGCCGGGCGCTCGGCTGGTATCAGCCGGGACAGCCTGCGGGGTGGATCGCCTCGGTCATCGGCGCGATCATTCTGCTCGTCATCTATGGAATGGCGCGCGGACGCCGCGCTTAACCACCCTGCACGTAAGACCACGCCCCGCCGGAATCGTCGGGGCGTCGTCTTATCCGGCGCGTGTATCGAAGGCGATTTCCTCGCCATTGCGCACCACCCGATTCGACAGCGCGCCGCCGAGCCAGTACACGAGTTCGGCGGGCCGGTTGATGCGCCAAGCCACGAAATCGGCCGCCTTTCCCGCCTCCAGCGAGCCGTGCGTTTCCTTCAGGCCGATTGCCTGCGCAGCGTGGATCGTGACGCCCGCGAGCGCCTCCTCCGGCGTCAGACGAAAGAGCGTGCAGCCCATGTTCAGCATCATGCGCAGCGACAGCGCGGGCGACGTGCCCGGATTCAAATCACTCGCCAGCGCGATCGGCACGCCGTGCCGGCGTAGTGCGTCGACGGGCGGGACTTGCGTTTCGCGCAGCATGTAGAACGCGCCGGGCAGCAGCACGGCGACGGTCCCGGCGTGCGCCATCGCGATGGCGTCGTCCTCCGTCATGTATTCCAGATGGTCCGCCGATAGCGCCTCGTAGCGCGCCGCCAGCGTCGCGCCACGCAGCGACGACAACTGCTCCGCGTGCAGCTTGACCGGCACGCCGAGGTCGCGCGCCGTCCGGAACACGCGCTCGACTTGCTGCGGCGAAAACGCGAGATGCTCGCAGAAGGCATCGACGGCATCGACGAGTTCTTCGTGAACGAGCGCCGGCAGCATCGCTTCACACACGTAGGCGATGTAGTCGTCCGGGCGGCCCGTGTACTCGGGCGGCAGCGCATGCGCCGCGAGGCACGTCGCGCGCACCGTGAGCGGCAGCGCGCCGGCGAGACGCCGCGCGACGCGCAGCATCTTGCGTTCGTTCGCGAGGTCGAGGCCGTAGCCGGATTTCACTTCGATGGTCGTCACGCCGTCGCGCATCAGAGCCAGCGCGCGAGAGCGGGCCGCGTCGAACAGCGCGTCTTCGCTCGCGTCGCGCGTCGCGCGCACCGTGCTCGCGATGCCGCCGCCGCGCGCCGCGATTTCCGCGTAAGTCGCGCCTTCGAGACGCGCCTCGAACTCGCCGCTTCGCTCGCCGCCGAAGACGAGGTGCGTATGGCAATCGATCAGCCCGGGCGTCACCCACGCGCCGCCGAGGTCGACTCGCTCGCAGCCGCTATCGCGCGGCGCATCGGCAAGCGGCCCGATCCACTCGATGCGCCCGCTGTCCGTCAAGATCGCAGCGTCCTCGATGGTCGAATACTTGCCGCCTGTCATCGTTGCCGCGTGACAGTGATGCCAGAGCGTGCTCATCGCGAAATCATCGGCAGATCGAGGTTCTGCTCGCGCGCGCATTCGATCGCGATGTCATAGCCCGCGTCTGCGTGGCGCATGACGCCGGTCGCCGGATCGTTGTGCAGCACCCGCGCAATGCGCTCGTCGGCTTCGCGGCTGCCGTCGCACACGATCACCACGCCCGCGTGCTGCGAAAACCCCATGCCGACGCCGCCGCCGTGGTGAATCGACACCCATGTCGCGCCGCTAGCCGTGTTCAGCAGCGCATTGAGCAGCGGCCAGTCGGAGACGGCGTCGGAGCCGTCCTTCATCGCTTCGGTTTCGCGATTCGGACTCGCGACCGATCCCGAATCCAGATGATCCCGCCCGATCACCACCGGCGCCGACAGTTCGCCGTTACGCACCATTTCGTTGAACGCGAGGCCGAGCTTGGCGCGCTGGCCGAGCCCGACCCAGCAAATGCGCGCCGGCAAGCCCTGAAAGCGGATGCGCTCGCGCGCCATGTCGAGCCAGCGGTGCAGATGCGCGTCGTCGGCGATCAGCTCTTTCACCTTGGCGTCCGTCTTGTAGATGTCCTCGGGATCCCCCGAGAGCGCGGCCCAGCGGAACGGCCCGACGCCGCGGCAAAACAGCGGCCGGATATACGCGGGCACGAAGCCGGGAAAGTCGAATGCGTTCGCGACGCCTTCTTCCTTCGCCATCTGGCGGATGTTGTTGCCGTAGTCGAACGTCGGCACGCCCTGTTCACGGAACGCGAGCATCGCGCGCACGTGCTCGGCCATCGACTGCTTCGCGGCCTTCACGGTCGCCGCCGGATCGCTCTGCGCGCGGTCGCGGTATTGCGTCCACGTCCAGCCTCGCGGCAGATAGCCGTTCAGCGGATCGTGCGCGCTCGTCTGATCCGTGACGAGGTCCGGCCGCACGCCGCGCCGGACCAGTTCGGGCAGCACGTCGGCGGCATTCGCGCACAACGCGACCGACACCGCGCGGCCCTCCGACGTATAGCGGCCGATCCGCGCGAGGGCATCGTCGAGATCGCTGGCTTGCTCATCGACATAGCGCGTTTTCAGACGAAAGTCGATGCGGCTCTGCTGGCATTCGATATTCAGCGAGCACGCGCCCGCAAGCGTCGCGGCGAGCGGCTGCGCGCCGCCCATGCCGCCCAGCCCCGCCGTGAGCACCCAGCGACCTTTGAGCTTGCCGCCGTAATGCTGCCGTCCCGCCTCGACGAACGTCTCGTACGTGCCCTGCACGATGCCTTGGCTGCCGATATAGATCCAGCTTCCCGCCGTCATCTGGCCGTACATGGCGAGACCTTTCGCGTCGAGCGCGTTGAAGTGCTCCCAGTTGGCCCAGTGCGGCACGAGATTCGAATTAGCGATGAGCACGCGCGGCGCGTTCTCATGCGTGCGAAAGACGCCGACCGGCTTGCCCGACTGGATCAAAAGCGTTTCATTGGATTCGAGGCGCTTGAGCGTCTCGACGATTTTGTCGTAGCAGGCCCAGTCGCGCGCCGCCCGTCCGATGCCGCCATAGACCACGAGTTCGTTCGGATTCTCGGCAACGTCCGGGTCCAGATTGTTCATCAGCATGCGCAGCGGCGCTTCGGTCAGCCAGCTTTTGGCGTTGAGCTGGCTACCGCGCGGGGCGCGGATCTGGGTATCGCGGAAACGGGAGGATGACGTCACGGTGGCTCCTGCGCACGGGCATTGAGTGGTTCACCGCATGTTCTTGTATATACAACTCGCGTTGTACTAGGGATTTCCCGGGCATGAAGCAGTGTTCCCCCCGCTGTCTTGTCTAGACAGGAACCGCCCGCTACGCGCACGCCGGAGAGCCGCGCCGACTATTTCGTCCGCGTATTTTGGCCGGTTATGTTGAATGCCTTTCTTGAATGCCCAATCCATACAAACGCGACATGAGCACACTCGAAGCATTTCACGCAGTTATCACCGACGATAATGCGCCGCAAATCATCCGCGATCACGTTGTCGATGCGCTCCAATATGCGCTTCGAAATCACGCCGGCTATTTCACGCGAAAAGAACTGCAATGGCTCGCGCAATGGGACGACACGCGCATTCCCATTGCGGCGGAAAAGATTCTGAGTGAGATGAAAGCGGCCTGAGCACGGCCGCCGAAAACGCGCGGATTATCAGTATCAATGCGTGCTCGCGGCGCGCGTGCGCCGCTCGAAGTCGATGGCAATGGCCTGCGCCGGTTCCGACAGACACTGCACGAAGCTGACGACCTCCGGGTCCTTGACGAAGCTCGCCGCCGAGCGGGCCGCGAGAATGGCCGAACTGTCCTGCGGCCGCGCGACCAGAAAGCCCTGCACGTAATCGACGCCGATTTCCTGCAACGCGCGCAGCGTATCGATATCCTCGACCCACTCCGCCACGCTTCGCATGCCGAGATTGCGCGCCAGCGCGACGATCGCCTCGACGATCGCGATATCTGCCGGATGCTCGCACATCGAGCGCACGAATTCGCCGTCGATCTTGAGCGCATCCGCCGAAAGCGACTTCAGGTATTTGAACGACGTATAACCCGCGCCGAAATCGTCGAGCGCGATTTTGCCGCCCATTTCGTGAACGCGCGCAATGAAACGCTGCGTGTTTTCGAGGTCGTGCAGCGCGACGCTCTCGGTAATTTCGAGGCACAGATACTGGACGACCGACTGGTGCCGCGCGAACAGCGCGAAGATGTCCTCCATGAACTGCTCGTCGTTGAGCGAGCCGCCGGACAAGTTCACGCAGATGAACTGCGTGTTCGTCAATTCGTGGCGGTGCGTCTCGATCCATTCGAGCAGCGTGGAAATCACCCAGCGGTCGATGGCCGCGATATTGCCCGATTCCTCCGCCGCGACAATGACCTTGCCCGCCGGCAGCGTGGTCCCGTCGGGCGCGCGCATGCGCAGCAGCACTTCGAAGTTCAGCGACTCGTTCGGCGCGCGCAGCGACATGATCGGCTGCATCACGAGAAAGAGGCCGGGCGGCAGGCGATTGCGCCCCAGCGTTTCGACAAGCTTCAGTTCTTCCGCGCGCTCCTCGAACGCCGCCGCGCCCTTGCGATACGTGACCAAGTGCGTGTGCGCGACCTTCTTGGCTTCGCGGCACGCGCGGTCGGCGTGCGAGAGCGCGTCCTGCACGCGCACGCCCTGCGAACATTCCACGAGACCGATCGACGCCTTCACCTGAAACGCGCGATTGCCGACCTGATACGGCGCGTCGCTCAGAATGGAGATGAGCTCGCGGCATTGCGCGATGGCGTCTTCGATCGACGTGTCGTTCATCACGCAAACGAACTCGTCGCCGCCGATGCGACCGACCGGATAGCTGCGCGCAAAATGCGCCCGGGTGCGCGCGGCGACTTGCCGCAAGACTTCGTCGCCGCTTCGGTGTCCGAAGAGGTCGTTGACGAGCTTGAAGCGGTCGAGATCGACATACGCGAGCGCCCACGGCAGCGATTCCTCGTTCTGCGCAGCGATCGCTTTCTCGACGCCGCGGCGGTTCAGCGAGCCGGTAAGCGGATCGTGCTCGGCGAGAAAGCGCAGGCGCTCGACCGCTTTCGAACGTTCGGTCGTGTCCTGCAGTGAACCTTCTATCCAGCCGTTCGAGCGTATGGCCTTCAGCAAGTAGCGCCGCTCGCCGGTGCCGCGTTCCACCGAACCGCTCATTTCCAGTTCGCCGTCGCTGCCCTTCGACGCAAGCGCCTGCAACGCGCCCCACGCGCCCGGTTCGAAATAGTCGTGCCAGTGACGCTGCTTGTACTCGCCCTTTTGCAAGTCGAGCATGGCGCGCAACGCGGGATTCGTGCGGACGAAGTGACCTTTCTCGTCGAGCGTGAAGAGCCCGATGGGCGTGACTTCATAGGTATTGCGCAATTCCATCTGCGCCTGCCGGCGGACGTCGCGCTCGGCGCGCATCTGCTCGGCAATGGCGAACGCGGCCATCATGCTTGACGACAGCGCGGCCATGACCGTGTTGACGCCGCTCAGGAGCAGCTTCACGCCGAATGCAGCGCCGAGCACTTCCGAGAAGGTGGCGAACAGCACGATGGCAAGCGACGCCACGTACCACAGCACGGTCCGCGAACGCGCCATCCACACGAGGCGCACGAGGAAGAACACCAGCACGCAGATGCCGAATCCCGCGATGACCCACAGCGTCGGGATGAACAGCGAATAAGGCAACGCGAGCGCCGCGACGAGCAGCACGATGCCCACGTACTGAATGACCCGCAGCAGCCACCGATAACCGACCACGCGTAGCTCGCGACGGAACAACTGCGCAAAGAGCGCGGCGGTGAGCAGATAGTAGGCGGCGAAGGTGATCTGCCGCAGCGGCATCATGAATTCCGACGGCAGCACGCGGCCGAGCCACTGCATGTCCCAGCCCATCGCGTTCGCGCAGAGCCGGAGATTGCCGACGAGCCATACCGCGAAGATCACGTACGTCCACTCGCGGTTGATGAGAGCCGTGACGAAAACGAAGACGGCGAGCGTCAGGAGGCCGCCCGCGATGAGACCGGAGCTTTCCTGAAAGTCGAGCGCGGAACTGCGCAGGCCCTGCCAGTTCCACGCAAGCGCGTTGATCTGGGCCGGACCGGAGTACGTGCCGCGGCAAAGGATCGCCTCGGGTTGCGTGAGGCGCCCCGCCTGAATGAAGAAGCCGGCCTTCACCGGATGCATCGACCCGCTCGCCGAATCGCGGTCGGCGCGGCCGAGCGGAAGCAAGGTCGCTGCGTCCCAGCAGGCAAGCGTTTGCGCGTGACGCGAAGGCAATTCCACCGTGGTCGTCAACTCGCCGCCCATCGGGGGCGCAGTGAACGTGAACCAGACGGGCTTTTCGGAAAGATGGGTGCTGTAACGCTGAACGGGCGCCGCGCCGCTGAGCGCAGCGAGCGCCTCGGCGGGTCGCAACTGCTCGCCTTCGTCCGCCACGACGCGCAGCGGCAGCGCAATGGCGCCGCGCGATTCGTACTGGCGCGGCAGGAAATAAAGCGTGGCGATGGTGCCGATCGCGATGAGAAACGGCACCGCGTAGACGGCGACCGCGTACAGCGCGTCGTCGATCCACGAGCCGCTTCGTTTGAATCTCGATAAGGAAGCTGGAATAACCGACGCCATACCTGGACAACCCCCGTTCACGCCGCCAGCGCCCCGTCGCGCCGGCATTGGCGAACAGCGGGACGGCACGCCGTCACCGCTGCCTTTTTGGCCAACCGGACCGCGCCGGGGTCCGGTTAATTACTTTTTACCTTCGTTGGTGCATCCCTGAAAAACGGCGGTGCCATTAACGGCCATAAGCCATCAACGGCGCCTCCGGGCATCCTACCGTTTCCCAATCAAAAGATAAATCGACAGATTGCAGATCGATGTCCGGATGATGCGTGTTCACCATATAGTTGAACAATGGATGACGCGCTTCTTCCCAACGCTGCCGCGCGACAGCCACTTCTTTCGCCAACACTCGGTGCGGTAACCCACCGACATGCGACATCGGCAGATATTCATTCGCACCGAAAACATCTCTGAACAACATTGCCTCGTATTCACGGTCGAGCGGCGCGCGCGCGGTAATCACCATCCAGTCGATGTCGTGCAATTCGCAGAACATCCACAACGCCTTGCACAGCGCCACTTTCACGACACGGCCGACCATGCCGCCCGCGACGCCCAGCCGCGTGGCTTCGGCGAGGCGGCTCGTCGCGAGATGCTCCGGCAACGTGATCGACTGCTCGACAGCGAGCGGCCCATATGCATTGGTCTGAATGCGCATGGTGCCGAGCGGCGCGCCGTCGAGTTTCGACTCCGCGAGCAGCACAGCCGTGCCGGGATCGCGGTCTGAACGCTCGACCGACATTTTCTCGGCGAACTCCGGCAAATGCCGCCCATACGCAGAACGTCGGATGCTTACGGCTTTTTGCAGCCCGTCATCGTCGCGGACGATACGAATAGTAAACGGCATGCGCTCGGTTTTCTGAAGCGAGGGCACGACCGTAAGCGTCGGGCGAAGCGCGCTGTCGAATTGATTTGCTTGGTTGACGGCGGCGTGATTGGCAAGATCCAGACGTTCCATTTGTTAAACCCCATTTTTTCTCGGCGATTAGGATGTGCCGCGTCATGAGGGCTGATGGTAGGTAGGACCCTCAATGCGGCGTGTCGAGCCTCTCACGAAGTCAAATAACGGGGTGCGCGCTTGCCGCTGTTCAGGAGCAATGTCGGTGGAGGAAAACTTCTAAAACGAATTATCAACCGGTAGGCTTCGACGATCGAATAAGCATCTGCCGTACGGGAATAATCGTGCACGAAAATGGTGAACCGAAACGAGGGCAAGCCAGAGACAAAACCCCGCGCGAGAGGCAATTCGAAGAATAGCTGTCAATGCCGAAATAAGACATGACTCTTAAGCGCTTGCGAAATAGAAAACCACTGACGGAAACGTTTGCGTGTCGTATTTGCCGCTGGCACGCGCCGTCAAAAGAAAAACGCGGATGCAGCCGCAGCCGCTATCCGCGTTCGTCGTGCCGGCAGAGCCCGCTTTACTCTTCCTCGTCGAGCCAGGGAATATCGACGTCCGTAATGAAAGCGACCATCGCGAGCGGCCGGCCTTCCTGTCGCCCGAGGTTGCCATCTGCCCGCTGCCATTCGCACCGGAACACCGTGCCCGGCGTGTCGGCGAGCAGCGTGACGGTGCGGATCTCGTCCGGATCGTTCTCTTCGACGGGGCCGTCGAGCGAGACGAGCAATTGCTGCGGCCAGACGCCGTCGGCGGGATCGTAGATCTTGTCGCCATCGTGGATGACGACGTGCGCCTCGACGCCGATGGTCGCCGATGCCTCGACGATCATCTTGCCGAGCGCGCGCAGCACCGCGGTGGCGCGGCCCGAGTTGGCCTGACGGATCGCAAGATCGCCGCGCGTCAGCGCCTGCTCGAGTTTCGGATTGGTTTTCTGTTGCGCCATCGATGTCTCTCTTGAAGTTCGAATGCAGCGTTCGACGAGCCGCGCGCCAGGTAGTTGCAGCGCGATCGTATCACCGCATCATCAAAGATAGGTCGCGGGACGTGCACCGGCAAATCCGGCGGCGCGCTCAAGTTCGTGTGGGGCACGCCGATAACGTGGGCATCCCATTCGAAGTTTCGTATCGCCGCCGTGCTGCCGTTCTCCGATCTGTCCGCCGACCCGTGCGCGCCCTCGTCTGCTCTGCCTGACGACCGCTGGCCGGCGCGCGCCTGCCGCGCCCCGCGCGAACGGGTGGAAGATTGATGCGGCGCGCCGAAGTCGTCGACGGCATCACGCTCTCGACGCACGTCCAGCCCATCTTCAGCCTTTCGCATCAACGCGAAATCGGCTATGAGGCGCTGCTGCGTGGCAAGAAAGACGCGAGCGATGACGAACCGCTGATCGGTCCGTTCGATCTCTTCGGCCGCGCGATCGTGTCGGGCAAGGTCGTCGAGCTGGACCGCCTGAGCCATCTCACGCATCTGCGCAGCGCCGCCGGCTTCTTGCCCAGCGCCCAGTGGCTCTTCGTCAACATGAATCCGGCGACCTTCACCGATGCGGGCTATGCCCGCGAATTCGCGCAGCGCACGCGCGATGCCGGGCTCGCGCCCGAGCAGCTCGTGATCGAAGTGCTGGAGTCGGGCGGCATCGACGTCGAACACATTGCCGGCGCGACGCGGGCGTTTCGCGCGGAGGGCTTTCTCGTCGCGGTCGATGACTTCGGCGCGGGCCACTCCAACGTCGACCGGCTGCTGACGATGCGCCCGGACATCGTCAAGCTCGATCGCAGTCTCATTCGCGTGCAAAACGCGCAGAAGCGCGCGCACCTGAGCGACTGGGTGCTGCCGAAGCTCGTCGATCTGCTGCATCAGTCGGGCATGTTCGTGGTGGCGGAAGGCATCGAGACGCGCGAGGATCTGCTGCTCGCCGCGCGTGCCAACGTCGATTTCGTGCAGGGCTATCTCCTCGGCAAGCCGAGCGAAGGGCTGATGCCGGGCGGCGCGGCCACCGCGTTGATCGAAGAGGCATTCGACACGCTCGCGCAGACGCGCCGCACCGAGCGCCTGACGCGCGACCTCTTGCTGATGCCGTATCGCGCCGGGCTCGCGCAGGCGGCGCGACGCCTCGCGGGCGGCGCGAGCGGCGAGTCCGCGTGCGCCGAGATTCTGGCGCTGCCGAGCACCGTGAACTGTTTCTTTCTCGACGAAGCCGGCCGCGAGTTCATGCCCGCGCTGCCCGGCGTCTGCGCGAAGCGGCGCAGCGAGCGTTTCGCGCCGATTGCGGACCCGTCGCGCGGCCGCTGGGACAACCGCTCGTATTTCGTCGATGCCTGCGCGCAGCCGCAGCAGGTCATCACGTCGGCGCCGTATCTCTCCGTGACGGGCACGTCGCTGTGCGTGACGCTCGCTATCGCGACGCGGCGCGGCGAGCGGACCATCGTCGCGGGCGTCGATCTGGACTGGCGACGTCTCGCGGAAGCGGCGCGCACGCCGTTGCCTTGATGGCCCGTCCGGGCTCGCTATCGTCGTAAGCGCGACCCTCGGCTGGCGGGCGCTCGCCGAAACCGCGCGCACGCCGCTAGCCGATCGCTCGTCCGCACCCGCCGGCAGACAGGTGGCGAGCCTCTCCCGCCATCGTCAGAAGCGTCACCCTCGACTGACTAGCGCTGGCGAAGCCGCGCGGACGCCGCCGCGTCGATTGCTCGTCCAGCCACGCTTGCGGGCGGATGACGGGCCACGCACGCCCTCGTCGCGAGCGCAACTCTCGACTGGCGACCACTCGCCGAAACCGCGCGCACGTCGCTGCTTCGATCACTCGCCTGCGCTGATTACACGCCCGCGTCGACATTTGCGGCGAGCGGGACTTCGCCACAAGAGTACCCTCGGACGGCGGGTGCACGCCGCTGCTTCGCTTGCTCGCCTGCGCGCGTTCACGGGCCGGTGACGACAGCCGCGCGATCGTCGCAGACGCCCGCCCCCTCACACCCCCTGAACGGCCTCCGCAAGCGCCGCCGCGCCCACCCGCAGCGCCGCCACGTTGCCCGGCTCGAACGTCCAGTGCCCCGCGCCGCTCACGACGGCCAGTTCCGCGCCCGGCCAGTGCGCCGCGAGCGCGACCGCCTGATCCGCCGGACACACCATGTCGAAGCGCCCGTGGACGATTCGGCACGGCAGATGCGCGATGCGCGCGACGCGCGGCAATAGCGGCGTCGGCGGCAATTCCTCCGCCATGTAATGACGCTCGAGCAGCGCCATGGAAACCGCCGCGGCGTTGGCCTCGGCGCTCGGCCGCTTGTCCTCGTCGGCGGGTTCCGTGGCCGGCTTGTTGACGACCGATAGCGTCGTCTCATACAGCGTCCACGCTCGCGCGAGCCGGGCGCCCGCCTCGTCGAAGCGCGCGAGCGGCGCCTCGGTCAGCGTCAGAATCTCCTGCGCGTTCGCCGGGCGCTGGCCGCAGGCGGCTTCGATCGCGTCGAGAAACGCGCGGTGCGCGTCCGGAAACACGCGACGCACGTCCCACAGGAACCAGTCGATATCCTCCTGGCGCGCGAGGAACACGCCGCGCAGCAGGAAGCCCGTGCAGCGTTCCGGATGCGCGACGCCGTACGCGAGGCCGAGCGTCGTGCCCCACGAACCGCCGAAAATCGCCCATCGCTCGATGCCGAGCGCGACGCGCAGCTTTTCCATGTCGCCGACGAGCGCGTCGAGGCCGTTGCGTTCGAGCTTGCCGAAAGGCGTCGACTTGCCACAGCCGCGCTGGTCGAAGAACACCACGCGCCACGCTTCCGCGCCGAGCACTTCCGCCCACTTCACGTTCATCGCGCCGCCGGGGCCGCCGTGCACGACGACCAGCGCGGGCGCATCGCGCGGGCCCTGCGCGCGCCAGTAGATCGAATGTCCGTCGCCGACGTCGAGCATGCCCTCGTCGAAATTCACCGGCACTGCATCCATCGCGTCTTTCCCGAAAGTGTTGAACGGCGACCATTGTTGCATTCGGACGCGAGCCGCGCATGAAAGCTCCCGAAAGAGCGATACGCTATGCTTCTGCCCTTATCGCCTTCCCTTAATCCGACAGCTTCCACGCCCGATGCGCCGCACTCTCGTCAAGTGGCTATTCGCTACCTATCTGCTCGGCAGCGGCACGCTCTGGTCGATCCTGATCCTGCCGCTCTTTCCGTTCGTCGGCCGGAACGGGCGCTACTGGCTCGCGAAGCTCTGGTGCCGCGCGATGGTCGCGATGATGCGCGTCATCGCCGGCGTGACCTGCTCGGTCGAAGGGCTGGAGCATCTGCCGCACGGACCGTTCATCATCCTGAGCCGGCACGAATCGACGTGGGAGACGCTCGCATTCATGGCGCTCTTTCCGCGCCGCATCAGCTTCGTCTTCAAGCGCGAACTGATGAAGATTCCGTTTTTCGGCTGGGTTCTGCGCGGACTCGACATGGTGAGCCTCGATCGCGGCTCGATCCGGCAGGCGCATCAGGCGGTCACGCGGGAATGCGCGGCGCGGCTCAAAAAGGGCGATGCCGTCGTCATTTTTCCGGAAGGCACCCGCGTTGCCCATGATGCGCCGCTCAAGCTCGCCTCGGGCGGCGTGCGGCTCGCCTGCGCGACGAAAGTGCCCGTGGTGCCGGTCGTGCACGACGCCGGGAAGGTGTGGCCCGCCAAAGGCTGGCCGGACCGCGGCGGGCACATTCGCGTGATCGTCACGCCGCCGCTGCCGCTGGATTGCGAGATTCCGCAGGAGTTGAACCGGCTCGCGCAGCACCAGATGGACGAGGCGCTCGCCGAACTGCGTTAGTAAAGCGGGCGTTTCTTCGCGGCGCACAGCCGGTTAACCGCCGAGAGCAGCGTTTCGGTGTCCACCGGCTTGCGCAGATAGCCGTCGTAGCTAACGAACGCCGGCGGGTTCGGATGCCCCGAAATCATCAGAAACGGAATGTGCGCGAGCGACGCGTCGTTTTTCATCGTCTGGCAAAGCAGCGCGCCGCCCAGGCCTGGCATCATCCAGTCGGACACGACGATGTCCACCGCCTGCTCTCCGAGGATCGATAACGCCCGGTTGCCGTCGAAAGCGCTGAGGACGGTGCAATCCTCGCCCTGCATGCAGAGAGTCCAGGCTTCGATGGTGCTGGGGTCGTCGTCGACGAGAAGTACGGTCTTCATGGTGCGAACGGTGCGGGCACGGGTTGAATGCGGGAACGAGGGCCGGGCGGCAGCGAGTGGTTGACCGTGAACGTTTGCTTTCGATGCCGCGAGCACGCCATGTCCGCCCTTTCGTCATAGTATTTTGTTCCCGCGAAATTTGCGCGGTAAATGCTGCCTGAGCAAACAGCGGGCCGCGCGCGCGCGTCGGTCATTTGCTCGCCGCGCGCGAGCGTCCCGCCTCGCGGATGGCATCCACGAGCGATTCCTCCACCGCCGTGCGCGCGGCGTCGTTGCGGCGGATGAGCCCGATGGGCTCGTCGGTGCCGGCGAACGGCATCGGCAGCGCGACCAGCAGCCCAAGCGCGATGTCGTGCTCGACCGCGCCGGCAGGCACGAACCAGACGGCGTCGTTATGAAGCGCGAGCGAGCGTCCGAGCGAGACCGACAGCGTTTCGACGAGCGCGGTCAGCGCGTGCGCGCCGAACGCGGTCAGCATGCTTTCGGCGGACTGCCGGATGAGCGTGCCGAACGGCGGCACGACAATGGCGAAGCGCGTGAGCAGCGCCGGCGTGAGCGGCGTTTCGAACACCAGCGGATGATCGCGCCGCACCGCCACCGCGAGCGGCTCGCGATAGATCTGCTCGAACGACAGCCCGTGCATGGCCTCCGGTTCCGACAGCCGCCCGACCACCAGATCGACTTCGCCGGCCTTCAGACGGTCCAGCAGCGGCGCGTTCGAGTCGGTCTGCACGCTCAGCGAGACCGCCGGCCATTGCTGCCGGAAGACGGCGAACGCGGGCGGCAGCAACGCGTTCGCGACCGTCGGCAACACGCCGATCGAAACGGTGCCCGGCACGTCCCCGCGCTCCCGCAGCAGCATGTCGACGCCCTCGCGCAGCGACGCCACGCACGCGCTCGCGTGCGGCGCGAAAAGCCGCCCCTCGCGCGTCGGCACCGCGCCGCGCCGTCCGCGCTCGAAGAGCCGCACGCCTAGAATGGATTCGAGTTCGCCGATCGTTTTCGACACGGCCGGTTGCGTGATCGACAAGCTATCGGCCGCGCGCTGCACGCTGCCGAGTTGCGTCACGGCCAGGAAGCACTGCAAGTGTCGGAACTTGACGCGCGTGTTGGTGAAGTCCGTATCCATGAAGAGCCGTTATGGTTCGCCGCATAAAACGTCATTTTCCATAACTCGGCGCGTTCGTTAAAGTAGTCGCCAGAAATATCCTATTCACGTCACATCATCAGGAGACAGTGACATGACGTCCCCCATTCTCACGCCGCGCGACTGGGAATCGCATCCGCCGTACCTGTCGCCGGGCTACCGGTCGTCGGTGTCGCGCAGTCCTTCGCTGCCGCTCATCCCGCTCAAGGAAAACCTGCGCAACCGCCGCGTGCCCGTGTACGGCGCGGACGATCTCGGCATGTACGACAACGACCTCACGCGCAATGCCGCGAAGAACGGCGCGCCGCTCGGCGAGCGCATCATCGTGACGGGCCGCGTACTCGACGAAGGCGGTCGCCCCGTGCGCAACACGCTCGTCGAAGTGTGGCAGGCGAATGCCGCCGGGCGTTACGTGCACAAGGCGGATCAGCACGACGCCCCGCTCGACCCGAACTTTCTCGGCGCGGGCCGCTGCCTGACCGACGATCAGGGCCGCTACCGCTTCATGACCATCAAGCCGGGCGCGTATCCGTGGGGCAACCATCCGAACGCATGGCGGCCGAACCACATTCACTTCTCGCTCTTCGGCGAATACTTCGGCTCGCGCCTCGTCACGCAGATGTACTTCCCCGGCGACCCGCTGCTCGAACTCGATCCGATCTTCCAGGGCATTCCGGAGCATGCGCGGCATCGGCTGGTTTCGCGCTTCTCCATCGATACGACGCAGGAAAATTACGCGCTCGGCTACGGATTCGACATCGTGCTGCGCGGCCCGGACGAGACCCCGACGGAGTGATCATGACGACCCTCAAGCAAACACCCTCGCAGACCGTCGGACCGTATTTCGCGTACGGCCTCGTTCCGGAGCAGTACAACTTCGACCTCAAGAGCCTGTTCACCGCTTCAGCGGCGGACCGTGAAGTGCCGGGCGAGCACATCGCCGTGGTCGGCAACGTGTTCGACGCGGAAGGCAAGCCGATTGGCGACGCGCTGATCGAAGTTGCCCAGGCCGACGCGAACGGCCGCTACGTGCAGAGCGTGGAAGAAGCGCGCGCGTCGGGCTTTCGCGGCTTCGCGCGCGTCGGCACGGGCACGGACCCGAAGCTGCGCTTTATCGTCGATACGGTGAAGCCCGGCGCGACCGACGACGATTCCGCGCCGCACCTCGACGTGATCCTGTTGATGCGCGGCATGCTGCTGCATTCGTACACGCGCATCTACTTCGACGACGAAGCCGAAGCGAACGCCAAGGACACCGTGCTGCAAAGCGTGCCGGCCGAGCGCCGCCACACGCTGATCGCGAAGCGCGAGCCGGGCACGTCCTCGACCATTTACCGCTTCGACATTCATCTGCGCGGACCGGACGAGACCGTGTTCTTCGACCTGTAATTCGCCGTAGGCTGTAAAGAAGGCGTCCGGCACTGCGCTATAGTGTCGGACGCCTTTCGTTTTTATCGCATTCCCGCCATGACCGACGCCGCCAATCCCAGCCCGCTTTATGTGAAGCTCCTCGCCGAAACCGCGCAGATCGGCTGGTCGGAACTCGAACGCTTTTTTGCCAAGGGCGTGCTGATCTGGGTGAAGCGCGATCTCGATCTCGTCAGCGTGGCCGAAGCCGTCGCCAGCGACGACACCCAGCAAGTCACGCAATGGCTTTCGGCGGGGCTCGTCGAGCGCGTGCAGTCCGAAACAGCCGCCGATCTTGCGGCGCGCGATCCCGAGTTGTGGGCCGTGGTCGTGTCGCCGTGGGTGTGCGTGCAGGAACGCGGCGACTGACCGAACGCACGCGTCAGGCGCGAACCCAATCGGTCCACAGCACGACGAGAATCGTCATCAGCGCCGGACCGATGAAGAGCCCGAGCAGCCCGAACGTCTCCGCGCCGCCCAGAATGCCGAACAGCACGAGCAGAAACGGCAGGCGCGTCGAACCGCCGATCAGCACCGGCCGCACGAAGTGCTCCGAGACGAACACCACGACGAGCCCGAAGATCGCCACGCCCGCCGCCGCGATCATCGAGCCTTGCGCCAGCAGCCACAGCGCCGAGCCGAGAAAGACGATCGGCGCGCAGAACGGCAGCATCGCGGCGACCGCCGTCAGCATGCCGAGCAGCGTCGCGTGCGGCACGCCCGTCACGGCGTAGGCGATGCCGAGCAACGCGCCCTCGCCCAATCCCACGACGACCAAGCCGACGACCGTGCTGCGCACCGAATCGGCCATGCGCTGCAACAGCGCCGCGCCGTCCGCGCCCAGCGCGCGCCGCGAGCCCGCGATGAGTTGCCTGCCGAGCTTCGCGCCCGCCTGAAAGATAAAGAAGAGCGTCATCAGCATGAAGCCGAAGATCACGAGGCCATGCACGACGCGGCTACCGAAATGCCGCGTCATCGCCACGAACGTCGCGCTATGCAGGTTCTTGACCGCCGGCGACGATTCGAGCGGCGTCGCGAGATTGGCCTGCCACCAGTGCGCGATCTGCTGCCCGCCTGTCGGCAGCCGCTCTATGAATGCGGGCATCGGAATGCCGGTGCGCAGAATCTCATGGAACCATTGCAGCATGTCGTGCGCTTCGTCCGCGGTCTGCGCCGCGACGACGGCGAACGGCACCACGAAGAGCAAGCCGACGGCGAGCGTCAGCAGCACTGCGAGCAGCGTTTGACGCTGCCGGAAGATCGGACGCCGCTCGAGCCAGCCGAACGCCGGCCACAACGCAATGGCGATCACGACGGCCCAGACGACTGCGGGAATGAAGGTGCGCGCGGTATAAGCCGCAACCAGAACGAGAACGGTATAGAGCACCGCCGACGCCGCGCGCTGCATCCTGCGCGTGCGCTCGGCCGCTTCCGCCGCGTTGGGCGTGGTCTCGGTGCGCGAAGAAATCGCCATGAAAGGGAGCCTCTGAGGGAATCGACAACAAGCGAAAGCGATAGAGCCGGGTGCATTGTAATCGCACGATTCGTTCCACTTCGCAGCAACGATTGATGCAACGTTCTTTACAAAACTGCGCTCAGTCGTCCCTATAATCGCGGCTCGGGCATTAACGCAGGAAACTCGGAATGGTCGGCAAAGGCTTACTGGCGGTTGCAGCATGTGCGTCGCTCGCGCTGTTGACGGGCTGCGGGACCAAGCTGGACCGCTCGACGGAAGAGCGTCTGAATGCGCAATACGGCATCTCGATGCAGCAGGTGAACGGCGGCGTGGAGATGCGGCTTCCCGAAGTCGCGCTTTTCGATACCGACGAAGCGGAGATTCGCCGCGGCAGCCTTCCGGCGCTGGACCGCGCCGCAACGGTGCTCAAGCGCAGCATGCGGCCCGTGCTGATCGAAGGCCACACCGATAACGACGGCACGCTCGCCTATAACAAGACGCTTTCACAGGCGCGCGCAGAAGCGGTCGCGCGCGCGTTGATCGCGCGGGGCGTGCCGGCCGAGCGTCTCACGACCAAGGGCATGGCGTATCTGCGGCCCATCGCCAGCAACGACACGCCGCAAGGCCGCGCGATGAACCGGCGCGTCGAGATACTCGTGCGGGCGGAGAGCGAAGAAACGCTGCTCGGCCGCCCGCCGAAGAAGAAACGCTAGGCCTGCTGCGCTTCGAGCACGAGCAGTTGCGAGCCGTCGGCGACCTGATCGCCGACATCGAAGAGAATCTCGCCGATCTTGCCCGCTGTCGGCGCGACGATGGTGTGCTCCATCTTCATCGCTTCCATGACGATCAGCGGCGCGCCCTTCTCCACCGACGCGCCCGCTTCCACCAACACGGCAATCACCTTGCCCGGCATCGGCGCGGTGAGACGCCCTTCGTGCTCGGCGTCGCCTGCGTGCGCCATCAGGTTCTGCCATTCGAACGCGAACGCCGCGCCTTCGTAAAAGACGTGGAACGTGTCGCCGTCCGTGAAGACGTGACCTTTGATGAGCGCATCGTCGAGCTGGACCGTGAACGACGTCTCTCCGCGATGCGACCAGTCAAAGCGCGCGGTTTTCTCGTCCCATTGCAGGCGCTTCTCACGATCCTTCGTGAAGACAACCTTCAGCGCCTCGTCCGTGTCGACCGCGCGCCAGTTCAGGTCCTGACTGTAGCCGCCGGCCATGCGCCAGTGCGAAAGTGCGTCCCACGGCGAATGGCCGTGCGCTTCGCCACCCTCGCGCGTGAGCAGCGCGGCGCACGCAAGCGCGAGCGCCTTGCCGCGCGATACCGGCGACGGCGCGAACAGCGCATCGCGATGACGCTCGATGAGACCCGTATCCAGTTCGCCTTGGGAGAACGGCTCGCTCTTCACGATGCGTTGCAGGAACTCGACGTTCGTCTGCAAGCCGACGATCTCGCACTGCGCGAGCGCGCGCGCCATGCGAGCGAGCGCATCGCGACGGTCGCGGCCATGCACGATCAGCTTCGCGATCATCGGATCGTAGAACGGCGTGATGGCGTCGCCTTCGCGCACGCCGCTGTCGATGCGCACCTTGCCGTCGAGCGTGAATTCGACCGCTTCCGGTAGCGCCAGATGCTTGAGCGTGCCCGTCGACGGCAAGAAGCCGCGCGACGGATTCTCGGCATAGATGCGCGCTTCGATCGCGTGGCCGTTCACGCGTAGCTCGTCCTGCTTCAGCGGCAGCGGCTCGCCCGCCGCCACGCGCAACTGCCATTCGACGAGATCGAGTCCCGTCACCATCTCCGTCACCGGATGCTCGACTTGCAGCCGCGTGTTCATCTCCATGAAATAGAACTGGCCGTCCTGCGTCAGGATGAACTCGACCGTGCCCGCGCCGACGTAATTCACGGCGCGCGCAGCGGCAACGGCGGCTTCGCCCATCGCGCGACGCGTTTCATCGGAGAGGCCGGGCGCGGGCGCTTCTTCCAGCACCTTTTGATGACGCCGCTGCACTGAGCAATCGCGATCGAACAGATACACCGCGTTGCCGTGCGTGTCCGCGAAGACTTGCACTTCGACGTGTCGCGGGCGCAGCAGATACTTTTCGATCAACACGCGATCGTTGCCGAAGCTCGACGCCGCCTCGCGCTTGCACGACGCCAGCGCCTGCATGAAGTCTTCGCTGCGCTCGACCACGCGCATGCCTTTGCCACCGCCGCCCGCGCTTGCCTTCAGCAGCACCGGATAACCGATGCGGTCCGCCTCGCGTTGCAGCAGCGCCGCGTCCTGATCGTCGCCGTGATAGCCGGGCACGAGCGGCACGGATGCGGACTGCATCAGTGCCTTCGCCGCGGCTTTCGAACCCATCGCGCGAATCGCTTCCACCGGTGGTCCGATGAACACGATGCCCGCCTGTTCGCAGGCGTTGGCGAATTCTTCGTTCTCCGAAAGAAAGCCGTAGCCGGGATGAACGGCCTGCGCGCCGGTCGCTTTCGCGGCTTCGACAATGCGTTCGATGCGCAAATAGCTCTCCGACGCAGCCGATCCGCCGACGCGCACCGCTTCGTCGCAGACATCGACGTGCTTGGCTTTCGCGTCCGCATCCGAATACACGGCGACGCTCGCCACGTTCAGGCGCCTGGCCGTCGCCGCCACGCGGCATGCAATCTCGCCGCGGTTCGCAATCAGTATCTTGTTGAACATGGGCATCACATCCGGTTACATGCGGAACACGCCGAAGCGCGTGTCTTCGATAGGCGCGTTCATCGTCGCCGCGAGTCCGAGGCCGAGCACGTCGCGGGTTTGCGCCGGATCGATCACGCCGTCGTCCCACAAACGCGCGCTCGCATAGTACGGATGGCCTTGCACCTCATACTGCTCGCGAATCGGCGCCTTGAACGCTTCCTCGTCTTCCTTCGACCACGTGCCGCCCTTCTTCTCGATGCCGTCGCGCCGCACGGTCGCGAGCACCGACGCGGCCTGCTCGCCGCCCATCACCGAGATGCGCGCGTTCGGCCACATCCACAGGAAACGCGGCGAGTACGCGCGGCCGCACATGCCGTAATTGCCCGCGCCGAACGAGCCGCCGATGATGACCGTGAACTTCGGCACTTTCGCCGTGGCCACCGCCGTGACCATCTTCGCGCCGTTACGCGCGATGCCTTCGTTCTCGTACTTGCGCCCGACCATGAAGCCCGTGATGTTCTGCAAGAACACGAGCGGAATCTTGCGCTGGCAGCACAGTTCGACGAAATGCGCGCCCTTCAACGCGGATTCGGAAAACAGAATGCCGTTGTTCGCGACGATACCGACCGGATGCCCCCAGATATGCGCGAAGCCGCAAACGAGCGTGGTCCCGTAACGCGCCTTGAATTCATCGAATGCGGAATCGTCGACGATGCGCGCGATTACTTCGCGCACATCGAAGGGCTTACGCGTATCGACCGGAATCACGCCGTACACGCTCTCCGGCTCATAACGCGGCGGCAGCGGTTCCTTCAGCGCGAGCGTCGGCGCTTTCACGCGATTGAGATTACCGACGATGCTGCGCGCAATGCCGAGCGCATGTGCGTCGTTTTGCGCGAGATGATCGACGACGCCCGAAAGCCGCGTATGAACATCGCCGCCGCCCAGGTCTTCCGCGCTCACTTCTTCGCCCGTTGCTGCTTTCACGAGCGGCGGACCGCCCAGGAAGATCGTGCCCTGATCTTTCACGATGATCGATTCATCGCTCATCGCGGGCACATACGCGCCGCCCGCCGTGCACGATCCCATGACGACCGCGATCTGCGCGATGCCCTGTGCCGACATGTTCGCCTGGTTATAGAAGATGCGGCCGAAGTGATCGCGATCGGGAAAGACGTCGTCCTGATTCGGCAGGTTCGCGCCGCCCGAATCGACGAGATACACGCACGGCAAGCGATTTTGCTCCGCAATTTCCTGCGCGCGCAGGTGCTTTTTCACCGTGACCGGATAGTACGTGCCGCCTTTCACGGTCGCGTCGTTGCAGACGATCACGCACTCCTGCCCTGCAATGCGCCCGATACCCGTGATGATGCCCGCGCCCGGCGCTTCATCGTTGTACATGCCGTACGCCGCGAGCGGCGAGAGTTCGAGGAACGGCGTGCCGGGATCGAGCAACTGCGCGATGCGATCGCGCGGCAGCAGCTTGTTGCGCGACAGATGACGGTCGCGCGCCGCCTGCCCGCCGCCTTCCGCAATCTTTGCGACCTTCTCTTTCAGGTCCGCGACGAGTGCTTCGAGCGCGGCCGCGTTGGTGCGGAAGTCCTCGCTGCGTGGATTCAGCTTCGATTCGATGATGGTCATGACGCGCGCCCTTATGCCGTCTCTGCGAACAGTTCGCGCCCGATCAGCATGCGGCGGATCTCGCTCGTGCCCGCGCCGATTTCATAGAGCTTGGCATCGCGCCAGAGACGCCCGACCGGATATTCGTTGATATAGCCGTTGCCGCCGAGAATCTGGATTGCTTCGCCGGCCATCCACGTCGCTTTTTCGGCGGTATAGAGAATGACGCCTGCGCAGTCCTTGCGCACGTCGCGCACGTGGCCGGAGCCGAGCGTATCGAGCTGGCGGCCCACGGCATACAGATACGCGCGGCACGCTTGCAGCGTCGTATAAAGGTCCGCGACCTTGCCCTGAATCAGTTGGAATTCGCCGATGGCTTGCCCGAATTGCTTGCGATCGTGGATGTATGGCACGACCGCATCCATGCACGCGAGCATGATGCCGGTCGGACCGCCCGCGAGCACGGCGCGTTCATAGTCGAGGCCGCTCATCAGCACCTTCACGCCGCCGTTCAACGCGCCGAGGATGTTTTCTTTCGGCACTTCGACATTCTCGAACACGAGCTCGCCCGTATGCGAGCCGCGCATCCCGAGCTTGTCCAGCTTCTGCGCGACGGAGAAGCCCTTCATGCCCTTCTCGACGATGAACGCCGTAATGCCTCTCGCGCCCGCTTCGATGTCCGTCTTCGCATACACGACGAGCGTGTCGCAATCCGGGCCGTTGGTGATCCACATCTTCGTGCCGTTCAGCACATAGTGATCGCTCTTTTCGTCGGCGCGCAGCTTCATGCTGACCACGTCCGACCCGGCGTTGGGCTCGCTCATCGCCAGCGCGCCCACATGCTCGCCGGATACGAGCTTCGGCAGATATTTGCGCTTCTGCGCTTCGGTGCCATTGCGATGAATCTGGTTCACGCACAGATTCGAATGCGCGCCGTACGACAGGCCCACCGACGCCGACGCGCGCGAGATCTCCTCCATCGCGACCATGTGCGCCGTGTATCCCATGTTCGCGCCGCCGTATTCTTCGGAAACCGTCATGCCGAGCACGCCGAGATCGCCGAACTTCTTCCACAGGTCCATCGGGAACTGGTCGGTACGGTCGATTTCCGCGGCGCGCGGCGCAATCTCCTTCGCTGCGAAGTTGACGAGCGTGTCGCGCAACATGTCGATGTCTTCGCCCAGCGCGAAGTTCAGGCCCGGCACGGTGCTCATGGGTGTCTCCTCGATATGCAGTGGGGTTGGCGTGCCCGGATCTGAGCCTGGCTCACAACGGGCATCTAACCGAATGGTGGCTTATTTCACGCTCAAATCGGGTAGCCGTCAATAGGGTTTTGAGCTACGCTCACATTTGTTCCCGACAATCTTCGGCACGATCATGTCCACGCAATCCACCGGAACCGGCCGCCGCACGCCTGCCGGCGTCAAATCGCAGCAACGCGTGCGCGACATCCTGCAAGCAGGCCGCGATGTCTTCGCCGAAAAAGGCTACGACGCGGCGACCACGGCGGAAATCGCGCAGCGCGCCGGCATTTCGGAGGCAACCGTCTTTAGCTACTTCAGTGGCAAGCGGGCGCTGTGCGCGCGCGTGATCGCGGACTGGTACGACGAGATCATCGACGCATTCGAAAGCGGGCTGCCGCGCGAAGGCTCGATCCGGCAACAGTTCGCGTTTATCGTGCGGACGCATTTGCGGCTGATGCTCGTCAACGGCACGGGCTTATGTTCGCTGGTGCTGTCGGAAGGCCGCACGAAACAGCATGATCTGTCGGACACGCTGACTGAATTGCAGCGCCGCTACACCGCGCCGCTGATGGACGTGCTCGCGCGCGGGCAGGCGCTCGGGCATGTACGCGCGGACGTGTCGCTGCGTCTGTTGCGCTCGCTCGTTTTCGGGCCGATGGAGCATGTGCTGTGGGACGCGACGCTCGCGAAGCGCCGCCTGAGTCAGGCTCAGATCGAGACGACGGCGGATGAACTGGTGGACGTGTTGTGGGCCGCGCTGCAACCGCCGGATGCGCAGCTCGCGGCGCTGGCACGGTTCAAGCAGGACGTGGAGGATGCGTCGCGGCGGTATGAGGAGCGGGCGAAAGGAGCCGGGGCAAGCTCGGCTACTTAACAAACCGCCGCGCCAGCCGCGCGAGCATCGGCACGGTGGTCGGCCGCAGCAGCCGCGCGTCGTAGCCCGCCATGCGACGCTCGTTCTCGACGAGACACAGATCGATCAACGCGCCCACCGACACGTTCCCGGCCACCGAATCCCCGACATTCGCGGGGAAATTCGCGTCCTGCGCCGCGCCGCTCTTGTCGAAACCGCGCGCGAGCGAAATGCGATCGCGGATCAGCGAAAGCCACACGCCCGCCGTCTTCAGCAAGAATCCAGGCTTGCGATACCACGGCAAGCTGCGCCGATACCACGCCACCCAGTTCGCGAAGAACAGAATGTGCCGCGCCTCCTCCTGAATGACCGGCTCGAACGTCTCGACGAGCGCTTCCGGGAAATAGCCGGACTGGCGCGCCGCCTCGAAAAGACCGAACGCGAAGAAACTGTCGATGCACTCACTGTAGCCCGTGAGCATCCACGCGCGCAGGGCGTCGTCGGGCGCGGGATACGGCGGCTCGGGCGCGAGTTCGATGCCGTACGCCTCGACGAGCTTCGACAGCACCAGCTTGTGCCGCGCCTCCTCGCCGCCGTTCATGCGCAGCGCTTCGTTGAGCAGCGGGTCGGACACGCTCGCCGCATACGTCGCCACGCGAATCGACGCCCGGCCTTCCGTCTGCACCGCGATATCCCAGATCGGCAGCGACGTGACGCGCCTGAGCGCCGCCGGGTCCAGCTTCGGCCACTCGATGACGGCAGGCTTATAAGGATTGTGCGTCGTCAGCAGCATCTCGCAGAACATGCGCTTGTGCAGCTCGGAACCGATCCGAATCCGGCCTTCGGATCGATAGATCCAGTTGCGCATCGCATGATCTGCTTCGACTGGGGTGAGCGTGTCGGACATATTCGAATTGTTGGCTTCTACAAGGAACGTTCTGCGGATTCTGGCATACAGAACGCCCAGACGCAGCAATCGGCACGCCGCTGCCTCTCAATGCGAGATCTTCTCGAGCGCCATGTCGCGCGTTCTCGGCCCCATCAGCCCGATCGCCGCCATCACGATCAACATGGCGCCCGCGATGAACACGAACACGCCCGTCGTGCCGAAACCCTTCAGCACGCCCGCGATGATGAACGAGGTGAAGATCGCGGAGAACCGGCTCCACGAATAGACGAAGCCGACGGCGCGAGCCCGGATGCTCGTCGGGAACAGTTCGGCCTGATAGGCGTGAAAGCTGTACGACATGATGTTCGAGGACAGCGTGAGTCCGACGCCCATCGCAATCAGAAACGCGGCATTCGACGACTGACTGAATAGCAGCCCGCACACGATATTGGCCGCCGCCATCGCGACGATGGCCGTCTTGCGCTCGATCTTGTCGGCAATCGCGAGGCCGATCATCGGGCCGATGGGCGCCGCGATCGCGATGATGCTCGAATACATCAGGCTCGACGTCACCGTGATGCCCTGCTTGATGAGCAGCGTCGGCACCCAGTTCGCGAAGCCGTAGAAGCCGACGGTCTGAAACACGTTGAAGATGATCATCATCGTCGCGCGCTTGCCGTAGGGCGGGCGCCACATGCGGGCGAACGAGCCGCCCTTCGCGCTCTCCGCGTCCAGAACCGGCTCCGGCTCGGCGGGCGGCGGCAGCGGCTTGCCGTATTCGCGCTGCACCTGCGCTTCGAGCGCGGTCATCACGCGGTCGGCTTCGTCCAGCCGCCCCTTCTGCGCGAGCCAGCGCGGGCTTTCGGGCAAGCGGCGGCGAATCCACCACACGAAAAGCGCGCCGTGCGCGCCGATCACGACGACCCAGCGCCAGCCGTCGATGCCGAACGGCGCGCGCGGCACGAGCAGATACGCGAGAAACGCGACCACCGGCACCGCCATGAAGCCCACCGCCTGCTCGCACGCGAACGCGCGGCCGCGAATGTGCTTCGGCGCGAGTTCGGAGATATAGGTGCCGATGGTCACGAGCTCCACGCCGATGCCCACGCCCGCCATGAAGCGCCAGAAGTTGAGGCCCGTCGCGGTGTCCTGAAACGCCATCACGACGTTGGCCGCCGTGTACCACAGCAGCGAATACGTGAACACCGCGCGACGGCCGAAGCGGTCGGCGAGCCAGCCGCACGCGACCGTGCCGATGAAGAGCCCCGCGAACAGCGACGCGATGAAGCTCGCCACGCCCGTCATGCCGAAGAAGCCGTTCGTGGTCGGCGTCAGAATGCCGCTTCGCACGAGGCCCGGCGCGACATAGCCCGAATACAGCAAGTCGT
Source organism: Caballeronia sp. GAWG1-5s-s (assembly GCF_023631445.1). Lineage (NCBI taxonomy): Bacteria > Pseudomonadati > Pseudomonadota > Betaproteobacteria > Burkholderiales > Burkholderiaceae > Caballeronia > Caballeronia sp. GAWG1-5s-s. The sequence continues at coordinate 224,780 of NZ_JALQDC010000022.1, read as the reverse complement.
AAAGCTCGAAGAAGAAGCCGAGACTCAGCAGCACGACGAGCGTCCATACCGTGCGCGTGGCGGGCAGCCGGTCGAGGCGCGCGGAGATCATGCCGGCGGACAGCGCGGGCGGCGCGGCATCGGCGGATGCGCGGCTAGAAGTCGCCGCGGGTGAAGTGGGCATCGGTATCGTCTCCTGATTCATGTCGGGCTTTTATCTGGCGATGCGCGGCGTTCGACTCCGAGGCGCGCAAAGCAAAGGCCGCATCTTAACCGGATGGATCATCCTCGCGGCGCGGCGGGTTCGGGCACGGCCGGCGTGCTCGAAAACGGATGCCGAAAGGAGGAAAAGCTCTATTCGGGGTTTCACTAGGTTCCGAACTATTTTGGCTTGGTAACCTTCTGCCGATTCTGCACGGACACGATCCGCGGAATGCGCGCCTTCCCGCCTGTTTCAGGCGACCGCCCGCCTCGCCGGACGGCACCGGAACGAGACCTTCCGGGCCGAACTGACCACCTTCTGGAGTTAAAACAGTGAAGAAACTGCTTGCCGCCTTGTCGATGTCCCTTCTCGCCGTCACGTCGTTCACCGCCGTCACGGCCCATGCCAAGGACTATTCGACGATCCGCTTCGGCGTCGACGCAAGCTATCCCCCGTTCGAATCGAAAGGTTCGGATGGCAAGCTGGTCGGTTTCGACATCGATCTCGGCAATGAAATCTGCGCGCGTCTGAAGGCGAAGTGCGTGTGGGTGGAGAACGATTTCGACGGCATGATTCCCGCGCTGAAGGCGAAGAAATTCGACGGCGTGCTTTCGTCGATGTCCATGACGCCGCAACGCGCCGAGCAGATCGCCTTCTCCAGCAAGCTCTTCAATACGCCGACGCGCCTCGTCGCGAAGAAAGGCAGCGGCATCCTGCCGACGGCCGAGAGCCTGAAGGGCAAGAATGTGGGCGTCGAGCAGGGCACGATTCAGGAAACCTACGCCAAGACGTACTGGGCGCCGAAGGGCGTGACCGTCACGCCGTACCAGAACCAGGACCAGGTCTACGCCGACCTGACCTCGGGCCGTCTGGACGCCGCGCTGCAAGACGCGGTGCAGGCGGACATCGGCTTTCTGAAGACGCCGCGCGGCGCGGGCTTCGACTTCGCGGGCAAGGATATCGTCGACGAGAAGATTCTCGGCAATGGCGCCGGTATCGGTCTGCGCAAGGAAGACACCGACCTGAAGGCGAAGATCGACAAGGCGATTGCCGACATCATCAAGGACGGCACGTACAAGAAGATCGAGAAGAAGTACTTCGACTTCGACGTGTACGGCGGCTAATTCATCGGAAGCAGCCAAAGAACGAACGGGCTCCACGGAGCCCGTTTTTTATTGCGCGCCGTTCCGCCCGTGCCCACAAGCCGGCCGCCCGCCGCGCCGATTTCGGCTAAGATCGAACGTCTGAGGCGGCGCCGGCGGACGGAGACACCGCGGCGCCCCACTCGCCCCGCATCGGAGCGCCTCAGCCCGTCCAGCAACCATCGAGGCAAGACCTCGCGCACTCGCGTGCGCGCGAACACTATGCAGACCAGAACTCACCAGCTCATCTCGCCGACGCTCGGCACCTCACGCAGCATCGCCAGTTTCCATTACGGTCCGGGTGACGGACAGAAGATCTACATTCAGTCGTCGCTGCACGCGGACGAACTGCCGGGCATGCTGGTCGCGTGGAAGCTGCGCCGCCAGCTCGCCGCTTTCGAAGCCGCCGGCAAGCTGCGCGGCGAAGTGGTGATCGTGCCGGTGCCGAATCCCATCGGTCTCAATCAATTCCTGCACGGCAATCTGCTCGGCCGGTTCGATACCAACAGCGGCCACAACTTCAACCGCAATTTCCACGATCTCGCCGCGCTGGTCGCGCCGCGCATTGAAGCGCGCCTGACCAACGACGCGGATGCGAACCGCCTCGCCGTGCGCGCCGCGATGAAAGAGGCGCTCGACGAACAGACGCCGCGCACCGAGCTCGAATCGCAACGCCTCGCGCTGCAAAAGCTCTCCTACGACGCGGACGTGGTCCTCGACCTGCACTGCGACCTCGACGCCGCGCTGCATCTGTACACGAACCCGGACATCTGGGAAGAAGTGGAACCGCTCGCGCGTTATCTGGACTCGAAGGCATCGCTGCTCGCGCTGAATTCGGTCGGCAATCCGTTCGACGAGATTCACAGCTTCTGCTGGTCGGATCTGCGCGCGCGTTACGGCGATCGCTTCCCGATTCCGAACGGCGGCATCTCGGTGACGGTGGAACTGCGCAGCCAGCACGACGTATCGCACGAACTCGCGGACAAGGACGCGCAGGCAATCGTCAATTACCTGATTCACCGCGGCGTGATCGATGCGCCGCAAGCGCCGCTGCCCGCGCTCGCGTTCCCCGCGACGCCGCTTGCAGGCGCGGAGCCGATCGTCGCGCCCGTGTCGGGCGTGCTCGTGTTTCGCGCGCAAGTGGGCGCGTTCATCGACGCGGGCGAACCCATCGCCGATATCGTCGATCCACTGACCGACACCGTGACCACGGTCAAGTGCAGCACGTCGGGCGTCATGTACGCGCGGCACATTACGCGCTTCGCGACGGCCGGTCTCGAAGTCGCGCGCATCGCGGGCGCGAAGGCGTATCGCACGGGCTCGCTGCTGTCGGCCTAATCGTTTTCTAGTTTCTAGAAAGCCATGAGACCGCATTGCGCCGCGACCACGCGCCAGGCGCCTGCGGTCTCGCCCCACGTCCGCGTATAGCGCAGGCTGCCCGCAAACGGCGCGCCGCCGAACGTGGCCGATATCGCCACGCGCGTCACCGTGATCGCGAACGCGCCGTACACGCGGATGCTCTGCTCCTCGATGCTCAGCGTGTCGATGCGCTGCATGCCATAGCGATGCCCGTTCAGGTCGTCGGCCTTCGTCCAGACCTTGCCGGTTGCGTCGACGAAGCTTAGATCGTCGGCGAGAAGCGCATCGAGTGCTTTCACGTCTGACGCGATCATCGCCTGTCTCAGCCGTTCCTCCAGTTCGCGGATTCCCTGTTCGTCCATGTCCTCATGTCCATTTGCTCGCGGTGATGAACCGCCAGCATAGCGCGGCCACGCGTGCGCGCGTTGGCACACCTGAGCGCGATGCGCCAGCCCCGTTGCACCTGCGAGACACGCGAGGTCAAGGTAAACCCTGTCACATTTCTTTCTTCAGTCATCGCTACATTTGCGCCCGTCGCCGCCACGCGCCAACGAGAGCGCGACGCGCCGCACAGGCGCTGCCCTCGCAGCGCACCACACCGCGAACTCACTGACGGAGCATGTTTTGAAGAAGAATCTTTTGGCTACTGCCGCCCTCGCCGCATTCGCCACCATCGCCACGTCCGCTCATGCACAGAGCAGCGTGACGCTGTACGGCATCATCGACGCCGGCATCAGCTATGTGAACAACAGCTCGACCAGCACGACGCGCGCCGGCAAGTCGCTCGTGAAGTACGACGACGGCGTGGCTCAGGCCAGCCGTTGGGGCATGCGTGGCGCCGAAGACCTGGGCGGCGGCCTCAAGGCCATCTTCACGTTGGAGAACGGCTTCAATAGCGGCACGGGCACGCTCGGTCAGGGCGGCGCGGAATTCGGCCGTCAGGCATATGTCGGTATCTCGAAGAACGACGTCGGCTCGCTGACGTTCGGTCGTCAATACAGCTTCAGCACCGACTATCTCGGCTCCGCGTATTCCATCGGCGGCCAGACCGTCGCCGGCAACTACGCGTACCACATGAACGACTTCGACCAGTTGACGTCGAGCCGGATCAACAACGCGGTCAAGTTCTCGAGCGCGAACTTCTACGGCTTCACGTTCGGCGCGTTGTACGGCTTCTCGAACACGGCCGGCGCGTTCGCGGGCACGCCCAACACGACGGTCGGCACCACGACCACGCAGGGCTCCTCGCGCGCCTACAGCTTCGGCCTGAACTACAAGGCCGGTCCGCTCGGCATCGGCGCGGCGTACACGGACATTCACTATCCGACGGCTGCCACGCCCGCATTCAGCTCGACGATCGCCAACATCAACACGACCGGCACCACCAACAACGCGAAGGACCTGCGCTCGTTCGGCGTCGGCGCCACTTACGCGTTCGGCGCGGCGACCGTCTTCGGCCTGTGGACGAACACGCGCTTCGAGCCGATCGTCGGTTCGAGCTCGCGCATCAATGCCTTCGATATCGGCGGCAAGTACGCCATCACGCCCGCGATGACGGCGGGTCTCGGCTACACCTACATGGATCTGTACGACAACCTGAAGGGCCACTGGCACCAGATCGACGCGAGCTTCGACTATGCGTTGAGCAAGCGCACCGACGTGTACCTGCTCGCCATCTATCAGAAGGCTTCGGGTTCGAATAACGGCGTGGAGAATCAGGCGTCGATCGGTTCGTCGTCGTCGAGCTACTTCGGCACCTCGGGCGCGGGGGAGAACAATCAACTGGCGTTCCGCATCGCCATGCGCCACAAGTTCTAAGCGTCGCGCGGGACGAGTTGGATAATCGGGCCGCCTTGCGCGGCCCGATTGTCTTCTACTTGCCCTTCTTGCCGTTCTGCGCCTGATACTGCGCGACGTGCTCATCGAGCATCTTGCGAATCGCGCGGCCAATCTGCATGTAGTCGCTTTCGTTGAGATTGGCGAGCGACACGCGTCCCGAAGGATGCTGCGTGCCGAAGCCGCGCCCCGGCAGCAGCACGACGCGCGCTTCCTGCGCGAGCCTGAAAAGCAGCTCTGTCGGCTTCGTGTTCTTCATGACCCAGTCGACATAGTCGCGGCCATACATGCGCTCGCCGAGGTATTCCATATCCAGAATCGTGTAGTAATCGACGAGATTCTTGTCGTCGTCTTCCAGCGGAATACCGATCTCGCGATAGAGCGCCTGCTTGCGATTGCGAATGAGCCGCTTGAGCGCGTTCTTGTACGCGTCGGGCGTGTCCATCAGCGAGAAGAGCGAGAACAGCACCATCTGAACTTGTTGCGGCGTCGAGAGGCCGGCCGTGTGATTCAGCGCGACCGTGCGGCTATCGGCCACCAGCCGGTCGATGAACTTGAGCTTGTCGGGCTCCGTCGTGATGGATTCGTAACGCTCGTGCAAGATCGCCTTCTGCTCTTTCGGCAACGCGGCGAGTTGCTCATCGAAGATATTCTCGCGATGCGTGGCGATGGTCCCGAGCCGCCAGCCCGTCGCGCCGAAGTACTTCGAATAGGAGTACACAAGAATGGTATTCTTTGGACACAGCGCAAAGAGCGACACGAAGTCATCGGCGAAGGTGCCATACACGTCGTCGGTCAGAAGAATCAGATCAGGCCGTTCTTTCACGATCTCCGCGATATACCGCAGGCTCTCGTCGTCCATCTTCACGGAAGGCGGATTGCTCGGATTGACGAGGAAGAACGCCTTGATCTTCGGGTCGCGCAGCTTGTCCAGTTCTTCCCTCGAATACTGCCAGCCTTGCGCGACGTCCGCGTTCAGGTTCACGACTTCGAGCTTGTAGTCGTTGAGCTTCGGAATCTCGATATACGGCGTGAAAATGGGCATGCCGAGCGCAATGGTGTCCCCTTGCTTGATGAGGAAGTTCTCGCGCATCGTGTTGAAGATGTACGTCATCGCGGCGGTGCCGCCTTCGACCGCGAAGATGTCGAATTCGCCGACGAACGGATGCTTGCCGATCATCTCGCGCCGCAGATATTGCCCGACGATGACCTCCGACAACTTGAGCATGCGGTCCGGAACCGGATAGTTCGACGCGAGAATGCCTTCGCACATCTCGTAGAGAAAGTCGCCCGCGTTGAGGCCGAGTTGATCCCGCACATATGACACCGCGCCCGTCAGGAACGCGATGCCCGGTGTGCCCTTGTTCTCCCGCGCGAAGATTTCGAAGCGTTCTTCGAGACCTTCATGCTTCGGAAAGCCGCCGATGCCTTCGGGCATGTACGCGAAGGAACGCTCCGATTCGCGCATCGCGAAGAGACCGAGTTGCCAAAAGCCGTGGCGCGGAATGGTCGCGAGGAAATTCGGATTGCCGCGGCCCGCGTTGAGCATCGCGACGTTCGCGGGACGCTCCACCACGCCGCCGCCCGCTGCCTTGATGAGTTCGTCCTTGAGTTCGAACGGGCTGAGCGAGGCCATCGCTGCACGATCGTCGGAACCGGACTTCGAGGACTTTGACATCCAACACCCCCAGAAAATGAGCAATCAGGTACAGGAAGAAACGATGAGACACGCAGCGTCCGCGTTCACGTCATGAGCATCACCATGACCATCCCCCAGATGGTGAGCAGCGTATTGCCGACCGCATACGTGACCGTGTAGCCCAAGCCCGGCACCTGGCTCTTGGCCGCATCGCAGATCATGCCGAGCGCGGCCGTCGTAGTGCGCGCGCCCGCGCAGATGCCGAGCAAAATCGCGGGATGGAACTTGAAGACGTACTTCGCGATATACATGCCGATGATGAGCGGCACCGACGACGCGAAAATGCCCCATAAAAACAGGCTCACGCCGAGCTTTTGCAGGCCCGCGACGAAACCCGGCCCCGCCGATATGCCGACGACCGCGATGAATACGTTCAGTCCTACTGAATTCATGAACCAGATGGTCGGCGACGGAATGCGGCCGAACGTCGGACGGATCGCGCGCAGCCAGCCGAACACGATGCCCGCGATCAGCGCGCCGCCTGCCGTCGAGAGCGTGATAGGGACCGCGCCGAAGCGGATCACGATCGCGCCGATCAGCGCGCCGAGCGTGATGGCGAGACCCACGAACGCCATGTCCGCCACGTCGCTCGGGCGGTCGATGACGCCGACCGCGTTCGCCACCGCAGTCGTATCCTGCGTGCGTCCGACGAGCGTCACGGTGTCGCCGCGATACAGCTTGGTGCTCGGCAGCACGGGAATCAGCGTCTCCGTCGCGCCGCGCTTGATGCGTCGTATGAACACGCCGCGCGCGCCCGGCGTTTGCCCGAGTTCGGCGAGCGTGCGGCCTTCGACGTGCTTGCTGGTGATATAGACATCGACGCCTTCGACCGGCACGGCGAGCAGTTCGGCGTCATCGACCTCGGTCGCGGTACCGCCGATGAGATCGATGAGATGCTCGCGTCGCCCGACGACCGCGACGACATCGCCCGGCTGAAGCACGTCGTCGAGCGTCGCTTCCTGTATCTTTCCGTCGCGCCGGATGCGTTCGATGAAAAGCCGCGCGCCGGCGGGCCTCAGCGCCTCCAGCTGGCTCACGCTCATGCCGGCTGCTCGACCCTGGTCGGCGACGCGATACGCGCGCAGCGCGAACTGGTGCCATCCGCTGCCCGGCCCGCCGAGTTCGGCCGTGCCGCCGAGTTGTTGCTCGTAGTCCTTGCACGCGGCAACGAGATCGATGTTAAGCAGCTTCGGCCCGAGCATCGCGAGAATGATCGCCGAGCCGATGGTGCCGTAGATGTAGGTGACGGCGTACGCGGTCGGCATCGCGTCGAGCAATGCCTTGGTTTCGGTGGCGGGAAGGCCCAGGCGATTGATCGCGTCGGTGGCGAGGCCCATCGACGCCGAGATGGTCTGCGATCCCGCGAAGAGTCCGGCCGCCGATCCGACGTCATAGCCCGCGATCTTCGCCGCGGCATACGGCGCGGCGAGACAGAGCACGCACTGGATGACGGAAAAAAGCGCCTGCGGCAAGCCGTCTTTCGCGATGCCGCGCACGAACTGCGGGCCAACGCCATAGCCGACCGCGAACAGGAACATCAGAAAGAAGACGGCCTTCACATTCGACGAGATGGTGATGCCGAGTTGCCCGATGGCGATGGCGGCGAGCAGCGTCGCCGTCACCGCGCCGAGGCTAAATCCTTTGAACGACCTTCCGCCGACCCAGTACCCGATGCCAAGCGAAAGAAAGATGGCGATTTCCGGGTAACTGCGCAGCGTTTGCGTAAGCCACGACATATGCGCTCCTTTGCGGGATGAACCCGCGACCGTCAGATGCCCGACGGGCACGGGAGAAACGTAAGGAATGAGCGGCGTCTTGAATCGTTCATGAAACGAATCGCGGCATGCATCTGTTGTTGATGTCGTTTCGAGGCGCGTGCGCGTGGTCGGGGCACGGCCGGCAGAGAGTCAAACGCACCAATACACTATTTTCGCGGTGCGGTTGTGAGCGAAAGCGATAATTTCGCAGTGCGTTTGAAGCGATCAGATCGTTGCACTGTGCATGGCAGCGCATGTCACCGATGTTTGGGCGAAAAAAAACAGCGGCCGAAGCCGCTGTTTCCAAAACATGCTCGAAGCGTGCGTTGCTTATTCCGCCGTCTCCAGCAACGGGTAATCCGTGTAGCCCTTCGGACCCGGCGCGTAGAACGTCGTGGTATCCGGCTGATTCAGCGGCGCGTCGATTTCGAAGCGGCGCACGAGGTCCGCGTTCGCGATGAACGGCTTGCCCCAAGCCACGGCGTCGGCATCGCCACGCTCGATGATGGCTTCCGCGCTTTGCTTGGTGAAGCCTTCGTTGGCGATATACACGCCGCCGAATACCTTTTTCAGTTGCGGTCCGAGGCTGTCCGGACCTTCCGCCTCGCGCGCCGCGATGAACGCGATCTTGCGCTTGCCGAGCTCACGCGCCACATAGCCGAAGGTGGCTGCGCGGTCGCTGTCGCCCATGGTATGCGAATCGGCGCGCGGCGCGAGATGCACGCCCACGCGATCCGCGCCCCACACGGCGATGCACTCGTCGACCACTTCGAGCATCAGGCGCGCGCGGTTTTCGATCGGGCCGCCGTACTCGTCGGTGCGCTTGTTGGTGCTGTCCTGCAGGAACTGGTCGAGCAGATAACCGTTCGCGCCGTGCACTTCCACGCCGTCGAAGCCCGCGCGCTTCGCGTTCTCCGCGCCCTTGCGATAAGCCGCGACCACGCCCTCGATCTCATCGAGTTCCAGTGCGCGCGGCGTGACGTACGGACGCTGCGGGCGCACGAGACTCACGTGTCCGCTCGCTGCGATCGCGCTCGGCGCGACCGGCAGTTCGCCGTTCAGGAAGATCGGGTCCGAAATACGGCCCACGTGCCACAGTTGCAGGAAGATCTTGCCGCCTGCTTCGTGCACGGCGCGCGTCACGAGCTTCCAGCCTTCCACTTGCTCGTCCGACCAGATGCCCGGCGTATCGGCATAACCGACGCCCTGGGGCGTGACGGAGGTCGCTTCGCTGAGGATGAGACCGGCCGATGCGCGATCGGCGTAGTACTGCGCCATCATTGCGTTCGGCACGCGTTCGACGCCTGCGCGCTGGCGCGTGAGCGGCGCCATGACGATGCGGTTCTTGAGCGTGATTGCGCCTACCTGAAGCGGATCGAAAAGAGTCGGCATAACGATAAGAAATCCTAAGTTAATTGAAATGATGCTGTCACCTCGAAGCGCATCCGGACGCTCAAAGATTCTCGATGGAATCGCGAAACGCCTGAATGACCGCTTCGTCGCGCTTGAAGAACACCCACTGCCCTACGCGCTTGGTGGTGACGAGCCCGGCTTTATGCAGAGTGGCAAGATGCGCGGAAACGGTGGACTGCGACATGCCGCAGCGCCCATCGATCTGACCTGCGCAGACGCCATGCGACAGCGGCAGTTCCTGATCGGGGAAATGTCGCTCCGGCTCCTTCAGCCATTCGAGAATCTCGCGGCGAAGGGGGTTGGCAAGGGCCTTGTGTATTGCGTCGATGTCCATTTCGTTGCTCGTGCGCTTGACGGACGGCACATGCGGCGGTGAGCACGCACGTTCCGAATCGTCTTGAGGCGAAGTATATATCGTTAATTTGCGATATGCAAGCCGGCACGTCGGCCGGGAAGAAGCAGACGAAGAATCGCGCCTGTGCATAGTCAAGACTATCGTTTCCGAAATCGATACGCCTACCTTGGAAGATAATAAGTAATCCCTACATTCCTGCACGTCGACGATTCGTCTGGCTTTAGCACCGCGCGCGCAGAGGCATTCTTTCGCCCGCGATCCCCGCCAAATTTCTTATAGCGTTTTGGATCGTCTTCGTTTATTACTGGACTCATCGACACGTCACGCCTGACGGTGGAGAGCCAACCTTTCCGGCGCTTTGCACCGTTACGATCGGAGTCCGCTAACACATCACAAGTATCAGGCTCGCGCTCATTGACGTCGCTTGGCCGTTCGGTTGTATCGATGACGTCGCTCGGAAAGCCATGGCTTTTGCGGCACGCCGTCGTTTAGCACGCAGTCGCCAAATGCATCGCGCGAGCATGCCGTGGCGAGCACGCGTCAGCGCGTTCGCTCCCGACTATCGGCCATCCCAGGGGGGAGGCGCTCATGGCGTTCATGTGCAAACAGATGCTCGACTGCAAGCGGTTCCACGAACTGCCGCGCCGGATGCTCGCACTGCGCTTGCGTTGCTCTGCCTCGATCGTGCTGCTCGCGCTCGCCGCGTGCAACAAGCCGCCTCCCGAAGCGCCACGGCCGGCCGTCGATGTCACCGTCGTCACCGTCGCGTCGAAGTCCACGCCAGTCGACTTCGAGTTCACCGCGCAGACACAGAGTTCGCGCGAAGTCGAAATACGCGCGCGCGTCGACGGCTTTCTCGAGAAGCGCATGTACACCGAAGGCGCGCTGGTGGAAGCCGGACAGGTGATGTTCCTCATGGACAAGCGCCCCTTCGAGGCCGCGTTGCAAACGGCCAAGGGCGCGCTCGCGCAGCAGCAGGCGCGGCTCTTCGTCACGAAGCAGAATCTCGCGCGCGTGGTGCCTCTCGCCGCGATGAACGCGTTGAGCAAGAAGGATCTCGACGACGCCACCGGTAATGAAAAGCAGGCCGAGGCCGCCGTCATCGCGGCGCAGGGCGAAGTGCAGACCGCGCAACTGAACCTGAGCTATACGACGATCCGTTCGCCGCTCAAGGGCTTGTCGAGCTTTGCGCGCGTGCAGGAAGGCAGCTACGTCACGCCGACGCAATCGGGCCTGCTCACCTACATCTATCAGTTGGACCCGATGTGGGTGAACTTCAGCATCTCGGAGAACGAGCTGTTGAGATGGCGCGACGAGATCCGCAAAGACGAACTGCACTTTCCGCCCGGCAATAAGTTCGACGTGACCGTCATTCAGGCAGACGGATCTGTCTACCCGCAAACCGGCCACATCGACTTCACGAATCCGGCGTTCAGCACGGAGACGGGCACGTTTCTCGTGCGCGCGGTGTTCGCGAATCCGCGCGGCACGTTGCGCCCCGGCCAGTTCGTGAAGGCGCGCGTGGCGGGCGCGGTTCGACCCAACGCGATTCTGGTGCCGCAGCGCGCGATTCTGCAGGGCGCGAAAAGTCATTTCGTCTGGGTGCTCGATGATCAATCCAAGCCGCGTCAGCGCGTGGTCGAAGTCGGAGAATGGCATGGCGACGACTGGTTCGTGACGAGCGGACTGAAGGCAGGCGAGCGCGTGATCGTGGACGGCGCGGTGCGCGTCGGAGCCGATTCTCAAGTGCGCGTGGTGAGCGCGCCGACGCCGGGCGCGGCACCGGCAACCGCGCCAGCCGCGACGTCCGGTTCCGGCGCGCAGGCGTCCCTGACCCNAACGAAAAGCGAAGGCGGCGGCAACAACGAGAAGTGATGTGAAGAGTCGACTATCGGAAGCATCGGAAGCACGTCGCGCGGAAGAGGCCAATGAACATCTCACATTTCTGCATTGACCGCCCGATTTTTGCCTCGGTCATTTCCATCGTCATCACGCTGGGCGGCGCGCTCGCGATGCTCGCGCTGCCGACCGCGCAGTATCCGGACATCACGCCGCCGCAAATCACCATCTCCGCGACGTATCCGGGCGCGAGCGCCGATGTCGTCGCGAACAACGTGGCCGCGCCGATCGAGCAGCAGGTCAATGGCGCGGACCGGATGATCTACATGAGTTCGTCGAGTTCCTCGACGGGCAACCTGACCATCAACGCGTACTTCGAGATCGGCACGAACCCGGAGCTGGCGCAAGTGGACGTGCAGAACCGCGTCAACCTCGCGTTGCCGCAACTGCCGCAGTCGGTCACGGCGCAAGGCGTGCAGGTGCAGAAGAAGTCGCAGGCGTTCATGATGGTGATCGCCATCTATTCGCCCGACGAGCGTTACGACGCCACGTATATCGCCAACTACGCGAACGTCTACGTACTGGATGCGCTCAAGCGCATCCCCGGCGCGAATCAGGCGAGCATTTTCGGCACGCCCGATTACGCCATGCGCATCTGGCTCAAACCCGACCGCATGGCGCAACTCGGCGTCACGGCCGCCGATGTGCAGACAGCCGTCGCCAATCAGAACCAGCAGTTCGCCGTGGGACGTCTCGGGCAATCGCCGACGGGCGCGCCCGTCGAGCAGTCGTTCGCGGTGACGACATCGGGGCGGCTCACGGAGCCGTCGCAGTTCGAGAACATCATCATTCGCGCGGAGTCGGGCGGCGCGGCCATCGTGCGTCTGAAGGACGTGGGTCGCGCGGAGCTCGGCCAGAAAGACTATTCGATTCGCAGCCGCTTTCAGGGCAAATCCGCGACCGTGCTCGCGGTCTATCAGCAGCCGGGCGCGAACGCGCTCGACGTCTCCAAGCAAGTGCGCGCGCGTCTCGCTGAAATGAAGAAGTCGTTCCCGGAAGGCATCGACTACCAGATCGCGATGGATACCACCGAGTTCACGCGGGCCTCCATCTCCGATGTCGTGCACACGTTCTTCGAAGCGGTCGTGCTCGTGGTGATCGTCGTGTTCGTGTTCCTGCAAAGCCTGCGCGCCACGCTAATTCCGGTGCTCGCGGTGCCGGTGTCCATCGTCGGCACGTTCATGGGCATGTCGGCGCTCGGCTTCTCGATCAACATGCTGACCCTCTTCGGCATGGTGCTGGCCATCGGCATTGTCGTGGACGATGCGATCGTCGTGATCGAAAACGTCGAGCGCAACATGACGGTGCACAAGCTCGATCCGAAGGCGGCCGCGAAACTCGCGATGGACGAAGTGGCCGGGCCGGTGGTCGCCATCGTGCTCGTGCTGTGCGCCGTGTTCGTGCCGGTGGCGTTTCTCGGCGGCATCACGGGGCAGATGTACAAGCAGTTCGCCATTACCATCGCGATATCGGTCATCATCTCGGGCATCGTCGCGCTGACCCTGTCGCCTGCCCTCGCCTCGCTGCTGCTCAAGCCGGGGCATCACGAGAAGAAGGGCTTCTTCCGCTGGTTCGACCGCCAGTTCGCGCGCATGACGGCGGGCTACACGTCGGTCGTGCGCGTGGCGATCAAACGCTTCGTCATCGCGTTGCTGCTGTTCGCCGGAATGATCGCGCTGGCTGTCGTCATGATGCGCGACATCCCCACGGCGTTCCTGCCGCCGGAAGATCAGGGCTATCTGCTGGGCGCGGTCATCATGCCGGACGCGGCGTCTCTGGATCGAACGGGAGAAGTGTCGGACCGCGTCACCGAGTATTTCCTGAAGCAGCCGGCGGTTGGCAGCATCGCGACCGTCGACGGCTTCAGTCTTCTCGACAGCCAGAACAAGAACAACGCGTCGACCTTCTTCGTGGGCTTCAAGAGCTTCGACGAGCGCTACAAGTCCGCGAACATCCGCACGCAGAACGCGCGCTCCGTGCTGGTCGATGCCTACAAGGCGCTCTCGCAGATCAGGGAAGGCATTGTCGTGCCGCTCAATCCGCCGTCGATACCGGGCCTCGGCACCACGGGCGGCACCGAAATGTGGATTCAGAGCAAGGGCGACGCGCCCACCGCGCAATTCGCGGCGATCGTCGACGACTTCGTGGCGAAGGCCAAGCGCAGGCCCGAGTTGACCGGCGTGACGTCCACCTTCAACGCGGCCTCGCAGCAGTTGCTTGCCGACGTGGATCGCGACAAGGCCGAGACGCTCGGCGTGCCCGTCGAAGACGTGTATAGCGCGATGCAGACGATGTTCGGCTCGCTCTACGTGTCGCAATTCAACCGCTCCAGCCGCCTCTGGCAAGTGATCCTGCAGGCCGAGCCTTCGTATCGGCTGCGCCCCGACGATCTCACGCAGATCTTCGTGAAGAGCAAGAGCGGCAACATGGTGCCGCTCAAGTCGGTGGTGAAGACGCGCTACGTCACGGGCCCCGACCTCATCACGCGCTTCAACAACTTCCCGGCCGTCAAGATCACCGCGAACGCCGCGCCCGGTTATGCGTCCGGGCAGGTCATCCAGGCGCTCGAAGAAGTGGCAGCCGGATTGCCGTCCGACTACGGCATTGCATGGAGCGGCGAGGCGTTCGAAGCGAAGCAGTCGGGCAGTTCGTCGGCGCTCGTTTTCATATTCGGGCTCGTGATGGTGTTCCTGATCCTCGCCGCCCAGTACGAGAAGTGGAGCCTGCCGTTCGGCGTCCTGATGGCCGTGCCGTTCGCCATCTTCGGCGCGCTGCTCGCCATTCTGCTGCGCGGGCTCAACAACGACGTGTATTTCCAGATCGGCCTCACGATGCTCGTCGCGCTGGCCGCCAAGAACGCGATTCTCATCTTCGAGTTCGCCGTGATCAACCGCGAGTCGGGCAAATCCGTGTTCGATGCCACGATGACCGCCGCCGAAGAACGTCTGCGGCCGATCGTCATGACATCGCTCGCGTTCATTCTCGGCTGCGTGCCGCTCGCCATCGCGACGGGCGCATCGGCGAACAGCCGGCATTCCATCGGCACGGGCGTGATCGGCGGGATGCTCGGCGCGACGGTCATCGCCGTGTTCTTCATTCCGATGTTCTTTTACGTGCTCGAAACGATGTCCTCGCGTTCGAGCAAAAAAAGCGGACACGCCCCGCCCGCTTCCGACGCTACCCAGGCTCACGGCGCATCGGGCGGCGGCGCCGACGCGCGGCCTTCCGCTCCCAACGAGGGGAACTGACATGCGGCGCGCCAGGCTCTTTCTTTCGCTCGCGGGTCTCGTCGGCGTCGTGTCGCTGAACGGCTGCCTGCTCGGGCCGAACTATTCGCGCGAGCCCGTGCCGACGCCCGCGACGTTTCGCTTCGCCGCCACCGAAGTCGCCGATACCGCGAACACCGAATGGTGGAAGCAGTTCCAGGACCCCGTTCTCGACGATCTCATTGCCACCGCGCTCGCGAACAACAAGGACGTGAAGATAGCGGCGGCGCGCGTCGAACAGTTCATGGGCCAGTTCGTCACGACGCGCTCGGCGCTCTTTCCGCAGATCTCGGCAGGCGCGACGGCGGGACGGCAGCGCATCTCGCAGGCGGGACCGCAGCCTACGCTGCCGGGCGTCGGACCGGTCTTCAACGACTTCGAGCTTTCGGTGTCGGCGGCGTGGGAGATCGACCTCTTCGGCCGCATCCGCAGGCTGACGGAAGCGGCGCGCGCGAACCTGCTGTCGAGCGAGGAAGCTCGCCGCGCGACGATTCTGTCGCTGGTGGCGTCGGTCGCGTCGTCGTATCTGAATCTGCGCAGCCTCGATCAGCAGCTTGCCATCGCGAAGGCAACCACCGAAAGCCGCGCGGAATCGGTGCACGTGTTCACGCTGCGCTTTCAGGGCGGCGAAGTCTCGCAGATGGAACTGGCGCAGAGCCAGTCCGAATACGAAGCCTCGCTCGCCACGATTCCGCAACTGGAAACGCAAATCGCGCAGCAGGAAGACGCGCTTTCCATCCTGCTCGGCGACAACCCGCGGCCGATCGTGCGCGGCCGCGAACTCGGCGCGCTCGCCACGCCCGTGATTCCGGCGGGGCTGCCTTCCGATCTGCTCGAACGCCGGCCCGACCTGTTGCAGGCCGAACAGAACCTGATCGCAGCGAATGCGCTCATCGGCGCGGCACGGGCGCTGTATTTCCCGCAGATTTCGATCACCGGCCTGTTCGGCACGGCGAGCGGCCAGTTCTCGTCGCTGTTCACCGGGCCGTCGCGCGTGTGGTCGTTCGCGGGCGCGGTGACGCAGCCCATCTTCACGGCGGGCAACATCTCCGGTCAGGTGCAGACGGCCGAAGCGCAACAGCGGGCCGCGCTGCTGTCGTATCAGAAAGCCATTCAAGTCGCCTTTCAGGAAGTCGACGACGCGCTCATCGCCTCCGAGAAACTGCACACGCAGCTCGAAGTGCAAGGCCGCCAGGTCACGGCGCTCGCCACCTACGCGCGGCTTGCGCGGGCACGCTACGAGGGCGGCTATACGAGCTACATCGAAGTGCTGGATGCCGAGCGCAGTCTGTTCGACGCGCAACTCGCGCAGACGCAGACGCAGGCGGCCGCGCTCTCGTCTTTCGTCACGCTGTACAAGGTGATGGGCGGCGGCTGGGTCGTCGAGGCGGACAAAATGACCGGACAGGCGAGCGCGGGCACGAACGCTCCGGCCGGGACAGCTCAGGCGCTGCAATGAGCACGCTGCCAGCCGCGCCGGCCGCCTCGCGCGGCGCCCGTCCGCTGATCGCGTGCCACGAATGCGATCTCATTCAGCGGGAGAATCCGGTGCCGCCCGGCGGCGCGCTGACCTGCTGCCGATGCGGCGCCGTGCTCTACCGGCGTCGTCGAAAAGGTTTCGATCGCGCGCTCGCCTATGCGCTCACGGCGTGCGTGCTGTGGATCATCTCGAACGCGTTTCCAATCGTGGGTCTTTCCGTCAGCGGCTCGCTCGTGCAGACCACGCTCATGGGCGCGGCGCGCGTGTTGTATCGCGACGGCATGTGGCCGCTCGCCGGGCTCGTGTTTTTCACGACGGTTCTCATGCCCGGCTTGCAGGCGCTCGGCATGGTCTGGCTGCTGCTGCCGCTGCATCTGAATCGCAGGCCGTGGCGCGCGTATGCGGTGTTTCGCCTGCTGCGCGTCGCGCGCGAATGGGGCATGACCGAAGTGCTGATGCTCGGCCTTCTGGTCGCGGTCGTGAAGCTCGCGCATATCGCGTCGGTGGTGACGGGTCCGGCGCTGTGGTCGCTCGCGGCGTTGATGCTGCTGCTCGTCGCGGCATCGTCGGCATTCGACGAGCGGGCCATGTGGGCGCGCATCGAAGGGGCGCCGCCTGGCATGCCGCCGGACACGCCACTGCGGGGCGCGACCGCCGCCGCCAACGGCATCTTCATCTGCCACGACTGCGGCCTGTGCACGCGGGGCGCGCGCCGGCACGCTCACTTGTACTGTCCGCGCTGCGGCGCGCGCGTGCATCTGCGCAAGCCCGCCAGCCTGTCGCGCACGTGGGCTTACCTGAGCGCGGCGGCGGTCCTCTACATCCCCGCCAACACGCTGCCGGTGATGAACACGAGTTCGCTCTTCGGCGCGCAGAAGGACACGATTCTGAGCGGCGTCGCCTATCTGTGGCAGTCGGGATCGTGGCCGCTCGCGATCATCGTGTTCATTGCGAGCATCGCGGTGCCGATGCTCAAGATCCTCGCCATCGGCTATCTCGCCGCCAGCGCCAACCTGCGCATGACCCAGCGCAACGCACAGCGCGCCCGCATCTACCGGATCGTCGAACTGGTTGGCCGCTGGTCGATGCTCGATATCTACGTGATCGCGGTGCTCGTGGCGCTCGTGCAGTTCAGCGCGGTGGCGACCATCGAGGCCGGTCCCGCGTCGATCGCGTTCGGCGCGGTCGTCGTGCTGACCATGCTCGCCGCCATGTCGTTCGATCCGCGCCTCATCTGGGACACCGCGACGCCGCGCAAGGAGGCACGATGAGCACGCCGGACGAGACGCCCGACGCCGAGGTGGTGCCCAGACGCCGCTGGCGCATTCCGTGGGTGTGGATCGTGCCGGCCATCGCGGTGGCGATCGGCATCTGGTTGGCGGCGCAGGCCGTGCTCGCACAAGGGCCGACCGTCACCATCAGCTTCCGAACCGGCGAAGGGCTCGAAGCGGGCAAGACGAAGATCAAGTTCAAGGACGTGGAAATCGGGCTCGTCAAGTCGGTGGCGCTCTCGAAGGACTATTCGCGCGTCGTCGCCACGGCGGAGCTGACGCGCGATGCCAGCAAGATGCTCGTCGACGACACGCGCTTCTGGGTCGTGCGGCCGCGCGTGGCGGGCGGCTCGGTCTCGGGCATCAGCACGCTGCTTTCGGGCGCGTATATCGGCATGGACATCGGCCGCACGAAGCGCGAGCGCCACGACTACGTGGGCCTCGAAACGCCGCCCGTCTTCTCGAACGACGTTCCGGGGCGGCAGTTCATCCTGAAAGCGGCCGATCTCGGCTCGATCGATGTCGGCGCGCCGATCTACTTTCGTCGCCTACAAGTGGGCCAGGTGACATCGTTCGAACTGGATCAGGACGGCAGCGGCGTCACGCTTCACGTGTTCGTGAACGCGCCGTATGACCGCTATGTGAACGCGGATTCGCGCTTCTGGCAGGCCAGTGGCATCGACCTCACGCTCAGCACCGACGGGCTCAAGCTCAACACGCAGTCTCTGGTTTCGATGGTGATCGGCGGCCTCGCGTTCGAGACGCCCGCAGCATCGCTGGCCTGGGCCGAGGCGCCCGCGAACACGACGTTCTCGCTCTTTCCGACGCGCGCCGACGCGCTGCGCGTGCAGGAGCGCATCGTCGAGACCTACGCCTTCGACTTTCACGGCTCGGTGCGCGGGCTCGCCGTCGGCGCGCCGGTGGATTTCCGCGGCATCACCATCGGCGAGGTATCGGCCATCTACACGAGTTTCGATCCTGCAACGCGGCAGATCAGCATCCCCGTCGAAGTGAAGCTCTATCCGGAGCGATTCACCTCCCGTTTCGCCAGTGGCGCGACGGGCGGCCGGATGGTGAACGACCCGCGCGCGCTCGCGGAACTGCTGGTGGCTCGCGGCTTACGCGGGCAGTTGCGAACGGGCAGTCTGCTCACCGGACAACTGTACGTGGCGCTCGACTTCTTCCCGACTGCGAAGAAGGCGAGCATCGACTGGAACCGCACGCCGCCGCTTTTGCCCACGACCCCGAGCGGCCTCGCGTCGTTGCAGGATTCGGTCAACCGCATCATGACGCGCATCGACAAGCTCCCGATCGAGGAACTCACGGCGAGCGCGAAGCAGACGCTCGACAACACGAGCCAGCTGATGAGCAACCTGAACACGCAGATCGTCCCGCAAGCCGCGACGACGCTCGCCGCCGCCCGCGCCGCGCTCGATGCCGCGCATTCCACGCTCATGCCGGATTCCGGCCTGCAGCAGGACACGGCCGAAGCGGTCCGCGAACTGACGCGCACGGCGGCCTCGTTCCGCAGTCTCGCGGACTATCTGCAGGAGCATCCCGAAGCGCTGCTGCGCGGCAAGCCGGAGGACAAGAAGTGATGCGCGCCGCTCTCGTGTCCGTCGTTTTGTCCGTCGCTTTCTCCGCCGCAATCTGCGCGGGCTGCGCGTCGCCGCGCGCGAGCTTCTACCGGCTGAGCGCGGAACCGTCGCTTACCGCGACGACGAGCCTTGCACCGGGTCGGCCGCTGATCGTCGGCCCCGTGACGGTGCCGGAACTGGTCGATCGTCCGCAGATCGTCACGCGCGATTCGGCCAACCAGGTCACGCTCAATGAATACGCCCGCTGGGGCGCGCCGCTCAAAAGCAGCATCGCCGATGCCATCGCCGGGGATCTCACGCTATTGCTCGGCTCGGACCGCGTGGCGGTGGCGTCGCGCGCGGTGGCGGACTCGCAGGCGTGGCGCGTGCGCGTCGACATCCAGCAGTTCGAATCCGTTCCCGGCGAAACGGTCGTGATCGATGCGCACTGGACCGTGCGCAGTGTCGGCGGCGATACGGCGCTAAGCGGCCGCTCGGTCGTGCGCGAACCGGTGAGCGGAACCGACTTCGATGCGCTCGTCGCCGCGCATAGCCGCGCGCTCGCGAGCGTGAGCCGCGACATCGCGGCGGGAATCGGCCGCAGCGCCGGGCCGTGAGGCGATGCCTTAGAACCCGGCCACGAGTGGATAGTCGCTACTGGATCGAATAGCCGCGCCCCTGCATGCAGGCGGCCCACGCGCGGTAGTAGGTATCCATCGCGCCCTGGCTTTGCGCCTGCGCGTTCGCCTGCTGCGCGCGCCGGTTCTGCCGGGCTCTCACGCCGCCCGCCATGGTGCCGGCTGCCGCGCCGATGGCCGCGCCCTTGCCTGCATCGCCCGCAATGGCGCCGATCACCGCGCCGCCCGCCGCGCCACGCGCCGCGCCGCCCACGCGCTCGCCGCCGCCCACTGCGGGACCGGAAGGCGGCGGCGGCGCGGTGGATGCCGTCGCGGGATCGATGCCGGTGTTGCTCTTGGCCCAGCTATAGCACGCGCCGTCGTCGCTCTGCTGTTGCTGCGGACTCTGCCCTTTCGACGGATAAGCGATCGGCTTGCTTTGCGCCGCGACGTTCTGCGCCAGCGCGGCGATCACGACGGCACTGACCGCGCGCCCTCTCATTGCGTTCATGGTCACTCCTTGTCCTCGTCGACCACGTTCGAGCACGGCGCATGCGATGCAGTCATACACGCGCTCGACAATGGCAGGCGCGAACGGGCACACGTACCCGCTCGTCGCGCGGATACACGAACATTAAAGGCGCTTTGCACCGCTCAGTCCAGCGATGTTTGCGCATCACCAGTCGAACGGATGCGGCATGAACGAAGTGCCAACAACATATTTCATATACTTCGGCATCCGAAATGAATAGGCCGGCGAAACGCTCCCAAAGATACTTTCGGAAAGAAGCTCGCCGGCTGACAGATTTCGACAGCCGGCGCGCGGCGGCCACTTACAATTCCCCTCGTTAGCGACTTCCTCGCTCAACTTCGGCGTCTGGTAATCTGCCCGGTTTCTTCGCCGTCAACACAGAATCGAACCGCTTATGGATACACCCTTCAACGAACGCGGCGTGACGCTCTCGCGCGCCGGCCTCTCCGCTTCCGGACAGATGATTCCGCTGCGCGAATTGCGCGCGGCGCGGGTCGTGAAGGTCGAGCGCAAGAAGCCGCTGCCGATCATCATCGGGTTGATCGGGCTGGCGGGAGTCGGCGCCGGCGTGGCAACCGGCTCGGGCGCGGCGCTCGTGCTCGGCGCGATGATCGTCGTGGTCGGCTATCTGTCGTGGATCACGCAGGACGTGATCTATCAGCTGATGATCTCGACGCCCGATGGCGAGCGCGAACTGCTGATCACAAAAGATCAGGCGTTCGCGGACCGCGTAGCGGCGCTCGTGGGCGAGGCCGTAGCGAAGCACGCGGCGCGGCCGCAGGCGTGACTTCGGCTGGCCGCGCGCTCGCGGCCAGCTTCTTACCGCCGGTCAGTCGAAGCTCAACGGCTCCACGTGCCAGATCTCGCGCGCATACTCGGCAATCGTGCGGTCCGATGAAAAAATGCCCATTCCCGCGACGTTTTCGATGGCGCTTCTCGTCCACGCGTCCTTGTCGCGGAACTTGAGATCGACCTCGCTTTGCGTCTTGTCGAAGCTCTCGAAGTCGGCGAGCACCATGTAGTGATCGCCCCAGTCCACGAGCGTGTGGAAGATGTCGTAGAAGCGATGCGGCTCGTCCGGCGAAAAATGCCCGAGACGGATCTGGTCGAGCGCGAGCTTCAGCTCCGGATTCTCTTCATAGATCAGCCGCGGCCGATACCCCGCCGCGCGCAGCGATTCGATCTCGTCGGTCGTATTGCCGAAGATGAAGATGTTCTCGCGCCCGACCGCTTCGCATATTTCGATGTTCGCGCCGTCCAGCGTGCCGATGGTCAGCGCGCCGTTGAGCGCGAGCTTCATGTTGCCGGTTCCCGACGCTTCGGTGCCCGCCATCGAGATCTGCTGTGAAAGATCCGCTGCCGGAATGATGAGCTCCGCGACGCTCACGCCATAGTTCGGAATGAAGCCCACCTTCAGCCGGTCGCCGACGAGCGGGTCCGCATTCACCTTGCGCGCGACCTCGTTGATGAGCTTGATGATGTTCTTCGCCATCTTGTAGGCCGACGCCGCCTTGCCCGCGAACATCACCACGCGCGGCGTCCAGTCGCGTTCCGGATTCTCGCGAATGCGGTTGTAGCGCACGATCACGTACAGAATGTTCAGCAACTGCCGCTTGTATTCGTGGATGCGCTTCACCTGCAAGTCGAACAGCGCCTCGGGATTGATGATCGCGTTGGCCTCGCGCCGCGCGCGTTCCACGAGACGCAGCTTGTTGGCGAACTTCGCGTCGTGAAATGCCTTGCGGAACTCGGGATCGTCGCGCCATTCGCGCAGGCGTCCGAGCTCGAAGAGGTCCGTGCGCCAGCGTGGCCCGATGCGCTTGTCGATCAGCGACGACAGCGACGGACTCGCCTGCGCGAGCCAGCGTCGCGGCGTGATGCCGTTCGTCACGTTCGTGAAGCGGTCCGGATACATGCGCGCGAAGTCGGAGAAGATGTTCTGCACCATCAGTTGCGAATGTAGCTTCGAGACGCCGTTCACCTTCTGGCTCGCCACAATGGCGAGATGCGCCATCCGCACGCGGCGCTGGCCGAATTCATCGACGAGCGAGATACGGCGGATCAACTCGACATCGCGCCCGAACTTCTCCGTGACTTGCTTGAGGAACTGCGCGTTGATCTCGAAGATGATTTCCAGATGCCGCGGCAACAGGCGCGCGAGCATCTCCACGTCCCACGTTTCGAGCGCTTCGGGCATCAACGTGTGATTCGTGTACGAGAACATCTGCTGCACGAGCTTCCACGCCTTGTCCCACGGCACGCGATGCGTATCGACGAGCAGGCGCATCAGTTCGGGAATGGCGAGCACCGGATGCGTGTCGTTCAGGTGCACGGCGACCTTCTCCGCGAGCCGGCCGAAATGCGTGTGCGTGCGCTGATAGCGGCGAATCAAATCCTGCATCGTCGCGGACACGAAGAAGTATTCTTGACGCAGACGCAATTCGCGGCCGGCCTGCGTGGAATCGTCGGGATAGAGAAGACGCGACACGTGCTCGGACGTGTTCTTCGCTTCCACCGCGCGGCGGTAGTCGCCCTGATTGAACGCGGAGAGATCGAATTCGTCGGTCGCGCGCGCGGACCACAGGCGCAGCGTGTTCGTCGCCGTCGTCGCGAAGCCGGGAATGACCGTGTCGTAGGCCATCGCGTTGACGTGCTCGGTGTCGATCCAGTCGATGCGGTCGTCGTGCTGCACCGTCCGCCCGCCGAAATGCACGGTGTACACCACTTCCGGCCGCGGAAATTCCCACGGATTGCCCGCGCGCAGCCAGTAATCGGGCATTTCGACCTGATTGCCGTCCACGATCGTCTGCCGGAACATGCCGTATTCGTAGCGGATGCCGTAGCCGAAGCCCGGCACGCCGACCGTCGCCATCGAATCCAGAAAGCAGGCCGCGAGCCGCCCGAGACCGCCGTTGCCGAGCGCCGCGTCGGGTTCGAGATCCTCCAGCGTGGCCAGATCGACGCCGAGACTCGCGAGCGCGTCGCGCACTTCGTCGTGAATGCCGAGCGCGAGCAGCGCGTTGGTGAAGGTGCGGCCGATGAGAAACTCCATCGACAGGTAATAGACGCGCTTCACGTCCTGCTCGTATTGCTGGCGCGTCGTGCGCATCCAGCGGGCGACGAGCCGGTCGCGCACGGCGAGTTCCGCCGCATGCAGCCAGTCGCGCGGCTGCGCGGTCGCCGCGTCCTTGCCTACGCCGTACATCAGGCGGTTCGAGATGGAGCGCCGCAGCGCCTCGACGGTGCTATTGAGCTGGTCGAATTCCAGGTCGACGGATGTCATCGAAACCTCCGGTGTTTTCAACTTATGCAACGACAGCGACGGGCGCCGCGAGTTCGGCCGGATTTCGCATGACCGACTGATTTCGCGCACAGGCGCGCGGACGCGGTCGCCCGAAAAAGGCAGGTTACGCCAGTTTTATTTTTTTTGGTATGACGAGCCGCGCGAAGGTTCCTGCCTGTGTGGCGAGAAAACCCGGTAAATTTTATTTCGGACGTCGAACTATCTAGCTTTCACGACGCGGCGCGCGGCCCGCGATCACGAAGAGCGCAGCCAGCGAAACGGCCAGCAGAATGAAAGAAAGCGCCGACGCGGGCAGATAGTAGCCGCGATTGACCTGCCCGACCACGACGATAGGCACGGTCGCGAAGCCCGGCGGATACACGGTGAGCGTCGCGCCGAGTTCGCCGAGCGACAGCGCGAAGCCGAGCGCGAGGCTCGCGCGCACGGCCGGCAGCAGTTGCGGCAACACCACGCGCGAGAACACCATGCGCGGCGGCGCGCCGAGACTCGCGGCGGCTTCGCGCAACGTGGTCAGTTCCGGGCGCAGCGCGGCGGCGGCGCAGCGGTAGCAGAACGGCAGCACGAGCGCGAGCTGCACGAGAACGACGATGGCCGCCGACCCGGACAAATCGACCGGCCGCTTGTGATACGCGATCAGGACCGCGAGCCCCAGCACGACGCTCGGCACGCCGCTGCCCGCCATCGCCACGGCATCAACGAGCGCGCCGAGCGCGCCGAGCCCGCGACGGTCGCGCCCTTCGAGCGCCAGCGCGAGCCACAAGCCGAGGGCTGTGCCGAGCACGGCGACGGCGAAGCCGGTCGTCAGGCTCGTCGTGAGCGCGTCGAATTCGCTCGCGCCGAGCCGCGCGAACCAGCGCGCGCTGAAGCCGTCAGGAAGAATCGTGCCCGACCAGTGCGACGCCACGCTCGACAGGGCGACCACGATCACCGGCAACACGAAAAGCCAGACGCACACGAGCGCGACGAGAGACATCGCCATCACGCGCAGCAGCGAAGCCGGTCTGAAGGATGCCGAAAGCTGCATGTCAGCGCCTCTTCGTGCGCGCATCGACGCGACGGTAGAGCGCGTAGAGCGAGAGCGACATCAAGAGCATGACGACCGAGCCCGCCGCCGCCGCGCGAAGATCGAGATCGACCGTAGCGGCGCTGTATATGGCGATTGGCAAGGTGATCAGATGCGCGCTGCCGAGCACGAGCAGAATGCCGAATTCGTTCAAGGTCAGCAGGAAGCACAGGATGGTCCCCGCCGCGATGCCCGGCCACGCGATCGGCAGCACGACTTTGGTCGCGACCATCCAGCCATCGGCGCCGAGGCTTTTCGCGGCTTCGACGAGACGCATGTCGAGCGTGGCGTAGGAAGCGAGCGTCGGACGCACGACGAACGGCGCATAGAACACGACTTCCGCCAGAATCACGCCGCCGATGCCGAACAGGAAATCGAGCGGCGGCGCGTCCAGCGAGAACACGCGCTGCAATCCGATACTCACCGCGCCCTGCGATCCGTACAGAAAAATCAGCGTGAACGCGACGAGAAACGACGGGAACGCGACGAAGAGTTCGAGAAAGCGCGTGAGCAGCTTCGCGCCCGGAAACGGCCGGAAGAACAGCATCGAAGCCAGCGCGACGCCGAGCAGCGAGGCAATCGACGCGCTCGCGAAGAGAACGCCGAAGGTCGTGCCGATCACGCCGCGCGTCTCCGGGTTGCCGAAGAACGCGGTGTAAGCATCGAAGGTGAGGCCGTGCGGACCCGTTGCACTCAGCCATACGAGCCGCGCGAGCGGATACACGACGAGCGGCCCGAGCACGAACACAAGGATGAAAAGCAACTGCCACTGCGCGCGCTTCTCGCGACGCTGCGCCGCCGCCCGATGCGCGGCGAAGTCGCCAGCGTTCGCTGCCGGTTGCGCGACGCTGTCAGGGACGAACAAGGACGACATCGTCAGCCTCGAATCGAAGAGAAACGCGCGAGCCCTTTTCGGGCATGCGCGCGTGGCCGCGCTGCATCGTGACGAGGACGGGCTCGCCGGGCAGCGCATCGAGCGCGACGGCAATGGACAGCGCCGCGCCGTACCAGTCCACCGATGCAATCGTGCCGTGCAGCGGGCCTTCGCCGAGCGGCGCAATCGCGAAACGCTCGGGACGGATGCACGCAAGACGCTCGCGCTCGTCGTGACGCGCATCGCCGACCGGATACACCACGCGCGGCGGCAGCAGATTCGCCGCGCCGAGATAGCGCGCGACGAAGCCGTCGTTGGGCGCGTCGTACAGCTCACGCGGCGAGCCGAGTTGCGCGATGCGGCCATCGCGCATCAGAAGCGTGCGATCGGACAGCACGAGGGCGTCGTCCTGATCGTGCGTCACGCAGACGATAGTCAGGTTCGGCAGACGCTCGTGCAGCGCCTTCAGTTCGCTGCGCACGGACGCGCGCAGATTCGCGTCGAGCGCGGAGAGCGGTTCGTCGAGCAAGAGCACGTCCGGCTCGATGACGAGCGCGCGCGCCAGCGCCACGCGCTGCTGCATGCCGCCGGAAAGCTGCGCGGGCATCACGTGCCCAGCATCGGCGAGTTGCACGAGCTTGAGCGCATCGGCGACGCGCCGCGCGATTTCCGCCGCTTTCAGCTTGCGCGCGCGCAACCCAAAGGCGACGTTATCGAACACGGACAGATGCGGGAAGAGCGCGTAGTTCTGAAACAGCAGGCCGAGATTGCGACGATGCGCGGCCACGTGCGTCAGGTCGCGCCCGGCGATGCTGAGCGTGCCCGCGAGCGCGTCCGCGTTGACGAATCCCGCGATGAAGCGCAGGAGCGTGGTCTTGCCGCATCCGCTTCGGCCGAGCACGGTCAGGAACTCGCCGCGCTCGATGTTGAGCGTGAGGTCGTCGAGCACCGTGCGCGCGCCGAAGCGCACGGTCAGGCGCTCGATGCGCACGCCGGATGTCGCGGCGAGCGAGCGTTCCTCGCGCGCGGCCGGCGACAGTGCAATCGTGCTCACGACTTCGGCTTCACGACTTCGGTCTGCTTGCCCGAATTGCCGATGACTTCGTTCTTCCATCGGTCGGTCCAGCCGGCCTTCTTCTGCATCACTTGATTCCAGTCCACCGGAATCAGCTTGACGCCGGAGATAGCCTGCTTGACCGTGTCGCCGTTCTTGCCCGCGAGCGGCACGTCGGTGCGCGCCGGGATGCCGTAGATGTCCGGCACTTTCGCCTGCACGTCGGCCGACATCAGATAGTCGATCAGCTTCTTGCCTTCCGCCTGATTCGGCCCGCCCTTGATGAGACCGATGGCGTACGGAAGCTGGAACGTGGTCGGCGCTTCGCCCGCGGCGTGCGACAGAAAGAGCGGCTTGATCGACAAACCGCCGTTCGCGGCATCGTCGAGATCCATTTGCAGGTCGCCGTTCGCGAACGCGATTTCGTTACGCGAGAGCAGCACGTCGAGATAGCCCGTGCCCTTCGTGTGGAACTTGGCGCTTTGTTCGAGCGACTTCAGGTAGTCGAACGCCTTGTCCTCGCCCATCAGCGCGGAGGTCAGGATGATGACCGCCATGCCGTCGCCGGCGGTGGCCGGATTCGAATACGCCACCTTGCCCGCGTAGTTCGGATGCAGAAGGTCCGCGAACGTCTTCGGCGCGGTCTTCGTGACTTCCGGATTGATCGCGAACGAGAAGTAGTTGTTCACGAACGTGGCCCACGCGCCATCCGGCGCCTTCGCGATGGCGGGCACGTTCTTGTAGTTCACGCTCTGATAGTTTTGCAGCAGCCCGCTTTGCGCAGCCTGCTGGATGAACGGCGGCAGCGTGACGATGACATCGGCCTTCGGCGAGTCCTTCTCGACGGTCGCGCGGTTCACCACTTCGCCGCTTCCCGCCGTCACGATATTCACCTTCACGCGTTCTTTCTTTTCGAAGGCGGGCAGCACGTCCTTATAAAGATTTTCGAGGCCGTCGGCGGTGTACAAAACCACTGCGTCGGCGGCCAGCGCGGGCGTCGCCGCGAAAGAAGCCAGTGCAGCCAGTGCAATCGATGCGCACGCGCCGGGCAGCAGCCGGCGCGCGAAGGATGAATCGCGGGTCATGTAGGGTCTCGTGGCTGGATGACAAAGGACGGTAGAGGCGAAGCATTGCAGAGCTCTGTGACATCGGCGTGACTGGGCGGCGCTGTCATGTGCGCCTTCGGCAGTGCACGGTTGAACAAGACGACACGCGCAATTACGTCGATACTGCTGCCTTTTTGGTCTGCCTTTTTGGTCTGCCTTTTTGTTCTGCCACATTCGCTCATGCTCTCCTTGCTCATCGCGCCCGTATTCGTGTTTCTATGGTCGACGGGCTTCATCGTCGCGCGGGCGATCACGCCTTACGTCGACCCGAATCTGTATCTGCTCGCGCGCTTCTGCGGCACGGCGCTGCTGTTCGTCGTGCTGGCGCTCGCTGCCCGCGTGGCATGGCCGAATGCACGCGATGCCGCGCGGCATCTCTTCGCGGGCGCGCTGCTGCAAGGCGTGTATCTCGGCGCGGGCTACTGGGCGGTGGCGCAAGGTCTGGGCGTCGGCGTGATGGCGTTGCTGGGCGCGCTTCAGCCGCTTCTGACGGCGGCCATCGCGGCGCGTGTGTTCGGCGAGCGGCTTTCAGCGCGATCGTGGAGCGGGCTGCTCGTGGGTCTCGCGGGCGTCGCGCTGGTTCTCGCGCCGAAGCTCGCGCAAAGCGGCGCGCCGGCGGTCCATACCGCGAACCCCGCGCCGCAATGGCTCGTCGTGACGGTCGCGGTGGTCTCTGTTTTCGCGATCACCGCGGGCACGCTGTATCAGAAGACATCGCTTGCGAGCGCCGATATCCGTAGCGCGAGCGCGCTGCAAAACGCGGGCGCGGCCATCGTCGCGGCGGTGCTTGCGCTGTCACTCGGCGAACACCGCTTCATTCCGACGATGACGACGTGGGCGTGCATCGCGTGGGGCGTGCTCATGCTCTCGGGCGTCGCGACGACGCTGCTCGTGTGGATGGTCCGGCGCGGCGATGCGTCGCGCGCGACGGCCCTGCTCTTTCTCGCGCCGCCGCTCGCCGCGCTGATGAGCTATCTCGCGTTCGGCGAGACGCTCGGCGCGCTGCAATTGGCAGGCTTCGCCGTGGCGTTGGCGGGCGTGGTGCTCGCGCGGTCGAAATAGCGTTCGCCGCGTTCAGTCGACGGAATTCGCGCCCACGGGTGTGCGCGCCCGCGCCGCCTTGCCCGGTCCCGGCGCCCACGCGGGCCGCGCCTTCGCGCCGCTATCGACGACGACGAGGTAATGCCCCGCCCACGGCGTCGTCTGCCGCGTGGGCTTCAACACCCACATGGATTCGCCTTCGGCCGCGCGCGCTTCGTACTGCGCATCGAGAATGCCGTGGTGATCGAAGAACGTGTTGAGCGTCGACGGAATGCGCACGCAGCCTTTTGAATGCCGCATGCCAAGTAGCGGCTCGAGCTTTTCGGGATCGGTGGCGTGCATCTGGAAGCGCATCGGCGAGACGCCGCCTTTGCCCCAGCCGCGTTCGCCGTCGGCCCAGCCGAAGTCGTAGATGCGCATGTCGCGCGCTCCGTAGCCGCGAATTTTGAATTCGTTTTCCGTGCCCTCCGCGCGAAAGTCCATGTTGCCCGGCACGTGCTGGAACACGCCGAGCGGCGTCAGGAAGTGGTCGTATGTGCCGGGCCGTCCGGTGGATACAGGCGATGCGCCGATCACCGACCACGCATCGCCCGGCTTCGCGCGAAAGTAGACGAAGATCGCCTGCACGTTCTCGCTGCGATCGACGAGCACGACGAACTCGTTCGCGAGATCGCCGTGGCCGTGTTCGTCGAGCGCGTTTTGCAGCAGGCGGGCATAGGCCTGTTGTGCGGCGAGCGGCACGTTCAGTCGGCGATCGACTTCTTTCGCGAACGTCTGACGCATCGCGTAGGCGCCCGTCGCCGGCAGGCCGGTGCGCTGCGCGACGTTCGGCTCGGGCGGCTCGGGCGGAAGCGGGACCTCGGGCGCGGCGGCTTCGGATGCGGCCTCGGCGGCGGATGCTGCTTCGGCTGATGATGCTCCGCTTGCCGCAGATGCTCCGCTTGCTGCCGATGCTCCGCTTGCGGCTGACGCCGCGGATGCTTCTTGTGGTGTCACTGGCACCGGCATCGCAGGCAACGCGCGGGGCGGCGCACTCGCCGCCCGTGGCGCGCTGGCGCCGCGCAGAAGAGGCGGCGCGGGCGGCACCGGCGCAGGCGAGGCACGCCCTTGCACGATCGTCGCTGAAGACGCCGGTTCTGCGCGAGCTTGCGGCATGCAGGCTAACAATGCGACCAACGCCGCTACCCCGGTGATTCGTGCGCCCATCGGCGTCTCGTTGTTTTCTTCGTCCTGCATTGAATGGTCCGCTTAAGCTCCGACTACGGACGGTTCGCTGGACCGTCCCCTGCAACGAATGCGCGCATCGACGAAAGAGCCGGTATTTGGTAGGGCACCGGCTTGGCTGTGATGTTGAATTCGCCGACATGGCAAGAGCAAGGTCTGTTCCGGCGGTAGTGGCGCGATTGAAGGAATGCGCGATTGCAGAGTGCGAGTGTGGCAGTGTGCGCGGTTCTCGGTTCTCGGTTCTCGGTTCTCGGTTCTCGGTTCTCGGTTCTCGGTTCTCGGTTCTCGGTTCTCGGTTCTCGGTTAGCAGCTGGCCGTGAGTGTCGCGCTCGCGGTTAGTTACCCCCGCGCCGCGCGCCCGCACGCGCGGATTCGCGTCTTGCGTTTTGCTTTTTGCTTTTTGCGTTCTGCGTTCTGGGTGCTGCGTTCTGCGTTTTGCGTTTCGTTCTGCGTTCTGCGTTTTAGCGTTCTGCGTTCTGCGTTCTGCGTTCTGCGTTCTGCGTTCTGCGTTCTGCGTTCTGCGTGTGGCGTGTGGCGTCTGGCGTGTGGCGTGTGGCGTGTGGCGTCTGGCGTGTGGCGTCTGGCGTGTGGCGTGTGGCGTGTGGCGTCTGGCGTGTGGCGTCTGGCGTGTGGCGTGTGGCGTGTGGCGTCTGGCGTGTGGCGTCTGGCGTTCGGCGTCTGGCGTTGGCGTTCGGCGTTCGGCATTCGGCGTTTGCCGCTCTGCGCTTTGCGTTTGGCGATTGTTGTTCGGTGTTCGGTGTTCGGCGTTCGGCGTTCGGCATTAGGCATTAGGCATTAGGCATTAGGCATTAGGCATTAGGCATTAGGCATTAGGCATTAGGCATTAGGCGTCGGCGCTCTGCGTTTTGCGTTTTGCGTTTTGCGTTTTGCGTTTTGCGTTTTGCGTTTTGCGTTTTGCGTTTTGCGTTTTGCGGATTGCATTCTGCGTTCTGCGTTTGCGTTCGGCGTTCGGAGTTCCACC
Organism: Caballeronia sp. GAWG1-5s-s; assembly: GCF_023631445.1. Classification (NCBI taxonomy): domain Bacteria; kingdom Pseudomonadati; phylum Pseudomonadota; class Betaproteobacteria; order Burkholderiales; family Burkholderiaceae; genus Caballeronia; species Caballeronia sp. GAWG1-5s-s. Next base: position 193,748 of record NZ_JALQDC010000022.1, on the reverse strand, counting down.
TTCCCACTACCTCCTCAAAACCCCTGACAAGACATACTAGAAAGATTAGGAAAGAGAGTCGCCCAGTCCCCCGCCATAGCCGACTGCGCCGCCTTGAGCGTCATGTCGCCGGTACACACGCAACGCTTGAGAAAAACCGCGAGCCGCTCCTTGCGACGCTGCCCACTGCGCCCCTCCCAGCGGCGCACATCCAGGTTGGCGGGCGAATTCGGGGAGCCGCCGAGCAGCACCGGCATCCGGTGATCCAGCGCATATTCCGACGCGAACGAAGCATCGATGCTGCGCTGCTGCAAGAGCCGCTCCTTCTGGCGCATCTGCGTCTCGAAGGACGGCAGCACGCGATCGACGTAACCGGGCACGCAGATGGTATCGACGATGGTGGCCTGCGTGACGTGCGGGTCGAGCCAGTCCGGCTGCTGCGCGCGCGCCGCATCGGTGCGAAGCGTCGCCGCCGTCGCGATGCACGCGAGAAGCACGAAGGCCGCCGCTCGGACGACGCCCAGCGAACGACGACGGGTTGCGTATGTATCCCTTCGATTCATGCCTCGTTGGCGCAAGCTGATCGCGCGGCCAACGCATGGCCGCTAATTCGAGATGAACGGAGGTTCAATTAGAACACACGATCGCGAACCTACGATCGAGAGGCGACGCGCAAGCGCGTCGTCACACCGAAGGCCGCGCGACGGCGGCGTCGAGCGCGGCATCGAGTGTCAGCGCGGCATGCTCGAAGGCGGCGAACGATGCGTCAATCGAGGCATCGTCTTCGCCGTTGCGGTCGTCGTCGATGGCGCGATCGCAGTCGCGCTGAAGGGCGACGCACGTCTCTTTGAACGGCGCCGCGCCGATGACCGCCGCCGCGCCCTTCATCCGATGCGCGATCTCGCGCAAGCGTTCGTGATCGCACGCGTTCCTCGCCGCATGGGCCTCTTCGAGATCGTGCGCGTTGGCCGATCGGAGCGTTTCGAGAAGCGTCGCGGCCTGATCGCCGAAAGTGGCGAGCGTGGCGGAGTCGAAAGGCGGCGTGGTGTCGGTATTGCGTGCGGCATCGCGGGTCGGTTGTGGGGGCGTCGGCTGCGTTGTCGTGGCTTGCGTGGGCTCGAACATCGCAGGCGCCGTCGGCCTGACTCCAACTCGCTCGCTTTCAGCGATAAGTCCCGCCTGCCCGAATCCAGCTTCCCGCTCGTCCGTGCTCCCCGCGACCGCCGTCGCATGCTTCCCGGCCGTCGCAGCCGCCAGCGCATCGCGCAGCGCATTCAGCCCGATCGGCTTCACGAGGCACATCGTCATGCCCGCCGCCACCGCCCGCCGCGCCGCCTCGGGCTGCGCATTCGCCGTCAGTCCGACAATCGGCGTCGCGTGTGCGCCGAACGCGTGCGTCGCCTCGTCGGCGCGGATGGCTTCGGCCAGTTCCTCGCCGCTCATCTCGGGCATCGAGCAGTCGGTGAGAATCACGTCGAACGCGCCCGGATGGTCGCGCCAGTGCGCAAACGCGCTGCGGCCGTCCACCGCGAGTTCGGTCGAGCCGCCGAGCAGCCGGATCTGTCCGTCGAGCACCATGCGGTTTGCCGGATGGTCGTCCACGACGAGCACGCGCAAGCCCCTGAGCGCGCGCGCGACCTCGGGCGCCGCATCGCGCGTTTCGGAAGGCTGTGGTTGCGCCGTCTCCTGCGCTTCGCGAAACGCGGCGCGCACCGTGAAGCGGGTTCCCTGTCCGGGCGCGCTGGCAAACGCGATGCTGCCGCCCATCATCGACACGAGCCGCTTGCAGATGGTGAGCCCGAGCCCGGTGCCGCCGAAGCTCCGCGCGCTGCCATCGTGGGCCTGCACGAACGGCCTGAAGAGCGACGCCTGCCGCTCCGGCGCAATGCCGACGCCCGTGTCCGACACGACCAGCGTGACCGCGCGCTTGCCGTCGCGCGGCGGCGCGACATCGCAGGACAGCGTGACCGTGCCGGCATCGGTAAACTTGATCGCGTTGGACAGCAGATTGCCGACGATCTGCCGCAGCCGCTGCGCGTCGGCCACGATCCACGCCGGACCGTCGCGTTCACCCTGCCGCTCGACGACGAGCGCGATGCCCTTCGCCCGCGCCGCCGGCTCGTAGATGGCCGCGACGCTCGCGATCCACGCAAACAGCTCGACCGGCGACGGCGCCAGCACCAGCCGCTCGGCTTCGATCTTCGCGACGTCGAGCAGATCGTCGATCATGCCGAGCAGATCGCGCGCCGCGTGATGCGCCGTGCGCAGCGACCGCTCCGTTGCCTCACGGTTGCCGGGCGCGCGCAGTTCCAGTTCGAGCAGGCCGAGCACCGCGTTCATCGGCGTGCGGATTTCGTGGCTCATCGTCGCGAGAAAGGTGGACTTCGCGCGGTTCGCAGTCTCCGCTTCCTCTTTCGCGGCGCGCATCGCGTTCTCGGCGGCGATGCGTCGCACGATCTGCGCGCGTAGCGACACCGCCCATCCGGCGAGCACGAGCAGAAGTGCCCCGCCGAGCGCCGCGCCCAGCTCCACGCGCGGACGCCTTTGCTCCCACAACGTTTCGGGATGCTCAGTAAGTTGCCAGCGAGCACGAATGGCTTCGAGTTCATGGGGCGGCAACGCCGTGATCGCGCGATTCAGAATGTCGAGCAACACCGGCTGATTGCGCGCGACGAGAAACACGTGCGGCGACGGCTTCGACGACAGCACGCCGCTGATCGCGAGCCTGCCGCGATACGGATTGCCGACCGCGTAATTGGCGAGCTTCATGTCGAGCAGCGTCGCGTCGGCGCGGCCGTTCGCGACAGCAGCGAGCTGGCCTTCTATCGGAGCGACTTCGACGATGCGCGCCGTCGGCGCCTTGTCGGTCAGCGTCGGCGGCACGGGAAAGCCTGCGGGCAGCGCGACGCGCTTGCCGGCGAGCGCGGCGGCATCCGCGAGCGGCGGCGCGCCCGCGCGCGTGACGATGGCGACAAGCCCTTCGCCGAACGGCACGGACGCGACGAAGTCCGGATCGTCGGGATCGCGCGGCACGCCGATCGGCAGGAATGCCGATTCGCCGGTCTTCACGTCGCGCTCGATCCGCGTGATATCGCGGCGCAGGCGTCCCTCGAAGCGCAGCCCGGTCATGTGGGAAACCGCCGCGAGCAGGTCCGGCGCGAGACCGGCGGGCTGACCGCGCGCGTCGCGGAACATGAGCGGCGGCGCGTGCGACAGCATCGAGTAATAGACGACCGGATGCGCCGCGATCCACGCCTTCTGCTCGGGCGTAAGTACAAGCGTGCCCTCTGCCGATACTGCGGTCATCGCGACTTCCCAACGAGCGCGGGCCACGATCATGAAGCGCGGCGGCAGGCGCGCCAGCGCGGCATCGACGCGCTGCGCCAGCGCGTGCGCGTCCGGCCGGCCCGCCGCGAACGCGAAGCTGTAGCCGCCCTCGTCGAAGGGCGCGAAGCCCGTGACCGCCAGACCGGGCAAATCGAGGTGCCCGATGCAGTACGCGGCGGCGGTCACATCGCCGGCGAACGCATCGGCCTGACCGAGCGAAACCGCGAGCAATGCCGAAACGGTGTCGGGGTAAGCGGCGGGCGTCATCGACGGATACGCGGCCGCAAGCCGCGCGGGCGATGTCTGCGTCTCCACGTACGCCATGCGATGCGTGGCCGCGTGCTTAGCGAGCGGCTCGACGATCACCGTCTTGATCGGCAGATAAGGCCGCGAAAGCAGCAGCGGGCCGCCGGGATCGTCGCCGGTCGCGCCGGTGGCCATGTCGATTTCGCCGCGTGAGAGCGCCTCGATGAGCGCGGCGCGATTAGGATAGCGCCGCCATTGCGGCGTCATGCCGAGCGATTCGGCCACCGCCTGCGCGAACTCGACGGAGACGCCGCGCGGCGCGGCGTTCGCGTCCGGGCCTGCGGCGACATCGAGCGGAGGAACCATGCCCGGCACCGCGCCGACCACGAGCCGCGCGGCCGCATGGGAAGCGCCCGCCGTCAGCGCCGCGAGGAGCCATGCGACAGCGAGCAGAAAGCGCAACGCGCGTTGCGGCCTCGAAGAATGAGACACGCTGCACCCCCAATCCGAGCGGTGCAGCTAGTGTGTCAGAAAGCGCAGGACGCGCCAATCGGACAGCTAACGAGCCTTTGATACGTTCGCGCGTGCCGTTGCGATACCCGAAACGGCACGCGCCGCCTTACTGCGCGTTCTCCGGCGAAAGCGCCTTGCCCGCCTTGTCCGCCGTGACCTTCTGCAGCGCGATGATCCGGCTCATCGCCGCATGGTTCGACGTCGCTTCGCTATACATCTTCGCGAGATCCGCCTTAAGCTGCGTGCGCGAACCGCCGTCCAGATAGACCATGTGCCCCGACGGATAGAACGTCGCCGAGAGGTTCTGCCGCACGGTCTTGTCGATGAGCGGCATCTGCTGAAGATCGAGGATGGTCTGGTAGAACGGCGTCACGAAGTCGTACATGCCGTTCGCGGCCAGCACCTTCAGATCCACGTTCAGCGCCATCACCGCTGCCAGATCGCCCGCCGTGTACAGCACGACGTTGCCCTTCGCATCGACGCCCTTTTCCTCGCCGGTCGGATCGGTGTGCTTAAAGTCCCAGTTGATGAACGCCTGATCGTTGAGGTCCGTGAACGAAGACGTGGACGTGAACTTCAACTGTTCGTTCAGGTAACTGTTCCACATCGCCGTGTACACGCCGCTCACCGCCGTCATCGTCGGGTCGTTGCCGCCGCTGTTCGGATCGATCTTGCCCGCGATGCCCGTCGATACCGCCGTCACGCGGCCATCGTAAGAGCCGAGCGATTCGCCTTTCGACTTGAGCAGCGTCGTCAGGAACAGCGAGTTGCCGCGGCTGTCGTAAGCGGCGATATCGAGGCTCCACGCGAGCAGCGTCACCTTGTCGATGCCCGTGTATTCCGCGAGCTTTTCGACTACTTCGTCGTCCGTCTGCGGGAACTTGCGCAGCGCGTTCAGGTAGTCGGTGCGCGCGAATTCCGCGACTTCCTCCATGAAGTTGAGCAGGTTCGTCGGTGTCGGATGCACGCCGAGCTTCTTGTGATACCAGGCATCGGCGGCGGCGGTCGGCAGCGCGCCCACCGGATTGCCCGCTTGCCGATAGTCGAGAATCGACGATTGCAGCGTAATGCCGTTCAGATCGACGCCGTCTTCGTGCAGCCGGTAAGCGAGCACGCAACTGCGCGCCGTGCCGTACGATTCGCCGAACAGAAACTTCGGCGAATTCCAGCGGTTGTTCTTCGTCAGATAACGCTTGATGAACTGCTTGATCGAATCGGCGTCCTGATCGACGCCCCAGAAGTCGCGGTTCTTGTTCGGCGCGATCGCCGCCGAATAGCCAGTGCCGACCGGGTTGATGAAGATCAGGTCGCTCTTGTCGAGCAGGCTGTCCGGGTTGTCCTCCATCTCGTACGGCGCGGGCGGCGTGAAGCTCGGCATGGCCGTCTTGATGCGGCGCGGCCCGAACGAGCCGAGCAGCACGAATACCGACGACGAGCCCGGCCCGCCGTTATAGAAGAACGTGAGCGGGCGTTCTTCCTCCTTCGCGCCGTCTTTCGTGAACGCGACGTAGAACATCTTCGCGTCCGGCTTCGAGCTGCTCGGGTCCACGGTCACGAGATGGCCGACGGTCGCGGTGTACGCGATCTTCTCGCCGCCGATGGTCGCCGTGTGATGCGTGATCGCCGCGTTCTCGTCGGCTTCGGTGGCTTCCACCGAATCGTCGGGGCCGTTGCCGTAGGCGACCGGATCGAAATACGGCTGGTCCTTCTTGCCCGCGCTCTTGGCGGGTGCTTTGGCGGGCGCTTTGGCGGGTGCCTTCGCCGCGTGCTCCTGCGCCGCGGGCTCGCTCGCCTCGTCCGGCCGGGGCGCGATGGCGCCCGCATCGGGCGCGACGCCCGTGCCGGTGTGGCCGTGAATCGTCTTCGTTGTCAGTGGATCGGAGTTCATCGTGGTCGCTCCAGAATCGTCGTCGTGGTTGTTGTTCACTGTTGTCCCTCAACTCTTGCTCGACTGCTGTGCCTGACCGCTCGCGGGCGTGAGCGCGGCGGCGATCTTGCCGCCGTCGGGGCTGCCGAGGCCCGTGCACGCATCCCATCCCGCCGATGCCGCAAAGCTGCCGTTGTTGCCCTGCGTGATATCGCGAAACGCGGTCTTCGCCTTGTACAGCTTCGGATTGACGAAGCCGCTCGGCGCGCCGTTGATCGCGTTGATTCGCGCGATCAGCGCGGCCCACAGCGGCGCGACGGCGCTCGTGCCCCCGACGACGGTTTCCTCGCCGTCGATCAAGACTTCGTAGCCGGTTTGCGGCGATGCGTCGCCGGCCACGTCGGGCACGCCGCGCTTCGAGAGCGGCGTGTGCTTGCCGCCCGTGTGCGCGACGCTCAGGCCCTTCTGCCACGCGGGCAGCGCGAAAACCGCGCTGACGCCGCCGCCGCCCGAGCCGCCCTGATCGCCGTCGTTCCACACCACTTCATGCGTGATGGACTGCGCCGACGCCGCGAGGCTCGTGCCGCCGCAGCCGAGCACATACGGGCTCGACGCCGGGAAATCGACGTGATTCGAGCCGTCGCCCACGCCGTCCGACGAACCGCTGTCGCCCGCTGCCGCGCACACAGTCACGCCGAGCGCGGCGGCGCTTTGCAGCACGTCGTTGAACGCGTTGATGGACTGCGAGGTCCAGTTCGTCTCCGGCCCGCCCCAGCTGATCGACACGACGGACGGCTTGTTCGTGTTGTCGTGGATCGCGCGATTGACGGCATCGACGAAACCGGCGTCGCTGTTCGGCGCGAAGTACACCGCGATGCGCGCGCCCGGCGCGATGGCTCCCGCGATCTCGATATCGAGCGTCACTTCGCCGTCCGGCCCGTTCGGATTGCCGGTCGGCGCGTTCTTCGCGTTGTCCACGCTCACCGACACGACTTTCGGCGACTTCACGCCGAGCTTCGAGAAGTACGCCGAAAGATCCGTGTCGCGATAGCCGCCGCCGAGTTCGATGATCGCAATGCACTGGCCCGCGCCGTCGCCATCGGGGAAGTCGTAGAGAGCGGCGAGATCGACGGGCGAAAACGATGCCGGCGTGACGCCGCGCGCCGGCTTGAACGGCGGGCGGAAGCGGAAATGCGGGCGCGCCTGCGGCCGGCTGTCGAGGCCGAGCACGGCGGTTACTGCGTCGTGGATATCGTCCGGCACGTTCACCGGGCCGCTGCGCCCGCGATACTCGCCGATGTTGTGATGCTGGAAGCGTTCGAGCTTCACGTCGAACGCCTTCTGGAACTGCTCGATGCTGCCCTTGAGCACCACGCTGCGCGTGCTCGGCTCGGCCCGCACGACGGTCAGACCGTTGTCTGCCGCGAACTTCTTGATTTTCTCGACATCGTGCTCGGATGCGCCGAAGCGCTTGTCGAATTCGTCTCGCGTGACGGACTGCGCGGGGGCATCGCCCGCGTCGATGCGCGCCATCATCTGGCGAAAGCCCGCTTCGTCCTTGCGCCGCAGCATGACGATGACTTCGATCTGCTCGCCGAGGTCGCACGCGCCGACGCACTTCGCGCCCTCGGGATGGGTTTTCTCGCTGCCGCTAACCGGTTGCTTCGCCATGGTATCGATGCTCCTCGTAGGCTTTGAAGGTCAAAGGTTCTCGATCCTGCCGCTTGCCGCGCATCCGGCGCGCGTGCTTCGCTCATCGCTTTTTCAACCGCTTTTTCTCTCGCGCGAAGCACGCCGCTTATCGTCTTATTTTCCTGACGCGAATGCAATCGATGCAATGGGTCGGACCGTTGAATGAAGAATGCAGTTCCGGCGGGACAATCCGTGTCCCGTTCGATTCGGACACGAAATAGCTCGATGCGGCCGGCGTTCGCGACGCGTTTCAGCCGCCGCTTTCCGGCTTCACGCCAAGACGTTCCATCAGGCGGCGGGCATCGAAAGGCGCCTGCACTTTCTGGTCGTTGTCGAAGTAGCAGTACACGTCGCGCGATGCGCGGCGGCGCGCCGCCGCCGTCGAGATAAGCCGCGCGTCCTCGACCTGCCCGCCCGCCGCCCATCGCTGAATGCGCCGCGTCCAGCCGTCGAGGGCTTCGTCGGAATACGCGCCGCCGTACAGCGTTTCCGTGCCGTGCAGCCGCAGATACATGAAGTCGGACGTGAGGTCTTCGGCATACGGCCAGTCGGCCACCGAGTCCGATACGACGAGCGCCGCGCCGTGCTTGCGCAGGAGCCGCACGAAGGCATCGGTGCAGAAACTCGGATGGCGGATTTCGATGGCATGGCGCAGCGCCCGCTTGCGCCGCGCCTCGAACCACGGCTCTTTCACGCGCGTGTCGTGCTGCTGGGCGAGCGCGGCGGCGGCTTGCGTGTCCTTCGGCAAGAGTTCGAGAAACCGTTCGAACGATTCGGGCTTGAAACTGAAGTTCGGCGGAAACTGCCACAGGAAAGGCCCGAGTTTCTCGTCGAGCGCGAGCACGCCCGAAGCGAAGAAATTGGCGATGGCCGGAATGGCCGTTTCATCGCGAAAACGCAGCATGTGGGTCAGATAGCGAGGCCCTTTCACGCTGAAAACGAAGCCGTCCGGGGTGGCCTCGTGCCAGGCGCGCCAGCTGGAGAGACTTTGCAGCGAATAGTGCGATCCGTTGATCTCGACCGTCTGCACCGCGCGCGACGCAAATTCGAGTTCGCGCGCCTGCGCGAGCTTCTTCGGGTAGAACACGCCGCGCCAGCCGGCATAACGCCAGCCCGAAATGCCGATGCGAATGTGTCCCTCGCGCCCCGGCATGGCGCTCACCTTTCGGGACGCAAGCAGCGGCGGCGCGCGATCATGCCGTCCGTTCCTCGGCATATTCCGGGCGCGCGCCAGTCGGCAGCCACGGCTCGCGGTGCAAGCACCAAAGCTCGTAGGTCGGCTCGAAGAGGCCGGTTTCATCGAAAGCGCCGAGCGGCAGATCCACTTCCGGGCGGCTCACGAATTCCATATACGCCACCGATCCGCACACCGGACAAAAATGCCGCCGCCCGTCTTCCGAGCTTTCCCACGTTTTGAGCGCGCCGCTCATTTCCACTTGATCGCGAGGAAAGATCGCGTAGGCGCCGAACGCCGAGCCGTGCACGCGCCGGCAGGTCATGCAGTGACACAGCGCGACGCGCCGCGGCGTGCCCTTCGCGCGAAAGCGAAACGCGCCGCACGCGCAACCGCCTTCGTGAATCTCGCTGATCATGGCGTTTCTCCACCACCGGGTCGAAGTGTCGAGCGAGAAGCACGTCCTGCGCCCGCTCTCGTGAAGTGGCACGGTTTGTTACGATAGCCGTTCACGATCGGAGACGGCACTCATGAGCACCTCGGGCACCATCGGCAACCCCATCGCCTTACCTCTTTTGAAGCTGCTTCCCGGGCCAGGTTCGGAATTCGGTCCCGCCGCGTCCGACCTCGCCGCGCATGTCCTGTCCCACGCCCGTTTCGACCCGGCGGCCAACGCGCCGCTGCCGCGCGAGACCTTCGTCTCCGTCACTGTGGACGAAGCGATGTCGGACGAGTACGTGTTCCCGCTCGGCGATACCGGCCAGTCGGTCGTGCTGACGGGTTACCGAATCGCGGCGGGCTTCATCGCCGAGCGCGCTGCCGACGAGTGGCTCGAGCTGGCGCACAAGGCGCGCGTCGCGCAAGGCTTGCCCGCCACGCCGCAAGCCGACGAACCGCCGCTCGCGCCCGATCCCGCCGAAGCCGATCAACTGCTCGATCGCGCGCTCGAATGCGCCCAGCGCATCCTCGATCCGGTCGCGAGCCAGCCGGTCGCGTCGCTGTTCGAGGCGCATTACCGTGGCGGACGCGAGTTCCTGCGTCTGTCGTGGGAAGGGCTGCCGGAAGACCTCGTGCCGGAATCGCGCCGGCCGCTTGCCGCGCTCGCGTCGTCGGTGGAAAGCGGCGAGCGCCGCGAAAAGCGCGACTACGACCCGTACGGCTTGCAAGGCACGGACGACTACGACGTGGACCGGCCGCTCGCGTATCGCGAGAAAATCGGCCCGCTGCTCTTCACGATGACGTATCGCCACGAATATCCGCAAGTGGACGACGAGCGGCTCGGCACCGCGTTCGCCGTCTTTCACGAAGCGGGCAGCGATATCGTCGCGGCGGCGGTCGAACTGAAGCTCGTCAAGGTGCCGCCGCTCACGAAGAGCGCCGACCTCGTCTACACGCTCGACACCTATTCGGGCGAAATGCTCTCGCTCGCGCTTGCATCGACGGAGGCGCTCGGCCACGAACGGCTCTGCGAAATCTTCAGCACGCACCGCGTGATCTACATCAGCAAGTGGGAAGTGCGTAAGCCCTGGCGCGGCGAAGGGCTCGGCGTCGCGCTGTTGCATCAGGCGCTGGAGCGCCTTCCCGCCGATGTCGAGGGCCGCCCGAACGCGCTGTGCGTCGCGCCCGAGCCGTATCAGACGGACATGCGCCACTTCGAGAAACTGCCGCCGGTGCTGCGCGAAGAACTGCGGGCGCCCGCGCGGCGGCTGGAAGCGCATCTGACGAACTGGCTCGAAACGTCGAAGCTGCCGATCGCCACGCATTTCTTCGTGCCGATGGCGAAGCACGCGGGCATCGGATCGGCGGGCGAGAACGCGCGGTGGATCGACCGGATCATGGAGAGCGAGGCGTGACGTCTTTCGAGCGACGCCAGTCGGTCAGCGCATCGACGACGCGCTCGATCACCTCGATCCACTGACCCGGCGCGCGCTGGCGGAAAAGCCGCGCGCTCGGGTACCACGGCGAGTCGTCGCGGTCCTCCAGCCAGCGCCAGCAGGCGTTCGCGTTGAGCAGTATCCACACCGGCTTGCCTAGCGCGCCGGCCAGATGCGCGACCGCCGTATCCACGGAAATCACGAGGTCCAGTGACGCGATGATCGCGGCCGTATCGGCGAAATCGGCGACGTCGTTCATCAGGTCGAGCGGGCGCAGCCGGCCGGGCAGCGCGGCAAGCTGGGCGCGCGCCGTCGGCCCTTTTTGCAGGCTCACGAACGTTACGCCGGGCGTGGCGAAAAGCGGCTCGCACAGGCGCGCGTCGAGCCAGCGGCGGCTGAACGCGCCGAACGAGTCCGGCATCCACGGGCGGGGCTCCCCCGACCATGAGATGCCCACCTTCGGCGCATCCGGCAAGCGGCGCTTCCAATACTCGATGCGCGATGCGCTCGCGTGCAGATAGGGCGTCGCGCGGGGAATCGTGTCCAGCGTCGTGCCGGCGCGCGCGGGCAGGCTCAACAGAAAGCACCAGTAGTCGTGCGGCGGCAGCGCGGCGAGCGCATCGGGCGTGACGCATCGCGCGACGCCATCGGCGGATTCGAGCAGCGTGGCGAGCGCCGGCGGGCACACGACCGTCAGCTTCGCGGCGCCTTGCGCCTTGAGCATCGGCAGATAGCGAATGAACTGGATGCTGTCGCCGAAGCCCTGCTCCGTGACCACGAGCAGCGACTTGCCCGCGAGCGGTTCGCCGCGCCATTGCGGATACGGCACCCGCGGCGGAAGAACTGAACGCTGCGAAAGACGCGCGTCGTAGCGGGCTTCGAAGCAAGCCCATCCTTGCTCGAAGTCTCCCGCGCGCAGGAGCGTCGTCGCGAGATTGAGCCGCGCATCGGCCGATTCGGGATCGACGCGCAGCGCCTCGCGGAACACGGCCTGCGCCTCCGCCGACCGCGCGCTGTCCTCGCGCAGCAGATTGCCGAGATTGATCAACGCGGCGCCAAAGCCCGGCCGAAGCGCCAGCGCCCGGCGATACGACGCCTCGGCTTCCGGCAAGCGCTCGCGACGGCCGAGCGCGACATCGCGATAAATCGCGTTTGCCAGATTGCAGTGCGCGTCCGCCGATTCCGGCTCGATGGCAAGCACCCGCCGATACGCCGCTTCGGCATCCTTCAGGCAGCCGAGCGCGTCCAGCACGCCGCCGAGATTGTTCAGCGCGGCGGCGAAATCCGGACGCAGCGCCACGGCATGCCGGTAGGCGCTGCGGGCATCGCCGAGCGACCCCTGCGCGCTGTGCGCGTTGCCGAGATTGAAATGCGCGTCCGCCCAGTCCGGGCGAGCGGCGACGGCCTGCCGAAGGTGCGCGACGGCTTCATCGAACCGGCCGGCATCTTTCAGCAGATTGCCGAGGTTGTTGTGCGCTTCCGCGTAGCCGGGCCGCGCGGCCAGCGTCTGCCGATACGCCGCCTCCGCTTCGGGCAGGCGGCGCGCGTGCGCGAGCAGCGCCGCGAGGTTCAGATGCGCTTCCGCGAAATCCGGTTTGAGGCGCAGCGCCTCTTGAAAGGACGCTTCGGCTTCGTCGTTATGGCCGAGCTTCTGCGACACGTTCGCGAGGTTGTAATGCGCTTCGACGAAGTCCGGCCGCAGTTCGATCGCCCGGCGATAGAGCGCCCGCGCGTCGCTGAAACGGCCGCGCGCCGTCAGCGCGCTCGCGAAGTTGCTGTACGAACCCGCGTCGTCCGGATGCTCCTCCATCGCGCGTTGCCAATAAGCATCGGCCAGTTCGTGACGATCGGCACGGAACGCGCACATCGCCGCGAGGTTCAGCACTTCGCTCGTCGCGGAATGACGCGCGAGCATCGGCGCGAGCAGCGCAAGCGCGTCGTCGAAGCGGGCGTTCGAATAGTGGGAAAAGGCGGCGTGATAGCGATCGGCGTCGGCTGTCATGGACGAATTCGGAACGGACTGAATGCGATTGTGCGACGCGCGCAGCCGAGAAAAGGTCACAAAGTGCGGCCTCGTTCCTGACAAATACCGAAACGATGGCGAACGCGGAATTACTCGCCGATGCAGGTTTTACGCGCGGCGCTCGGACCAATCCACGACAGAACGCCCGCGCGACAGGCCATGGCACTCGATTTGCATAGACATGCGGTCGCGAATTGCCGAACGTTCGGTCGCCTTACAGTCGACTGCGCTTCGGCTCGCAGACACCTTGCGCCGCGCGGACCCGGGCACCGGCGCTCATCGGCCGAAAGTCGCGTCGGCCGCGAGCGATCAGCCCACGAAGACCCGAGCCGGACGACGCCCTTCCGAACGAGCGAGGAGCCTTCTTTCGCCATGTCTCCAGTCAATAAAGCTTCACCTCCCGTCGACGACGCGGCGCAAAAGCCGTCGCGCAGGCGTTTTCTTCAATCGGCTGCGGCGGCAGCGGCCGTGACCGCGACGCCGCTTGCGCACGCGCAGCAAGCCGGCTCGCAGCAAGCGGGCGCGCAGGCAACCACGCCGATGCCGCCATCCGCCGCGCCGGTCATGCCGGTCAAGCTGACCATCAATGGCCATCCGTACGAATTGCAGGTCGAAGCGCGCACCACGCTGCTCGATGCGTTGCGTGAATACGCGGGCCTCACGGGCACGAAGAAAGGCTGCGATCGCGGCCAGTGCGGCGCGTGCACGGTCATCGTCGGCGGCAGGCGGATCAACTCCTGTCTCACGCTCGCCGTCATGCACGAGGGCGAAAGCGTGACGACCGTCGAAGGCCTCGCGCCCGCCGCCGACAACCTGAGCCCGCTGCAACAGGCGTTCATCGAAAAGGACGCCTTCCAGTGCGGCTACTGCACGCCGGGTCAGTTGTGCTCGGCGACGGCGCTGATCGACGAATACCGCAACGGCGACGCGAGCGCCGCGACCGCCGACGTGCGCTTTCGCCCGCCGCAACTCTCGGACGACGAAATCCGCGAGCGCATGAGCGGCAACATCTGCCGCTGCGGCGCGTATCCGAACATCGTCGCGGCGGTGAAAACCGTCGCTTCGACGCGCGGTTAAGGAGACGACATGGACGCGATCTCCTATCAGCGCGCCGCCGACATCGGCTCGGCGGTGCAGGCGGGCGGCCAGCCGGGCACGGTGTTCATCGGCGGCGGCACGAACCTGCTCGATCTCATGAAGAACGGCGTCGCGCGCCCGGCGCGGCTCGTCGATATCACGCATATCGACGGCCTCGGCGGCGTGACGCCGTTGCCGGACGGCGGCTTGCGCATCGGCGCGCTCGTGCGCAACAGCGACGCCGCCAATCACACGTGGGTGCGCGAGCGGTATCCGCTGCTGTCGCAGGCGCTGCTCGCGGGCGCGTCGGCGCAACTGCGCAACATGGCGACCGTCGGCGGCAATCTGATGCAGCGCACGCGCTGCTACTACTTCTACGACACCGGCTTTCCCCAGTGCAACAAGCGCGCGCCGGGCAGCGGATGCGCCGCGCTGGACGGCAACACACGCATTCACGCGATTCTCGGCGCGAGCAATCAGTGCATCGCGACGAATCCGTCGGACATGAGCGTGGCGCTCGCCGCGCTCGATGCCGTCGTGCGCGTGACCGGCCCGAGCGGCGAGCGCGTCATTCCGTTCGCGGAGTTTCATCGGCTGCCGGGCGACCGGCCCGATCTTGATACGACGCTGAAACCGGGCGAGCTGATCACCGCCGTCGATCTGCCGCCGCCGCTCTTCGCCGACCACTCGAAGTATCTGAAGATCCGCGATCGGGCGAGCTACGCGTTCGCGCTCGTCTCGGTGGCGGCCGCGTTACAGATGGATGGCAACACGGTCAGGACCGCGCGCATCGCACTCGGCGGCGTGGCGCACAAGCCGTGGCGCGCGAGCGCAACCGAAGCAGCGCTCGTCGGCAAGACGCTCGATGCCGCCACGCTGCAAAGCGCCGCCGCGCTCGCCGTACAGGGCGCGCAACCGCGACGCGACAACGCGTTCAAGGTGACGCTCGCGCAACGGGCGATCGTACGCGCCGTCAAACAAGCAGGAGGTGTCGCATGAGTGTCATCGGTCAACCGATGGATCGCACGGACGGCGTGCTGAAGGTCACGGGTCAGGCGCGCTATTGCGGCGACAACAGCGAGGCCAAGCTCGCGCACGCGGTGCTCATCACGAGCACGGTGGCGAAAGGCCGCATTGCGTCGATCGACGCGAGCCGCGCGCAGTCCATGCCCGGCGTGCTCTTCGTGATGACGTACCGCAACGCGATGCGCCTGCCGCACAGCGGCAAGCCCGACGCGCAGCCGCCCGCGATTCGCGGCCTGTCGCTCCTGCAAACCAACGACGTGCGCTACAGCAACGAGCCGGTGGCCGTCGTCGTCGCGGATACGCTCGAACATGCGCAAGGCGCGGCGCGTTTCGTCGATATTCGCTATGACGCCGCCACGCCGAACGCCGATTTCGACCGCGCGAGGCCCACGGCGTATCAGCCGCAAAAGATGATGGGCCGCGCGATCACGACGCAGCGCGGCGACGTGGACGCCGGCCTGCGTCAGGGTCCGACGCGGCTGAACACGGTCTACACGACGCCTATCGAGCATCACAATCCAATGGAGCCGCACGCGACGCTCGCGCGCTGGGACGGCCCGAAGCTCACGCTCTACGACACCACGCAAGGCGTCTCCGGCGCGCGCAGTTCGGTGGCGAAGTTCTTCGGCATTCCGGAGGACGACGTGCGCGTGATCTGCCCGTTCGTCGGCGGCGGCTTCGGCTGCAAGGGCTCGGTGTGGTCGCATGTCGTGCTGGCGGCAATGGCCGCGAAGCAGACCGGGCGGCCGGTCAAGCTCGTGCTCGATCGCACGCAGATGTTCGGCATGGTCGGCAACCGGCCGTTCACCGAGCAGCGCATCGCGGTCAGCGCGCGCGAGGACGGCACGATGACCGGCATGCGCCACGACGTCGTATCGACGACATCGACGTTCGAGGACTGGACCGAAAGCTCGGCGATCGTCACGCGCATGTCGTACGCGGTGCCGAATCTTTCCACGTCGCACAAGCTCGTGAAGCTCGATGTCGGCACGCCGACCTTCATGCGCGCGCCGGGCGAAATGAGCGGCTCGTTCGCGCTGGAAACGGCGATGGACGAAATGGCGTACCAGCTCGCGATGGACCCGCTCGCGCTGCGCATCAAGAACTACGCGAACATGGAGCCGCAGGAAAAGAAGCCGTGGTCCAGCAAGGCGCTGATGGAGTGCTATCAGGAAGGCGCGCAGAAGTTCGGCTGGTCGAAGCGCCGCGCCGCGCCGCGGTCGATGCGCGAAGGCAATACGCTCATCGGCTGGGGCGTGGCGACGGCGACGTATCCGGCCAATCGCAGCGAATCGTCCGCCATCGCGCGCATTCTGCCCGACGGCACAGCGATGGTCGCCGCCGGCACGCAGGATCTCGGCACCGGCACGTACACCGTGATGACGCAAGTGGCGGCGGACGCGCTCGGCTTTCCGCCCGCCTACGTCAACTTCGCGCTCGGCGATTCGTCGCTGCCGAAGGCGCCCGGCTCGGGCGGCTCGCAGTCGGTCGCGAGCGTGTCGCCGGCGGTGCAGGCGGCCTCCAGACAGGCGCGCGATCAGCTCATCGCGATGGCGATCGCCGACCGCGGCTCGCCCGTCGCCGGACTGTCGCGCGACGACGTGACCGTGAACAACGGCTGGGTGGTGAGCCGCTCGAACCCGGACAAGCGCGATCCGGCGGCGGCCGTGATCGCGCGCAACGGCGGCAAGCCGATCGAAGCCATCGCGACGACGAAGCCCGGCGACGAGAAGAAGGAGTACGCGTTCCACTCGTTCGGCGCGGTGTTCGCGGAAGTGCACGTCGATGCGGAACTGGGCACGATTCGCGTGCCGCGCATCGTCGGCGTGTACGACGTCGGCAATCTGCTCAACGAAAAGACCGCGCATAGCCAGTTGATGGGCGGCATCGTGTGGGGCGTCGGCTCGGCGCTGATGGAAAAGAGTGACCTCGACCCGCGCTATGGCCGCTACACCAACGCCAATCTCGCGGAGTACCACGTGCCGGTGAACGCGGATATCGGGCAGATCGACATCGCGTTCGTCGGCAAGCCGGACCCGTTCATCAATCCGCTGGGCGTGCGGGGAATCGGCGAGATCGGCATCACGGGCGTGGCCGGGGCGATCGGCAATGCGGTGTATCACGCGACGGGCGTGCGCGTGCGGGATCTGCCGATCACGCTCGACAAAGTGATGCCGCGCACCGCCTGACGGCGCATCACGGCGGGGTTCAGGCGCGGCATTTCTTCGCGCTTGCCCCGCCTCTCGTCGCACTGCACAATCGGCTTTCCTCGTCCTTCGAGCCGCGCGATGACCTACTCGTCCACTGCGACCGGCATCCTGCTGGCGGCGGGCCTCGGCACCCGCTTCGATCCCTCTGGCCTGCACAACAAGCTGCTCGCGACGCTGCCCGGCGGCACGCCGGTCGTGTTCCAGTCCGCGCGGCGGCTGCTTTCCGTTGCGTCCGACGTGATCGCGGTCGTTCGGCCGGGCGCCGAGAAGCTCGCGGACGTGCTGAACGAAGCCGGCTGCGACGTGATCTTCAGCGCGGACGCCGCGCGCGGCATGGGCGCGACGCTCGCCGCCGCCGTGCGCGCGACGTCCGAAGCCGAAGGATGGATCGTCGCGCTCGGCGACATGCCGTGGATCGAGCCCGCGACGATCGAAGCCGTCGCGCGGCCGCTGGATGCGGGCGCGGCGCTCGTCGCGCCGACGTATCGCGGGCAGCGCGGGCATCCGGTCGGCTTCGGGCTGACGCACCGCGCGACGCTCGCCGCGCTCGACGGCGACGCCGGAGCGCGCGCCATTTTCGCGACAGCGGCGCCGCTTCTAGTGGAAGTCGACGACCCGAACGTGTTGCGCGACGTCGATCAGCCGGGCGATTTGCCGCAAGGCTGACTCCACGCGGCCCGCAGCGTCAAAAGGGCACGACCATCTTAAAAAGGTTGCCTACCGGCCGGAGCCATCGCTAGAATTACTGTATGGATATACAGTACTTTTCGGCTTTTTCTGGTTCCGGTTTCCGATGAAAAGCGTCACTCTTGATCCCTCGTTCGCTGCATGGCGCACCGTCGCGCGCTCGCTCGTCATGGAGGGCGTGCCGCCGGAAGACGTGCTGTGGCGGGAATCGAGCGCATCGGCCACCGTGTTCGGCACCGTCGGTTCGCCGTGCGGCCCGGCGAACCCGAATGCGCCGAAGCCCGTGAAAATCGCCCGGGAATTTCTCGCCATGCTGGAAACGGCGGCGTGTTACCGCGCGCCGGACCGCTGGCCGTTTCTGTACAAAGTGCTGTGGCGCTGGACGCAGGGCGATCGCGCGGTGGCATCGCCGGAAGACGAAGACGGGCAGCGGCTCCTTCGAATGATCGAAATCGTGGAGGCGGAAGAAACCAGAATGCGCAAGACGCTGCGCTTCAGGCACCGGGATTCGTCGCTCGGGCCGCCGGAGTTCATCAGCTGGTGCGAGCCGGTGCACGACCTGCTGGAGCACGCCGCCATGTATTTCGCCACGCGCATGGGAAGCGCCACGTGGATGATCGCCACGCCGCACGGCGCTGCGTTCTGGGACGGCGCCCTGCTGCGCGTGGACCGCACGAGCGAGCCGGAGGAAAAGCCCATGGACTTCGGCGTGGGCCCGGACGCCATGAGCGGCGAGGCCGTGAGCGGCGACGCCATCGAGGCATTGTGGCTCGCGTATTACGAGAGCACCTTCACGCCGGCGCAGGAAAATGCCGCCGAAATGGCGTCGCACATGCCGGTGCGCTACTGGAAGAACTCGGACAACAAGCGCGCCGATCCCGCGCTGATCGCCCGCGCCGATCCTTACACGCGGCGCGACCGCCATCCGTGCAACGTGCCGGCGGACATGGAAGTCGCGCTGAATACGGATCTGGAGCCGCTCAACGGCACGTCGCTGAAGGAGCCGCCCTCGCTTGACGCGTGCAAACGCTGCTCGCTCTGGCGCAACGCGACGCAGGCCGTGCCGGGCGCGGGTCCGGCGGGCGCGCGCGTCATGCTGGTCGGCGAGCAGCCGGGCGATCACGAAGACCGCGAGGGCAAGCCGTTCGTCGGTCCGGCGGGGAAACTGCTCGACGAGGCCATCCGCGAGGCGCAGCTCGAACGCGAGTCGCTCTATCTGACCAACGCGGTGAAGCATTTCAAGTGGGACGCGCACGGAAAGGACAACGAGCGGCTGCACGTCACGCCGTCGCAGCGCGAGCGCGAAGCCTGCCGCCACTGGCTCGACGAAGAACTGACGCGCATCGGGCCGAAGGTGGTCGTCGCGCTCGGGGCCACGGCGCTCAAGGCGCTGACCGGGCATCGCACGGCGCTTTCCGAGTATCTCGGCAAAACGATCGAGCACAAGGGGCGCATTGTCGTGCCGACCTATCATCCGTCGTATCTGCTGCGCCTGACCGACGACAAAATCCGCGCGGAAGTGTTCGGAACCATTGTCGAAGCGCTCGTGTTCGCGCAGCAAATCGCCGACGGCACGGCCACCGTGCGCACGCCGATAAAGGACCCCACGGACCCGACGCGCTGACGTCAATTGCAACAACCGGAAACAGAGCGCAACAAGACGAAAGCATCGTCAACGGCCGTGTAAGCAATGCGTTATACCGGTGTCGCGCCGCCTGGGCGCTTTCTTCAAGACACTTTCATGGCCGCTCTCCCGCTCGACGCCTTGCAGCAGCAACTTTCCGTGACCGCGCTCGTGCCGAAGTCGGCGAGACAGTTGCACACCGAACGAGAGCGCATCGTCGCCCGCGCCGGCTGGCTGCTGAATGCGACCATCGCGCTCGCGGTCGTCGGCGCGGCGCTCGTCGCGTGGCTGCCGTTCTCGCCGCTGCCGCGCGAAATCCGCTTCGGCGTGCAGGAAGTGCTGGGCGTCGCGGCGTTCGCGTCGTGCCTGTTCCTGCTGCACGAGCGCGCCGAACTCATGCTCGGGCTCTACGATTACGAGCCCGTCGAGCAGACGACGCAGGGCGAATTGCGCGCGCTCCTGCATCGCGTGCCGGAAGGCGCGTCGTATCAGCAGGCGCTCGCCGCCGACAACCGCACCTTCGTGACCGGCGAAATCGACGGCATCCGCCGCCGCGCCGACGCCTTCACGCCGCAAACCTTGCCCGCCGAGGACGGTCCTACCGAGACCTGAGCCTTCTGGCATCCTCCGGCAACGAAAACCGCCGCTCTCGCTCGACGCGAAGCGGCGGTTTTACTTGGGCTTTGCGCCTCACCGCACGGTCAGCTGGGCATGCGACGTGCTGGAACTACTCCCGCAGTCCGCTTACGCGGCCACGCCCTTTGCAGGAGTCAGAATGCGAGCCGATCCCCTTTTTCCCTTGTCCCAGTTGACCGACGTGCTTTCACCGGATCTCGCGCTCGTACCCGACGCGCCGAGTGCCGGGCCGCGCGCGCCGTCGGGCGACATGTCGGACGCGGAATACGACGAACTCGTCGCGTTTCACGGCATCGAGCGCGAGCGGCTGGTGCTGATTCATCCGGGCAGCCACCTGTCCACGCCCGCGTGGAGCGCCGAGCAATACGCCGATGTCGCCGATCAGCTCGCCGCCGATGGCTGGCAGATCGCGATCGTCGGCGACGCGCCCGATCCCGAGCGCACCGCCGGCGTGCTCGGCGCGATGCAGACGGCGGCGCTCTTTCTGGCGGGCGCGGTCGGGCCGCGCACGCTGCCGCGGCTGATCGCCGATGCGCAGCTTCTCCTCTCCGACGACGCCGCCGCGCCCTCGCCCGTCGCGGTCGCGCGCGCGCTGGGCACGCCGCATATCGTGCTCGCCGAGCAGCCGCGCGCCGTCGGCAGCGACACGATCACGCGACGCGCGCGCGCCGAACTGTCCGACGTCGAGCACGCGCATCCGGGCCGTCCCTTCACGCTGCACATGCCAGCCGTGTACGATGCCTCGTGACCTTCTTTCGGGGACCATCATGAAATTCGACCTGCAGACCAGTCCCGTTCCGGACCCGATTGCGGACCCGAACCGTGATCCGGAAGCCGATCCGCTCACGCCGCCTTCGCCGGGGCATCGCCCGGAAGAGCCGCAGCATCCGGACGCGCCGCCCGACAAGGACCCGATCCGGCGCTTCTGAGCCGCCGCGCGAGCCTCGCTTTACGGGTATCCCCGCCCTTCAACCGCCGCATCGCCTGCCGTAAAGCAGACGAGCGGCGGCGCGCGCCGTCGCTTCGTGGAAGACACGTTAATCCAACGAAGACATCGCGGGCGCACTTATGAACAAAATGACGTTGAACAAGAAGCTCGGTTCGCTGATCGCCGTGCTGTGGATCGGGCTGATCGCCATCGGCGTGATCGGCGCGTGGCAGAACCGCGCGTCGATGATCGACGACCGCAAGGAGCAGCTGAAGTCGCTCGTCGGCGAGGCGCATGCGATCGTGTCGCACTACGCCGCGCTCGCTGCGAACAAGACCATGACCGACGACGAGGCGAAGAAACAGGCGCTGGCCGTGGTCGCCGCGATCCGTTACGGCACGGACGGTTATCTGTCGATCAACGACTCGCACCCGACCATGGTCATGCATCCGATCAAGCCCGCGATGATCGGCCAGGACATGTCGAATTACACCGATCCAGCGGGCACGCGGCTTTTCGTCGATATCGTCAAGGCAGGCGACCAGCCGGGCGGCGGCTTCGTCCACTATCTCTGGTCGAAGCCGGGCAACGACAAGCCGGTCGCCAAGCTCTCGTATTCGCAACGGTTTGCGCCGTGGGACTGGTACATCGTGACCGGCATGTACATGGACGACGTGCAAAGCGCGTTCTACGCGAGCGCGCTGCGCTGGCTGCTCGTCACGGTGCTTCTCGGCGCGGCGGCGACGGTGGCGATGCTCGTCGTCGTGCGCAGCATCAAGCGCAATCTCGGCGGCGAACTGGAATTGGCAGTGGGCGCCGCGCACCGCATGGCGGAGGGCGACCTGACGACCGCCGTGACCGTGCATCCGGACGACACGACGAGCCTGCTCCACGCCCTTTCGACCATGCAGCGCGGACTCGTCGAAACCGTTTCGCGCGTGCGCAACGGAACCGAGAACATCAATGTGGGCGCGTCCGAAATCGCGGCGGGCAACACCGACCTCTCGCAACGCACCGAAGAACAGGCGGCCGCGCTCGTGCAGACAGCGTCGAGCATGGACGAAATGACCGCCAACGTGAAGAACAACGCGCAAAGCGCGGCGCAAGCGGCGCGGCTCGCGGAACAGGCGGCCGACGTGGCGACGCGCGGCAGCGGCGTGGTCAGCGAAGTCATCGACACGATGACGCGCATCACCGCGAGTTCGCAGCAGATCGGCGACATCATCGGCGTGATCGACGGCATCGCGTTCCAAACGAACATTCTGGCGCTGAATGCGGCGGTGGAAGCGGCGCGCGCGGGCGAACAGGGCCGCGGCTTTGCCGTCGTGGCGGCGGAAGTGCGCAGCCTCGCGCAACGCTCGGCGACGGCGGCCAAGGAAATCAAGGCGCTGATCGAGACGTCGACGCAGACGGTGCAGCAGGGCGCGTCGCTCGTCTCGAACGCGGGCGCGACGATGGGCGAGATCGTGCAGTCGGTGCGCCGCGTGAACGAGATTCTCGACGAAATCAGCGAGGCCTCGCGCGAGCAGAGCGCGGGCATCGAACAGGTGAATCGCGCGGTCGTCGAGATGGATCAGGTGACGCAGCAAAACGCCGCGCTCGTCGAGCAAGCCGCCGCCGCCGCGCATTCGCTGAAGGATCAGGTGGATGTGCTGCGCGAGGCGATCGGCAGTTTCAAGCTGCCGGCGTAGTTTTCAGGCAGCCGGGCGGCTCACGCTTCCAGAAACCGCTCCACGAGCCGCGCCCAGTACGCCGCGCCGACCGGCAGATTCTTGTCGTTGAAGTCGTAATGCGGGTTGTGGACCATGCAGCCGTCCTCGCCCGCACCGTTGCCGATGCGCAGGAACGTGCCCGGCCGCTCCTGCAACATGAATGCGAAGTCCTCGCTGCCCATCAGCAGATCCGCATGCGCGACGACGTTTTCCTCGCCGACCAGTTCGCGCGCCACTTGCGTCGCGAACTCGGTCTGTGCGTCCGAATTGACGACGACCGGGTAGCCTTCGAGATACTTCACCGTCGCCTTCGCGCCGTAACTCGCCGCCTGCGACTCGACCAGTTCCTGAATGCGGCGCTTGAGCAGCGCGCGCACTTCCGGGCTGAACGAGCGCACCGACAGTTCGAGCGTCGCGCGGTTCGGAATGACGTTATTGACCGTCCCCGCGTGCATGGAGCCGACCGTCACGACGGCGGGCTGCGCCGGGTCGACGTTGCGCGCGACGATCGTCTGAAGCGCCATGACGATGCTCGCCGCGACGACCACCGGATCGACCGACAGATGCGGCCGCGCCGCATGACCGCCGACGCCTTTGATCACGATCGACACCTGATCGCCCGCCGCCATGAACGGCCCCTTGCGGAAGAGGAACGTGCCCGGCTGCGCGCCCGGATGGTTGTGCACGCCGAACACGGCATCGCAATGGAAGCGGTCGAAGAGACCCTCCTCGATCATCTTTTGCGCGCCGCTCGGCACGCCATGCTCTTCCGCCGGCTGAAAATACAGGTGCACCGTGCCGTTGAAGCGCCGCGTGCGCGCCAGATGGCGGGCCGCGCCGAGCAGCATGGTGGTGTGGCCGTCGTGACCGCACGCGTGCATCTTGCCGGGCGTTTCGCTCGCGTACGGTTTGCCGGACTGTTCGAGGATCGGCAGCGCGTCCATGTCCGCGCGCAAGCCGATGCTCTTGGTCCCGTCGCCCGCCTTCAGCGTGCCGACGACGCCCGTGCCGCCGACGCCGCGCGTCACCTGCCAGCCCCATTCTTCGAGCTTCGCGGCGACGAGCGCGGCGGTGCGCGTCTCTTCGTACGACAACTCCGGATGCCGGTGGATGTCGTGGCGAATCTCGCGCAGCGAGAGCGCGTCGTCGGCGAGATCGGCGATTTCGGTGTAGCGGTGGTCGGACGAAGCGGTCGTCATGGAAGAAGCCCTTGCTAAAGATGAGTCTGGCGGCGCGCCGCAAAGCTCTGAAGCCGCGCAGCCGCGAAAGCAGAAAGGCGCACATCTTCCTCCAGTCGGGCGAAGCTTGCCAGTTTCGCGTTCGCGGCTGTGCGTTTTTTGCACGGTGACTCTGAAATCCGAGGCGACGATACCGTGGGCACTGGAAGCTGGTTCGCGCCGAAGCAAGTGTGCAACATCGTAGATTCGACGCTCATCTGCACCGACTTCCACCGCTCAAGGCGGGATTCCCGGCGAACCGGTAGAATCGGCTGCCTGATGGCGACCGTCTGCGTCGCGTCTTGTGAATCCACACCAACCTTCTTTCATGGGGCGGAGCGCAGCGCAACGAGCGCCGACCCGGCCCGACAGGGGCGCTATGCGACGTTCCGCATTCTTCATCCGGTTCATCGGTGTCGGTGTTCTGTTTCACGTCTATGTCGGCTGGCGGCTCATTCCGGCCGCGCCCGTCGGCATGCCGCTCAAGGTGCTCGCGGCTGCGTGGCTCGTCGCGTCGCTGATTCTGATTCCGCTCGGGATGATGGCGCGCAACATCGAGGCCCAGCCGCTTTCGGACCGTCTCGCGTGGTGCGGCCTCACCGCGATGGGCTTCTTCTCGTCGCTGCTGTTGTTGACCTTCGCACGCGATGTCCTGCTCTTGTGCGTGCATCTCGCCGACTGGTTGCGCGGCGCGCCCATCGGTTCGCCCGCGCTCGTCGCCGAGAGCGCGCTCGCCGTGCCGATACTCGCCATCCTGCTGTCCGCGATCGGCTTCTACAACGCCCGTAAGCGCGCGCCGATCGTGACCGTCGACGTGCCGATCGCCAATCTCCCCGCCGCGCTCGACGGCTTCACCATCGTGCAGATCAGCGACATTCACGTCGGCCCGACGATCAAGCGGCCTTACGTGGAGCGCATCGTCGCTGCGGTGAACGGCCTCGCGCCGGACCTGATCGCGGTGACGGGCGACGTCGTCGACGGCGCGGTGCCGCATCTTGCGGACCACACGCGCCCGCTCGCCGGCTTGAGCGCGCGGCATGGCGCATTTCTCGTGACGGGCAACCACGAGTATTACTCGGGCGCGGACAAGTGGATCGCGGAGTTTCGTCGGCTCGGGCTGAAGGTGCTGCTGAATCAGCATGTGGTGGTGGATCACGACGGCGCGCAGGCCGTGATCGCGGGCGTCACCGATTACAGCGCGGGCAGCTTCGACCCGGCGCACCGCAGCGATCCGGCGAAGGCACTCGACGGCGCGCCGGCCGATGCGCTCGTGCGCGTCTTGCTCGCGCACCAGCCGCGCAGCGCGCCGGCGGCGGCGGAAGCGGGCTTCACGTTGCAGCTTTCGGGACACACGCACGGCGGCCAGTTCCTGCCGTGGAACTTCTTCGTGCGCCTTCAGCAACCGTTCGTCGCGGGACTCGTGAAGTTCAACGGGCTCTGGGTCTATACCAGTCGCGGGACCGGATACTGGGGGCCGCCGAAACGGCTCGGCGCGCCGTCCGAGATCACGCGCGTGCGACTGGTGGCCGCGACCGCGTAGATGGGAGAAAGTGGACGCGCGTCGATGTCGCGCGTCCGGCGCTCAGGGAAAGCGCGACGTCCGGACACGGGAATGAACGGACGCCCTCCGTCGGCGAGCGGGATCCTTGCCAACGAAGTAGCGACAACTTAAAGAAGTGCCGGATCATCGGCCACTAGATATTTCTTAATATGCCGACCGGCGCGCGGCGGCTCTTGTCGATTGTCAGGGAGTGCGAACTTTTTGCCCCGGCTTGGCGAAGCAACGCATAGGCACAACAAGACACGCCTCGCGATTGCCGCCGACAGCATCTCACGTCGCTTGAAAGACGAGCGCCGCGCCGTTGATGCAATAGCGCAGGCCTGTCGGATTCGGGCCGTCGTCGAACACATGGCCCAGATGACCGCCGCAACGCCGGCAATGCACTTCGTTCGGCAGCGGTATGGACGCGGTGCTCGCATGCGTTCCCACCGCGCCGTCCAGCGGCACCCAGAAGCTCGGCCAGCCGGTTCCGCTTTCGAACTTCGTCTCCGACGAAAAGAGCGGTAATCCGCAGCCCGCGCACGCGAACGTTCCGCTGCGGCTTTCTTCGAGAAGCGGACTCGAAAACGGCGGCTCGGTCGCCCCGCGCCGCAACACGCGATACTGCCGCGCAGACAAGCGCCGGCGCCAGTGCGTGCGGCTGTGCTCGACCTCGAATTCCGGAATTCCGCTGGCCCGCGTGGCGGCCATCCCCTGCCGCCACGGCGCAATGCCGCCCGCCAGCGTCGCGGCCATCGCGCCGAGGAAATTTCGTTTCGTGCGTCTGATGATTTTCATCGTATGAACGCCTCCTCCTTTCCCGTCGCGTGGCGCCGCGCTTTGCTACGCCTTCAGTCGATACCCGGTCTTGAAGATCCACGCGACGATGGCGATGAAGATTGCCAGGAACACGAGCGTCATCGCAAGGCTTGTGCCGACTTGCACGTCCGCCAGCCCATAAAAGCTCCAGCGGAATCCGCTGATGAGATAGACGACGGGATTGAACAGCGCGACCGTCTTCCAGAACGGCGGAAGGATATTGATCGAATAAAAGCTGCCGCCGAGAAACGTGAGCGGCGTCACGATCAAGAGCGGGATGATCTGTAGTTTCTCGAAGCCGTCGGCCCATATTCCGATGATGAAACCGAGCAGGCTGAAAGTCACCGAGGTCAACAACAGGAACAGAATCATCCATATTGGATGATCGATGCGCAGCGGCACGAAAAGCCGCGCCGTGGCAAGAATGATGAGGCCGAGAATGATCGACTTCGTGGCCGCCGCGCCGACGTAGCTAATGACGAGTTCGAGGTACGACACCGGCGCGGACAGCAGCTCGTAGATGGTGCCGGTGAAGCGCGGAAAGTAGATGCCGAACGACGCATTCGCGATGCTTTGCGTGAGCAGCGACAACATGACGAGCCCCGGCACGATGAACGCGCCGTAGCTGATGCCGTCCACTTCCGGAATGCGCGTGCCGATGGCCGCGCCGAACACGACGAAGTAAAGCGATGTGGAGATGACCGGCGACACGATGCTTTGCATCAGCGTGCGGCCGGCGCGCGCCATCTCGAAGCGGTAGATTGCACGAACTGCGTGTAGATTCATTTGGCGTCCCTGACGAGGCTCACGAAGATGTCTTCCAGCGAGCTTTGCGTCGTTTGCAGATCCTTGAAGCGCACGCCGGCTTCGTCGACATGGCGCAAGAGCGCGATGATGCGCCCCGGCTCGTCGTGCGCGTCGTATGTATAAGTGAGTTCCGTCCCGCTCGCCGACAGCGTGAGACCGTACGGCGCGAGCGGCGCGGGAACGGCGGCGAGCGGTTGCTCCAGTTGCAGCGTGAGATTCTTCTGCCCGAGCTTGCGCATCAGTTCGGCTTTCTCTTCGACGAGCACGATCTCGCCGCGATTGATGACGCCGATGCGGTCGGCCATCTCCTCCGCTTCCTCGATGTAATGCGTCGTCAGAATGATGGTGACGCCCTTCTCTTTCAGCGCCCGCACGAGATTCCACATATCGCGGCGCAGTTCGACGTCGACGCCGGCGGTCGGCTCGTCGAGAAAGAGAATGTCCGGCTCGTGCGAGAGCGCCTTGGCAATCAACACGCGCCGTTTCATGCCGCCCGAGAGCGTCATGATCTTGTTGTCCTTCTTGCTCCACAGCGACAGTGACTTCAAGACACGCTCGATGTGCGCCGGATTCGGCGCGCGCCCGAACAGTCCCCGGCTGAACGACACGGTGGCCCACACGGTCTCGAACGCGTCGGTCGTGAGTTCTTGCGGCACGAGCCCGATCATCGCGCGGGCGGCGCGGTAGTCGGTGACGATATCGTGACCCGCAACGGTGACCTGTCCTTGGCTCGCTCGCACGATGCCGCAGACGGTGGAGATGAGCGTCGTCTTGCCCGCCCCGTTCGGGCCGAGCAGCGCGAAGATTTCGCCGCGCCGGATCTCCAGGTTCACGTCCTTGAGCGCGGCAAATCCCGACGCGTAGGTCTTGGAGAGATTGGAAATAATGATGATGTTCGGCATGGCGTGGACGATAGCAGATACCGCGCGATTCGGCATGAACGGAGGGGTCGTCCGAATGGCCGATGTTCGGCGCGCCGGGCGGTGCCTACAATGTGTCCGCCAAAGCCAGGGAGCCGACATGTTTTTCGAACAGATTCAGACCGCCTGCCTCAACGACGAGGACGTGCCGTGGGTGCCTTTCACGCCCTACAGCGAGCATGTGATGGTGAAGTACTTCAAGCTCGACGCGATTCGCGGCGAGACCATCGCGCTATTGAAAGCGCCGGCCAAAGGCGAGATGCCGCGTCACCGGCATACCGGCACGGTCATCGTCTATACGGTGCAGGGGCGCTGGAAGTATCGCGAGCACGACTGGATCGCCGAGACAGGCAGCATCGTGTATGAAACCGCCGGGTCGAGTCACACGCCGGAAGCCGTCGCGCCGCAGCCGGGCGCGCCGGACATCATCACGCTGAACATCATTCACGGCGAACTCGTGTTCGTCGACGAGAACGGGCGCACGCTCGCCACGGAGACATGGCGCAGCGGTTGGGAACGATACGCGGGCTATTGCCGCGCGCATGGCCTGACGCCGAAAGACCTGACGGCGTTCGGCTAGCGCGCGGGCAGTTGCATCAAGGCTTCGCGAAGAGCGCGTCGAGCGCGTCCGAATAGGCGCGCACGTTGGCTTCGTGCAGCGGGTCGAGCGTTCGCAGAAACGCCTGCGCGGTCGCCCGGTAAGCGTCGAGATTCGCGTCGTGTTGCTCGAACGCCGTGCGCAACGCGCGGCCGCCGTCTTCGCAGTCGAAACCGTGATAGCGGTAGCCGCACGCCCCGATGAGATGCGAGTTGTGGATCAGCGGATAGCCGCCGTGAAGCGCCTCGTAATACAGATAATTCTGCGCGTTCTCCCAGTGATGACTGACCACCGCATCGACTTCACGCGGCACGATCTGCGCAAACGGAAAGCGCGCTTCGAACGAAGCGAGGTTATGCCTGACCACGTCGAGACTGCGCGCGAACTCGACGAACGTCGGCTGCTCTTTCAGCTTCGCGGTGCCGTAGACGCGCACGGCGTCGATCACGTCCGGATCGGCGCGATGTGCGCACTCGCAACTGAGCAGCGGCACGTAGCTCGTCTTCACCATCGAGACGTTCGGTTCGAAGATGCCGATGCGCCACCGCCGCTTGCCCGGCTGATAACCGAACGCAAGACCATCGGGCAGATTGCGCGCATCCTGTTCGAGGAGCATCGGGCTCCAGATGTGCGGCACGATGGTGACCGGCGCGCGGCCGAGCGCCTGAAAGTACGGCTTGCACGACTTTTCGTACTCGGGCAGCGTCCACACGGCATCGTAGGGCACTTGCGGCACGAGCCCCGCTGGCGGCAACGAGAAGATCATGCGCTCGATATCGAGCACGTAGTCATTGCCGACGCGCATCGACACGATCTTCCCGCCGCGCTCGCGAAACCTGAGCACTCAGTCGCGCTGAAGCTGCGCATGCAGCTCGATCATCACATCGAGACGGCCGAGCGCCGATTCCGGTTCGATGATCGGCGCGGGTGCATCGGCCATGAAGCGTTTCGCGTCCTCGCGCGTGCCGTCGCCGCTCGCGACGATGTACACCGCGTCCACGCGCGGCGAGCGCGCCAGCAGTTGAATGAGGAACAGCGCGTTCTGAGCAATGCCGCTCTCAAACATCGACTGTCCGCCTGCGCGGACATACACGGACACGCCTACGCGAAGGCGGCGCGGCGTTTTCTTGCTGGCGGCGTTGATGGAGCTCATCGTGCGGCGCTCCGGTTCGGTCGGTTCCAAAGATGCATCAGACGATGCGCGTAGGCGTCGAGATTGGCCGGATTGAACGGATTCACGGCGTCGATCACGCGAGCCGCGCGCGCCCGGTAATCGTCGAGCGCGGCGTCGTGCTCGCGCAGCGCGCGCAGCAACTGGCGCGCGCCCTCCTGAACGTCGAAGTCGGGATAGTAGTAGCCCGCGTCTGCAAGCCACGGCGAGTTGTGGATCAGCGGATAGCCGCCGTAGAGCGCATCGAGGTAAAGATAATTCTGGTCGTTGGCCCATTGATGCGACACGATCGCGTCGCCGTGCATCGCCATGAAGCTCACGACATCGTGCCGGCCCTCGAAGAGCGCGCGATGATCCCGCACGAGGTCGAGCGAATTCGCCATGTGCAGAAGCGTCGGGTGTTCCTTCATGTGGACGGTGTTGAGCGCGATCATGGACGCGACACTGCGGCTCTCGGCGCGATACGCCTCTTCGCAGATCAGCATGGGAATGGCCGAGGCTTTCTGCACCGAGATGTTCGGTTCGAGGATTCCGACGCGCAGCCCCTGCGCGCCCGCCTCCGCCCGCGTGCGGTAACCGTAGTGGTAGCCGTGTTGCGCGACATGCGCCATGCGCGCCTGCAAGAACTGCGGATGCCAGATATACGGCACCTCGAACACGTCGCAGCGATGCATCGTGCGCATGATCGGCGCGGACGGCGCGTCC
The DNA here is from genome assembly GCF_023631445.1 of Caballeronia sp. GAWG1-5s-s. Taxonomy (NCBI): domain Bacteria; kingdom Pseudomonadati; phylum Pseudomonadota; class Betaproteobacteria; order Burkholderiales; family Burkholderiaceae; genus Caballeronia; species Caballeronia sp. GAWG1-5s-s. Next base: position 163,376 of record NZ_JALQDC010000022.1, on the reverse strand, counting down.
TTCGACAGCAGCCAGACTTCGTCGCAGCGGTCGGGGCGCGACATGTGGCTCGGCTTCTCGAACACGGCAGGTTCGACGAGTCCGAGATACGGCTGACCCACCACATGGAACACGACCTTGCGCCCGCGCGCGCGCATCAGGTCGAGCCAGCCGACATCGAGCGCGCCGCCCAGCTCGATCACGACATCGACGGCATCGGTGGCCTCGCGAGTGTTGATCACGCGCAGCTTCTTGCCGGCCACGTCGACGTCCTGCGGCATGGCCGAAAGCGCGCCGACATCGATCAGGACGACGGACGAAACGAACGGCAGACGCTGAAACAGTTCCGCGAGAAAGACGATGTTCTGGCCCATTCCGTTGGACCAGATGCTTTGCCCTTCGTAGCTCGCCATCGAAATGCCGATTCTCATTGACACCACTTTCAAGACTCCGAAAAGACGCTGCCGGACGTCCGGCGAGGCAAGCACGACGCAGCGCCGTTGCGCAAGACCGGCGCGGCTTCCAAAGTTGATTCAGGACAATGACCGAAGCGCAAAACGAAATAAAGTGAAGCGGCGCGACGCTCGGGCTCGGCTTGCTGCGTGGCCCGAACCCGAAGCCGCTCGATGTTCGCGCTGCATCGAATGCCATGACGGGCGAATCACGGGCCGCGCATTCTATCAACTGCTCTGCGGCCGTCGTTTGATGAACTGAGTGTAGGTCAAAGATTAGGAAATATCGCAAGGCGAAGGCGTGGCTCGACGCTGCTGTTTAGAATCGGCGTGGACGCGCGAATCAACTATCTCAACGCATCACGAACAGGAGGAACGCAGCATGAACATTCAGACCGTCGGTATCGTCGGGGCAGGAACGATGGGCAACGGCATCGCGCAGGTCGCGGCCGTCGCGGGCTTCGGCGTCGTCATGATCGACGTCACCGACGCCGCGCTCGCCAAGGGCGTCGCCACGCTGACTGCGAGTCTCGAACGACTCGTCGCGAAGGACAAGCTCGACGCCGCCACGCGCGACGCGGCCATCGCGCGCATCGAGACGTCCACGGACTATGCGCGGCTTTCGGCAGCGGACATCGTGATCGAGGCGGCAACCGAGAACGTCGAGCTCAAGCATCGCATTCTCGGACAAGTCGAGGCGGCGGCGCGCGCGGACGCGATCATCGCATCGAACACGTCGTCCATTTCGATTACCGCGCTCGCCGCCACGCTCGCGCATCCGGAGCGCTTCATCGGCATGCACTTCTTCAATCCGGTGCCGCTGTTGCAACTCGTGGAAGTGATCCGCGGCGTGCAGACGAGCGACGAAACGGTGGCCGCCGTGCGCGAACTCACCGAGAAGCTCGACAAGTCGCCGATCGGCGTGCGCAATTCGCCCGGCTTCGTCGTCAATCGCGTGCTCGTGCCGATGATCAACGAGGCGTTTTTCGTGCTTTACGAAGGCGTGGCAACGGCCGAGGAGATCGACACGGGCATGAAACTCGGCGCGAATCACCCGATCGGCCCGCTCGCGCTCGCGGATCTGATCGGCCTCGACGTGTGCCTTTCGGTGATGGACGTGTTCCTGAAAGACTTCGGCGATTCCAAGTACCGCGCGTGCCCGTTGCTGCGCGAACTCGTCGCCGCAGGGCATCTCGGACGCAAGACAAAGCGCGGCGTGTACCGCTACGACTGAGCGGTCGGGCGGCGGCGCGCCTTGCATCGGATACCGTATGATCGCGGTCGTCCGCTGCAAGGCGCTTGCTTGCGCAACCGCTTTGGCTTATTCCTAGCGGATGCGCCGCTCGCCGCGCTCATCGAATCATCCCGACACGCTCGCACCATGCAAATCTCTACCAACGGGCAGCCGAACCTGAATCCGCGACAGCCGGTCGACATCGCCCGCATTCTGCTCGTGATCGCCATTCTTTCGGCGCTCGCGGCCGGCAGCCTGTTCATTCTTCGTCCGTTTCTGCCGGGTCTCATCTGGGCGACGACCATCGTCGTCGCCACGTGGCCGCTGATGCTCGCGGTGCAGCGCCGTTGCGGCAATCGCCGCTGGATCGCGACCACCGTCATGCTGCTCGGGCTGCTGATCGTGATCGTGCTGCCGCTCTATCAGGCGATCAGCACGCTCGCGCTGCATGGCGGCGAGATCATGTCCGCGATCAAGAGCCTGCCGACGTACGCGCTGCCGCCGCCGCCCGCCTGGGTCCACGACGTTCCGCTCGTCGGGCAGCGCGTCTCGACCGAATGGCAATCGCTTTCGGACGCCGGCCCCGGCGGCATGCTCGCGAAGCTCGAACCTTACGTGACCATCGCGGCGCGCTGGATGCTCTCGCACGCGGCGGTCGTCGGCGTGTTCGTCATGCACATGGTCATCACCATCATCATCGCCGGGATTCTGTACACGCGCGGCGAGGCGGCGGGCAGCTTCGTGGTGCGCTTCGCGACGCGGGTCGCGGCGCAGCGCGGCGCCGAGGCCGTCAAGCTCGCCGGGCTCGCTGTGCGCGCGGTGGCGCTGGGCATCGTCGTGACGGCGGTCACGCAGTCGGCGCTCGGCGGCATCGGTTTGTGGATCGCCGGGGTGCCGGCCGCCGGCGTCATCACGGCGGTCATGCTCATGCTGTGTCTCGCGCAGATCGGCCCGCTTCTGCCGCTGCTCGGCGGCGTCGCTTGGCTTTTCTGGCACGGCTCCCACGTCGCGGCGGCTTTGTTACTGGTGTGGTCGCTCATGATCGCGATGCTCGACAACTTCTTGCGTCCGCTCCTGATTCAGCGCGGCGTCAATCTGTCGATGCTGCTGATTCTTTCCGGCGTACTCGGCGGCATGTTCGCCTTCGGAATAGTCGGATTATTCATCGGGCCCGTTATTCTTGCGGTCACCTCCACCATTTTGAATGCGTGGATTAACGAACAGCCGTCCATGCCTCAAGTGGACGCAATTGCCAACGAGGAAATCGCCCGCGCCGCGCCAGAAAAGGGTTTGGCGGATGCGCCCCGGCCGCGCCCGTGATTTATCTCAAGATGACTTTTTACAGAATCGCGCAGAATTGTCGGATTTATTCCAAATGTGTCTTAGGAGTGTGACTAAAAACGCTGTTGCGCCTTACAGCACACGGCGTTTCGCGCGAAATCGACGGCACACATCCATTACAATGCGGGTCTTTGATACTTGCCCGCTGAAGGGCGTAGGGGAATGACCATGTCTCTGCGCGACGTGGACGCCATCGATTACATCGGAATCAATATTCTGTTCAAGCAGGTATATGTTGGCCTTTTCGACGAACTCGACTGGCAAGACGAAGAACTGCATCAGGATTTACTGACGAAGAAAATCGACCGCTACACCCGATATATCCGGTCGGGTAAATTACTACTGAATTATCCGAAAGTCCGCGGTTATGAAATCGTGATCGAATACGTTTCGATGCACGCCATGCCCCCGTCCGCCGCCGCGTTCTGGAGAACGCGCGAAAGTCTCATTCGCAGCGCGGGCTTCGCCGTCCGCACGCGTGGCGTCGATGTGCGTCGTTCACTCGGGCTCAAGGCCGAAGAGCCCGCGCAAGTTCTGGTGGCCGAAGAAGTCGAAGAACTCGTCGAGCCGCCCGCGCTGGAAGTGCTCGACCCGGAGCCGCGCATGCATCTGGCGGAGAGCGCCGAGATCTCTTTTTTGCCGCCGCTGGTATCGCAGCAGCGTCGCGCGCATACACTGCCGATCCTGACGCGGCTGTCGCTGCGGCGTGCTTCGATGTAGTCATCGAAAATAGTGAACTCACGAAATGAAAAGGCGAGGCCCCGTGCCTCGCCTTTTTTCGTTCGCGATACCGCCGCTTACTTGCCCATGCCGAGCGCGGAGCTCGCAATGGACGGCACCGAGATGCCGTTCGTCTCGGCGTACTGCACCGCCTGCGTCAACGTTTGCACGAGCGATTGCAGTTGCCCCGGCGCCGACTGCGCGATGTAACTGGCCGCCTGCGCCGTCGCCGGGTTCGATCCCGCCTGCAGTAGCGACGACACGTTCATCGTGTCCTTCACCGCGCCCAGGTCCGACTGAAGCCCCGCGTACTGCTTCACGCCCTGCCCCAACGACGCCAGTCCGTCCGTGAACGTCTGCTTGCTCGCGGCGGTCGGCGGCGTTGCCGACTTGTTCGCGAACGCCTGCATCAGCGATTGCGAGACGCTCTGCTGCGTGCCGCCGAGTTGCGACAACATGCTGGTGCTCGGCGCGCCGCCGCTCGTCGCGCCCGACAACATGCCCGCCGCCGACTGCGCCTGACTCGCGACGCTCGACATGCCCATCGCCGATGCGAGGCTCGACTGCCCGCTCAGCACTTGCTGGTTCGCGCCGAGATAGTTCTGCACGAGCGAGCCGAGCGCGGACGGCTGCGCCCCGCTATCGCCGGCCTGTCCCGACGACTCCGACTTGTTGCCGAAGCCGAATTGCTGGAGATTGATTTGTGCGTAAGACGCGGCCGGCGTCGCGAGCGCGCCTGCGAGAGCCGTTGCAAAAAGCGCGATCCGTAGCGACCGATTCGACATGATCGGGTTCCTCCTTCAAATGTTCCGACGTGAATGAGCCGTTTCGACCAGCGGCCTTCCCGACGGTTCGCGGCGCGCTGCCCCGCGTTACATTTGCTTGCCAATTCCTCCGACCAACGATGCAACGGTCCGCCCGATCATTTCGCGGCATCGGCCACGCCCGACTGTCGCAGTTCGGGGAAGTCGTCCTCCCAGAATTCGAATGCGCCGCGCGCGCCGTCCTGCGCGCGGGCCACTTCCTGTCGCCGCAAATCGACGCGCCGGATCTTGCCGGAAATCGTCTTCGGCAACTCGGCGAATTCGATGCGCCGAATGCGCTTGTACGGCGCCAGCCGCTCGCGCGAGAACGCGAAGACGCTGCGCGCGAGGTCCGGGCCCATCGTGAAGCCGTGCCGCAGCGTGACGAACGCTTTCGGCACCGAAAGCCGCAGCGGATCGGGACTCGGCACGACGGCGGCCTCGGCAATCGCTTCGTGTTCGATCAGCACGCTCTCCAGTTCGAACGGGCTCAGACGGTAATCGGAAGACTTGAACACGTCGTCGGCGCGGCCGACATACGTGAAATAGCCGTCCGCGCCGCGTGCCGCGACGTCCGACGTGCGATAGAAGCCGCCGCGCATCGCGTTCTCGGTGGCGGCGGGATTGTCCGCGTAACCGGTCATTAGACCGAGCGGCGGCGGATCGAGCGAGAGCGCAATCTCGCCTTCGTCGGCGCGATTGCCTTCCGGATCGAGCAGCACCACGCGATACCCCGGCAGCGGACGTCCCATCGACCCGGGCACGAGCCGCTGGCCCGGCGAGTTGGCGATCTGCGCGGTGGTTTCCGTCTGCCCGTAGCCATCGCGGATCGGCACGCCCCACGCTGCCTGCACGCGTTCGACGACCTCGGGATTCAACGGCTCGCCCGCCCCGACGATCTCGCGCAGCTTCACCTTGTACGACGCCAGCGGCTCCTGCACGAGCATGCGCCACACGGTCGGCGGCGCGCAGAGCGTGGTGACGTCGTGCGTGACGAGCACGTTCAGCGTGCGCGCGGCATCGAAGCGGCTGAAGTTATGGATGAACACGCACGCCTGCGCATTCCACGGCGCGAAAAAGCAGCTCCACGCGTGCTTCGCCCAGCCGGGTGAACTGATGTTCCAGTGCACGTCGCCGGGTTGCAGGCCGATCCAGTACATCGTCGAAAGGTGGCCGACCGGATAGCTTTCGTGCGTATGCGCGACGAGCTTCGGCTTCGACGTGGTGCCCGATGTGAAGTACAACAGATACGGATCGCTCGCCTTGGTTTCGGCGTCCGCGTGAAAATCGGGCGATGCGTCGTACCCCGCGTCGTAGCCGAGCCAGCCGTCGCGCGCGCCGCCGACGGACATGCGCAGTCCGCGCAAGTCGATGCCGTCGAACTTGTGCGTGTCGTTCGCATCCACGATGACGTGATCCACGCGCCCGAGCGCGATGCGATCACGCAGATCGCCGCTCGCAAGCTGCGTCGTCGCGGGCAGGACGACTGCGCCGAGCTTCATCGCGGCGAGCATGGTTTCCCACAGCTCGACGCGATTAGGCAGCATCAGCAGAATGCGCTCGCCGCGCTTCACACCGATTGCACGCAGGTGATTCGCGACGCGCGCCGACCGCTCGCTCATCTCCGCGAAGCTAAGGCGCGTTTCATCGCCGCTTTCGTCGACGATGCAAAGCGCGGGCGCATCGTTGCCGCGCGCCATCGGATCGAAATAATCGAGCGCCCAGTTGAAGCGGTCGAGCACGGGCCACTTGAACTCGCGGTACGCGGTGTCGTAGTCGGTACGGTGACGCAGCAGAAAGTCTCTCGCTTCGATGAACGGCCGGGCTCGATTCATGGCGTCTCCTGTCTCCTTTTATATGCCGCTAGACATTGCGCGCAATCACCATGCGCTGGACTTCGCTCGTGCCTTCGTAGATCTGCGTGATGCGGGCATCGCGATAATGCCGCTCCACCGGGTAGTCCTGAAGATAGCCGTAGCCGCCGTGAATCTGGATCGCGTCCGAGCACACGCGCTCGGCCATCTCGGATGCGAACAGCTTCGCCTGCGACGCCTCCGACAGACACGGCACGCCTTCCGTGCGCATGCGCGCCGCGTGCAGCACCAAAAGCCGCGCGGCGTTGATTTGCGTCTGCATGTCGGCGAGCATGTTCGCGACCGACTGATGCTCGCGGATCGGCTTGCCGAACTGCACGCGATCGAGTGAATAGGCGCGGGCTGCATCGAAGGCCGCGCGCGCGATGCCGAGCGCCTGCGCCGCAATCCCGATGCGCCCGCCTTCCAGATTCGACAGCGCGATCTTGAGCCCCTCGCCGCGCGCGCCGAGCAGATTCGCGGCGGGAATCGCGCAGTCGTCGAAGGTGATCGGACAGGTGTCCGATGCGCGGATGCCGAGCTTGTGCTCGGGCGGGCCGACATTGAAGCCCGGCGTGTTCTTCGGCACGATGAACGCCGAAATGCCGCGCTTGCCCGCTTCCGGGTCCGTCACGGCAAACACGATGGCCACGCCCGCGCGCCGACCGTTGGTCACGAACTGCTTGCTGCCCGAGATGATCCACTGCCCGTCGCGCTCGACCGCGCGCACGCGCAGGTTGTTCGCCTCGGACCCAGCTTGCGGCTCGGTCAGGCAGAACGCGCCGATCACTTCGCCGCTCGCGAGCTTCGGCAGCCATTCCGCCTTTTGCGCGTCCGTGCCGTACGCGAGAATCGGCCCGCAGCCGACGGAGTTGTGCACGCTCATCATCGTCGCGCACGACGCGCAGCCCGCGGCGATCTCCTCCATCGCGAGCGCGTAGGCGGTGTAGTCGCTGTAAGTGCCGCCGAGTTCCGCTGGCACGATCATGCCGAGCAGGCCGAGTTCGCCCAACTGCCGCACGACGGCGTCGGGAATCGCGCCGTCTTTGTCCCACTGGCCCGCGTTCGGCGCGAGCACTTCAGCCGAAAACTGGCGCGCCGCATCGCGGATCATGCGCTGCTCTTCGGTGAGAAAACTGTCGATCATGGTTGAACTCGCAAATGACCTCGTCAGTCGTTCGGATACACTGGCTCGCCGGTCAGCGGCGGGCGCTTCGCCAGTCTAGGCAATCGTCCGCGCCCGGCCGATGACCAGAACGATCACGCTAACTGAACGCTTTCGCCACCTAGTGACAACCCCAATCCGCAGAAGAGAATTCGAGCGCGATTCGATCGCCGTCAGTCTCGTCGACGCGGCGCTGCGGTGCGCCGAAGCGCGCGGCATGGCACGCGCGACGCTGCTCGATGCAGCGGGCATCGCGCCGGCGATGCTGGATTCGCCGCGCGCCCGCGTTTCGCCCGCGCAGTACGGCCGGCTGTGGCACGCAATCGCCGACGCGCTCGACGACGAGTTCTTCGGCCAGGACCCGCACCCGATGCGGCGCGGCAGCTTCGTGCTGATGTCGCAGGCGGCGCTCGGCGCGCGCGACGGCGCGCAGGCGCTCGGACGTATCGCGGGTTTCATGCGGCTCTTGCTCGACGACTTGACGTTCGAGCCACACATCGACGACAAACGCGTGCGGATCGTGCTGCGCGACGCCCACGCGCCGAAGACGATGTTCGCGTACGCGACGGGCTTCATCCTCGTGTATGGCTTGCTGTGCTGGCTCGTCGGGCGGCGCATTCCGGTGCTCGCCGCGAACCTTCGCTGCGCCGAGCCGGACGACAGCGACGAGTACCGCGTGATGTTCTGCGACGCGATGCGCTTCGATCAGCCGCAAAGCCATGTCGATCTCGCGCCCGAGTGCGCGGCCCTTCCGGTCGTGCAGACGGCATCGACACTGAAGACGTTTCTGCGCGACGCGCCCGCGAACTTCATCGTGAAGTATCGCAATCCCGAGTCGCTCGCGGCGCGCATCCGCAAGCGCCTGCGCGAGACGGCGCCAGCCGACTGGCCGGATGCCGATTGCATGGCGCTGTCGCTGAATATGGCCGAAGCCACGCTGCGGCGGCGTCTGAAACAGGAAGGGCTGACGCTTCAGGCGATCAAGGATGCGCTGCGCCGCGACCTCGCCATCTCGCGTCTCGCGGACACGAACGAGACCATTCCGGAGATCGCCGCCGCGCTCGGCTTCTCGGAACCGAGCGCGTTCCGGCGCGCGTTTCGCAAATGGACGGGCGTGCGCCCGGCGGACTACCGGTGGGCGCGCTAATGGCGCGACTGCTATATTGAGACGTCCGATTCACATTGCGGAGCGCGCCATGACCCAGCCACGCCAGACCGAAGCGACAAAGGAGCAGAACCCGGCGAACGAGGAGGACTTGCTCGACGAAGCCCTCGAAGAGACGTTCCCGGCCAGCGATCCGATTGCGGTGCATCCTGAGCCGGAATCGCAAGCCGAAGACAAGGGAGCGAAGAAGTAACTTAGCTGTCGTTCGGACCGGGCTCGTCCGGCGTCGAAAGCAGCGCGACCAGCTTCTCGACGTGCTGATGCAACAGCTTCACGTGTTTGTCGATCTGTTCGAGCCGCCCGGACAGATCGGCCTTCGCGGCTTCGCTCATGCGGTCCGAGGCGATGAGTTCGTCGGCTCGCGGCAGCATCGGTTCTACTTGCAACAGTCCTAGCTGGCGTTCCAGCCGGCGCAAATCCTGTGACAGCAGTTCGCGGTTCTTCCTGAAAAGAAGATCGCGCCGGTTGACCTCGGCCTGCTGCTGCGCGAGATCGGCGACGCGCCGCGTGGCTTCCGTCTGCGAGAGAAGCGGCTCCGGGCCGCGCAGCACCGAACGCTTCGGCGCGGGGTGCGCGGTGCCGCGAAAGACGGCGAACGGCCTTTCTTCGTCGAGCGCGCGCTTGACTTCGGCGGGCACGTCGGCGGCGCTGCGGCGCTCGTCCATCCAGTGCGGCGGCAGGCCGGACACGAGTTCGATGCCGCGCACGAACTCCTCGTTGAAGTCCCGCTGACCCGCGACGATGAGCTTCATGAACGACGGCGAGAAGTTCATCATGCGCGCCAGACGCGCCGCGCCGCCGGGCGAACCGACCAGAACGTTCAGGTTCGATCGCCAGACGACAAACAACGTTTCGTCGAAATCTTCCATGGACAGGCTCCCTGCAGACCGGGACGCAGCACGCCGCGCCTCGCTGTAGCGCGCGATCCGGCCGCGCGCATGCTTATCCTGTTTCCAATTGCCACCGCGGGCCGGGCCCGGCGCGTCGTCTACCGATACATACCGCATAAAACACCATACTACCGACATCGGCAAGCCGGGCGGACTTCGATGTCCGCGCCGGGCGCGCCGGATTGAGAATGCCGCGCCGGTCCGGACGCGGCAGAAAGCTTACGGTTCGTTGCGCAGATAGCCTTCCTTGCTCGGGTCCATCATTCTCCACGAGACCAGGAGCGAGATCGCGCACATCACCGTCACATACCAGTAAAAGCCGGACTCCATGCCCTCCGTCTTGAACTTGAGCGCGACATATTCCGCCGATCCGCCGAACACCGCGTTCGCGACCGCATACGAAAGGCCCACGCCCAGCGCGCGCACTTCCGGCGGAAACATCTCGGCCTTGATGAGACCGCTGATCGACGTATAGAAGCTCACGATGGCGAGCGCCGCGACAACGAGCACAAACGCCATGACCGGACTCGTCACGTCGCGCAGCGCGTGCAGCAGCGGCACCGTGCACAGCGTGGCGAGCGCGCCGAACCACAGCATCGACTGGCGGCGGCCGATGCGGTCCGACAGCGCGCCGAACACCGGTTGCAACAGCATATAGACGAGGAGCGCGACCGTCATCACGTTGCTCGCGGTCTTCGCGTGCATGCCCGCCGTGTTGACCAGATACTTCTGCATGTACGTGGTGAACGTGTAGAAGATGAGCGAGCCGCCCGCCGTGAAGCCGACCACGGTCATGAACGCGCCCTTGTGCTGCATCAGCCCGGCGAGCGTGCCGGCTTCCTTGCGCTCGCGGATTTCGGCGGTCGTGGTTTCATTGAGCGATCGGCGCAGATACAGCGAAACGAGCGCCGCGCACGCGCCGACGAAGAACGGAATGCGCCAGCCCCACGCCTTCAGTTCTTCCGTCGACAGGAAAAGCTGCAGGATGACGAGCACGAGCAGCGCGGCGAGCTGCCCGCCGATCAGCGTGACGTACTGGAAAGACGCGAAGAACCCGCGCCGGCCGCGCAGCGCCACTTCGCTCATATAGGTGGCGCTGGTGCCGTATTCGCCGCCCACCGACAAGCCCTGAAAGAGCCGCGCGATCAGGAGCAGGAGCGGCGCCCACGCGCCGATGCTCGCGTAAGTCGGCAGAAAGGTGATGACGAGCGAGCCGCCGCACATCATCAGCACGGAGATCATCATCGCGTTGCGGCGGCCGTGCTTGTCGGCGATCCGGCCGAACAGCCAGCCGCCGATCGGACGCATCAGGAAGCCCGCCGCGAACACGCCCGCCGTGTTGAGCAGTTGCACGGTCGGATTGCTGCCGGGGAAGAACGCGGCCGAGAAGTACAGCGCGAGGAACGAATAGATGTAGAAGTCGAACCATTCGACGAGATTGCCCGACGATGCGCCGACGATGGCGAAAACGCGTCGCCGGGTGTCCTCTGCGGTGTATTGGGGAAGATCGGTCATGTGTGCTGAGCTCTTTTGTCTCTGTCGGATGGCAAGTCCGGCGCTTAGGTCCGGGACGGAACGCTCTTTCGGCGTTCGGGCGCAAGTTTAAACGACGCGTCGGCGCGTCGCGCGCGAAAGCGCGTGTCGTGGGATCGGCGCGAAGCCCTTTCGCACAGCTTGCAACGAGTGTAGGCACGGCGGGCGGCGGACGAGCGGCGTTCTTCTCGCCCGTGGCTAGGTGATTTCCCCAATGAGAGACTTTATCGAGCATTTATCGATAAAGTCTCGGTTTCAGGCCGCATCGGATAACGGAAACGCGAGGTTTGCATGGACAAGCAGAAACCGGTCACGCTCGACGCCGCGCTCGCGTCGAAGTTCGCGCAAGTGGCGCTCGGCCATTTGACGCGCGAGTACCCCAACAAGCTCGATCACGTCTTGGCGAGCGATGCCGACGCGCAAAGCCCGCGCGCGCTGCATCCGATCTTCTACGGCAGCTTCGACTGGCATTCGTGCGTGCACGGTTACTGGCTGATCGCGCGCCTACTCGATCGCTTTCCCGGCCTGGCCGAAGCCGGGCGCATTCGCGCGGTCATCGACCAGCATTTCACCGAGGCCAATGTCGCCGCCGAAGTCGCTTATCTGCAGCGCCCCGCGTCGCGCGGTTTCGAGCGGCCGTACGGCTGGGCGTGGCTGCTGGCGCTCGCGGGCCAGTTGCACTCGATGCAATCCGACGACGGCGCGCGCTGGGCGCGCACGCTGCAACCGCTCGCGGATGCGTTCGTCGATCGTTTCACGGAGTTCCTGCCGAAGTCGACGTATCCGCTGCGCGTGGGCACGCATTTCAACATGGCGTTCGCGCTGACGCTCTCGCTCGGCTACGCGCGCACGGTCGGCAATGCGTCGTTCGAAGGGCTGCTCGTGGAAACCGCGAGGCGCTGGTTCGAGAACGACGCGGGGTGTCAGGCGTGGGAGCCGGCGAGCGACGAGTTTCTGTCGCCTTCGCTGATGGAGGCCGTGCTCATGCGCCACGTCCTGCCCGACGCACGCTTCGCCGGCTGGCTCGACGCCTTCCTGCCGCGTCTCGCCGACCGGGAACCGGCGACGCTCTTCGTGCCCGCCACCGTCACGGACCGCAGCGACGGCAAGCTCGCGCATCTCGACGGCCTGAACCTGAGCCGCGCGTGGTGCCAGCGCACGATCGCGCGGTCGCTGCCGCCCGGCGATGCGCGCGTCGCCGTGCTGGAGGCGAGCGCCGCCGAGCACCTCGCGTCCGGCATCGAACACGTCGCGGGCGATTACATGGGCGAGCACTGGCTCGCGACCTTCGCGCTGCTCGCGCTCGAAGCGTGATGCGCGATGGGCGATGCGTGATGCGTGATGCCGATGTGACGCGTCAACGCGGCTGAAACGCGATCACGCACATGCCGACGAGCGCGATCGCCGCGCCTGCCACGTCCCACGCGCTCGGCCGGATGCGCTCGACCGCCCACAGCCACGCAATCGCCACGCCGATATAGACGCCGCCATACGCCGCGTAGACGCGTCCGGCGGCGGCATCGTGCAAGGTCAAGAGCCACGCGAAAAGCGCGAGCGACAACGCGCCCGGCACAATCAGCCACGGCGAGCCGCCGCCTTTGAGCCATCGATACGGGAAATAGCAGCCCGCGATTTCGGCTACGGCGGTCGCGACATACAGCAGGAATGTTCTCATCGAAGGCGAAGGCGCTGACTGGAATCGCATTATCGGCTGGGCTCGGACGTTGCGCCGCCGCCGCGCGCTGACGACAATGTCGCGTTTCCCACCGACGCCCTTCGAAGCCCACTTGACCGCTCCCGACGATTCCTCGCAACGCGCCGCCCTGCCCACGCACTGGCATCGCCGCGTCCTGACGCTCGCCTTTCCCATCGTCCTCGCGAATCTGACGCAACCGATTCTCGGCGCGGTCGATACCGCCGTCGCCGGTCATCTCGACGGCCCGCAGTATCTGGGCGGCGTGGCGCTGGGCGGGCTCGTCTTCAGCTTCGTGTTCTGGGGCTTCGGCTTTCTGCGCATGGGCACGACCGGGCTCGTCGCGCAGGCGTTCGGCGCGCGCGATGCCGCCGCGCTGCGCGCGCACGTGTTGCGCGCGCTGATGCTGGCGCTCGCGATCGGCGTGGCCGTGCTCGCGCTGCAAGCGCCGATCATCCGCTATGCACTCGCCTCGCTCGGCGGCAGCGCAGCCGTGCAGCAGACGGCGAGCGCCTATTGCCACGCGCGCATCTGGGCCGCGCCGTTCGCGCTCGGCAACTACGCGGTGCTCGGCTATCTGCTGGGCTGCCAGCGCGTGCGGCTCGCGCTTGCAACGCAGGTGTTCATCAACGCGGTGAACATCGTCGCGGTGCTGCTCTTCGTGTATCGCTTCGGCTGGGGCATCGCGGGCATCGGCGCGGCGACCGCCTTCGCGGACTTCTGCGGCTTCGCGTTCGGACTCGCGATCCTCTGGCGTCTGCGCGAGCGCGGCTTGCCGCCGCTCGTCCCCCGCAGTTTGATCGATGCACGCGCGATCAGGCGCCTCGTCGCCCTCAACCGCGATATTTTCGTGCGCACGCTGTGTTTGCTCGGCGCGTTCGGCTGGTTCGCGCACGTGGGCGCGCGTCAGGGCGACACGATTCTCGCCGCGAACGCGCTCCTGTTGAACTTCCAGACGTTCATGGCATTCGGACTCGACGGCTTCGCGCACGCCGCCGAAGCGCTGGTCGGCGCGGCCGCCGGCGCGCGCGACCGGCACGCGTTCCGTCAGGCCGTCAAGGTGACGATGCTGTGGTCCGCGATCGGCGCGGCGGGCTTTTCCGTCGTCTATTGGCTGGGCGGCGAATGGATCATCGGACGGCTGACGGATCAGGCCGCCGTGCGCGCGGCGGCGCTGCGCTTCCTGCCGTGGGCCGCAGTTCTGCCGCTCGTGTCCGTCGCCGGCTTCCAGCTCGACGGCGTGTTCATCGGCGCGACCGGCACGCGGGAACTGATGCGCGCGATGGCCGCATCGGCCGCCACCTTTTTGCTCGCGGCTTGGCTCTTCACGGGCGCGCTCGGCAATCACGGGCTATGGCTCGCGCTCACCGTTTTCATGGTCGCGCGAGGCGTCACGCTGCTGGTTCAGCTGCCGTCGATCGAGCGGGCGTCGTGCGCGGGCGATGCGCGGTGAAGCGTCATTCGGCTTTCGGATGCAGCGCCGCGAGGCCATCGAGTAGCGCCTTATGAAACACCGCCGGCTCCTGCATCTGCGGCGCGTGACCGGCGTCCGGAAACTCGACGAGCGTCGCGTTCGGAATCCGCTCCTTCGCCTGTTTGGCCAACTCTGGATAGCGCCCGAGCGTCGCGCGAATCTCGGGCGGCGCGAGATCCTTGCCGATGGCCGTCGTGTCTTTGTCGCCGATCAGGAGCAGCGTCGGCGGCTTGATGCGGTCGAATTCGTAGACGACGGGCTGCGTATAAATCATGTCGTACAGCAGCGCCGAATTCCACGCGACGATATCCTTCCCCGGCCCGCGATACATGCCCGCCAGCATCTGCACCCACGGCTCGTAGTCGTCGCGCCACTGACCCGCGTAATACGTGTTCTTCTCGTAATTGCGAATGCCCTCGGCGCTCGTCTTGAGCTCGCGCGCATACCAGTCGTCGATGGAAATAGACGGCACGCCCTTCGCCTTCCAGTCCTCCAGCCCGATCGGATTGACGAGCGCCAGTTGCTCGGTCTCCTGCGGATACATGAGCGCGTATCGAACCGCGATCATGCCGCCCGTCGAATGCGCAATCAGCGTCGCGCGATTCACGCCGAGCGCGCCGAGCAGCGCGTGCGTGTTGCGCGCCAGTTGCTGGAAGCTGTACTGATACCGCTCGGGCTTCGTCGACTTGCAAAAGCCGATCTGATCCGGCGCAATCACGCGATAGCCCGCATCGGACAACGTCTCGATGGTCTGTTTCCACGTCGCCGCGCAGAAGTTCTTCCCGTGCAGCAACACCGCCGTGCGCCCGTTCGGATGCGCCGGATGCACGTCCATATACGCCATGCGCAGCACCTGCCGCTGCGACGTGAACGCGAAGCGCGCGACCGGATACGGATAGTCGAAGCCCTGCAACTCGGGACCGTACGCGGGTTCATCGGCGGACGCGGGCGCCGCCGCGATCAACGACGCGCACGAAGCCAAAGCCAGCAGCAGGGATCGCGCGAAGAGAGGCATCGATTTCATGGGCTGTTTTTATCGAGATGAATGGCCCGAGCGATTCTAGCGCGCGACAAGCCCTTATACTGTGCCGCCCCCGCTGGCCGCGTTTCGATTGCAGCCAAGCGACGGGCGTTTCGAGGCATCGCAATCAGTCGGGATTTTCAAAGCATGCAAGCAAGGTTCAAGGCACTCGTCGCCGCGCTTCTCGGCGCCGCGTGCATCAGCGCGGTCGCGAACGACTGCCCGCAGTTCAGCCCGTTCGGGCGCGAACCCGTCGTGACGAACGCGAAGATGCGCGCGTCCACGCAGGAAATCTGCTATTCGGACTTCGCGCTCCTGCACTCGGGCGTCACGCACGGGCCGCTGTGGTCGGCGGAGCATCTCACGGCGCAGAGCGTCGATGACGCGAAGGACAACACGCGCACCAATCGCTTCTTCGTCGACAAGCGGCTGCCGCGCGGCGACAGCGCGCAACTCGACGACTACAAGCGCAGCGGCTACGACCGCGGCCACATGAGCCCGGCGGGCGACCGCGCGAGCAAGCAGGGCATGGCCGAATCGTTCTCGCTCGCGAATATCGTGCCGCAGGACCCGTCGAACAACCGGCGCATCTGGTCGCGCATCGAGCAGGCGGTGCGCCGGCTCACGGAGGAATCGGGCGAGGCGTACGTCGTCACCGGGCCGCTGTTCTCGGGCCGGCAATTGCAGACGATCGGCGAATCGCGCGTGTTCGTGCCGACGCAGTTGTACAAGGTCGTGTATTTGCCGCAGCGGCAGATCGCATTCGCGGTGGTCGTCGAGAACACGCCGACGAATACCTATACGATGAAGACCGTGCGCGAACTTGAAGCCATGAGCGGTCTCGCGTTTCCCGGCATTCCGGACGCGCTCAAGGACAAACGAATTGGAGGATTGAGAGGTGTTTAAGCCCTTTGCCAACGATACCGACGCCCTGAACATCGCGGGCGACGCCATCAACATCGTCAACGGCAAGACGCGCGTGACGATCAGCGGCGATCTGACGATTGCGCGGGACCAGGCCGGCCTCGCCGCCGCGAAGGCGCTGCACGACGCGCTCGGCGCGATCGTCGAGTCGCTCGCGAAGGACGCGCATCTGCCGGCGAAGCTGCCGGACGAGCCGCCCGCGCCCACCGGCACGGCCGACAATCCGTTCATCTGACGGCATCGCGCGTCAGGAGAGCGCAGCGTGATCGAATGCCACGTCCGCCCGAGTCCGCTCGGCCCGATTCTGTATCGCGCCGAGGACGCGTGTCTGACCGGCCTCTTTTTCGTCGGGCAAAAGCACTTCCCTGCCGGGCTGCCGCCGCACGCGATTGTCCACGACGGCCGGCCCGCGCCGCGCGTGATCGAAGCCGCGTGCGATGAGATCGCCCAATATTTTGTCGGGGAGCGGCTGACGTTTTCGGTGCCGGTCAGGCTGCGCGGCACGCCGTTTCAGCAGCAGGTCTGGGACCTTTTGCGTCAGATTCCTTTCGGCGATGCGTGGACTTACGGCGATCTCGCGCGGCGGCTCGGCTTGCCGCCCGGCGCATCGCGGGCCGTGGGCGGCGCGAACGGGCGCAATCCGGTGGCGATCATCGTGCCGTGTCATCGCGTGATCGGCGGCGACGGCGAGTTGACGGGCTATGCCGGCGGCGTAGACCGGAAGCGATCGCTCCTGACGCTCGAAGGCGGCCGCGGACGCGCGCAACTCGCCCTCTTCTGAGCGCCGCAACGACGAAAAAAAACTCGCGGACCGTGCGGTCCGCGAGCTTTTGCTTTTGTCTGAGTACGACGCTTCAGCGCGTTATTGCGTCAACACGACTTCCACGCGACGGTTTTCGGCACGGCCGACGCTCGTCGCGTTGGATGCGATCGGATGCAACTCGCCGTAAGCCTTCGTCGCGAAGTCCTGCGCTTGCAGGCCGTGGGTCTTCAGGTACTCCAGCACGGCACGCGCGCGGCGCTGGGACAACGCGACGTTGTACGACGCCGAACCGATGGAATCCGTATAACCCTGCACCACGACCGACGAAAACGTCACGCCGCGACCTTCGGCGATGAGCTTGTCAAGAATGGCGCGCGCTTTCGGCGTGAGTTGCGCGCTATCGAACGCGAAGTTGGTCTTCTCGTCGAGCGTGACCTTGCGCACCGGCGCGATGACCGGCGTTGCGGCGACCACCGGCTGCGGTTCGGCTTGCTGAACGGGCGTCTGCGCAACTGCGGCTTGCTGCGGCATCCCGCACGTGAAGACGACTTCGCCCGCGTTGCCCGGCGCATTCGTGCCTTCCACGTTTTGCAACACATTCACCGGCTGATTTCCACACATTTTCTGCGCGGCTTGCATGCACGCACTGCCGTTCTGAAATACGCCGTAGCATTCGGAACGGAACGCCTTCTGCCCGCCCGATGTCTGGATTTCTTTGATATTGAACGTGGGCCCGGAAGTGGTGGAGCAACCGGCGAGCACAACGGCGGCGGCGAAAACGACAGCAAGGGTTTTTTTGAGCATCTTTGATTCGACTTGATAACGCGAGACCTGGAATCAGGCGCGCTTGAGATACGGGTGACGCGCGCTTTCCCGACTGGAAGGGATGCGGCGTTTTGAAGCGTTGCGATTCTAGCAACGCGTTTTGCGTCTCCCGCAGGGATAAATCCCAATTTTTCGAACTTTTCCGAGCCGAGAATGAGGCGTTATTTGCCCGTCGCGGAAAGATCGCCGTCGGCCTGCTTCTGCAACTCGAGCACGCGCAATTGCAGCGCGCGAAGCTGCGCCTGCGCCGCCGCCTGCTCCGTGCGCAATTGGCGAATGGCGTCCTGCTCCGCTTGCTGATGACTCGCCACTTCGCTTTGCTGCGCGCGAGCGACATCGAGATCAGCCTGCAAGCGATTGGCCCGTTCCTGTTGCGCGGCGATCTGCCGCTGGGCGTAGGCCGTTTCGGCTTCGAGCTTGATGCGGCGAATCTCCGCATCGGCCAGCGTCGCTGACGACTTCACAAAATCCGAAAAAACCGATTCGGCGCGCGCCTCATTTTGTGTTTCCAATACGCGCCAGATTTAATCTAGCTGAAACATGGCCGCGTAATACGTCATTTGCTCGCGATAATACGCGAGAGTCGCGCCATAACTGCCGTTCACGGTTTTGCGCAGAGTGATGATTTTTTTGCCGTCGCGGGTCAACGCTTCTAATTCGGCGACGTCGCCGTTTGCGGGTGACGCATTGTCCAGCGTATCCGGCGGGCGGGCGGATTGCGCTTCGCCGGGCGCGGCGCCCACGCTTATCGACAGCACGCAGCAGCCCGCGATCAGCGCCACTTTCGAAACAGCCCGGCGCTTCATTGCAACGTCCCCGGACCATCGACAATGGGGTTAGCCCGGATTATGACGAGACGCCGCGATTAATGCGAGCCGGTATTTGACCGGCGTTATGCGAATTGCTGATGCCTGATTCGCGCTTCCGATAGTTCCACCGCGTCGCGGCCAACCGGCGTTTGAAGCGGAGAAAATATGCGCGAGTCCGTAGGTGAAACAGGCATCGGCGAGAAAATGCCGCGATCGGCGCTGAACGCAAACGGCGCGGCGGAAAGAATATGCGCGTCGGGCAACGGCTCGGCGGCTCGTGAGGGCGCAGCCGACGAAAGCAAATACGAAGTCAGACAGGCGGCGAGCGCGACGGCGCTCCAGATCGAGTACGAACGGTTCATGGCTGGATAAACGGAGGCTGGCGCAACGCGCCGGGAGGCGGAGCCGGAGAACGCGCGGCTCCACGACATCGAAGACCGTATTTGACCAGCGGCGACGTCCGCCGCCCATGAGAGGGTTCTCAAACAGCCGTTGTCCGCGACAAATCGGCGATCCTGGGCGCCACGGGCTCGGATTATGCAAGGCCGAAACGCCGGCGCACTTGTGAGGACCGCTTGCGACGGCAGCGCGGACGCTCAACGGAGCCGCCCGCTCAAAGCCCGCACAGGAATGCGAGCGATTCAAACGGCGACACGTTGCCGGTAGTCAGCCATAATTCGCGTTCTTTACGAGCCCGTGCGCCAAGTAAAAACGAAAATTCCATGAGCCAAGACGACAATCTCTCCGCCGAATCTTCACCCGAGCGCGCCGCGAACGACGACAACGTCACCACGGGCGTCCCGGGCCTGGACGAAATACTCGGCGGCGGCTTTGTCGGTGGCGGGCTCTACATGATCGAAGGCATGGCGGGCGCGGGCAAGACGATCCTGTCGTCGCAAATCGGCTTTCATCGCGTCGCGCAGGGCGACAAGGTGCTGTACATCACGCTCATCGCGGAATCGCACACCAAGCTGCTCTCGCATTTGCGCGCCCTGTCCTTCTACGACGCCAACGCCATTTCCGGCCGCATGCTCTTCGTGAGCGGCTACCACGAACTCATGCGCGAGGGCCTTTCCGGCTTTCTCGCACTGATCGCTTCCACGATCAAGTCGAGCCGCCCGCGCTTCATGGTGATCGACGGCTTTCGCAGCGCGCGCGAGTTCAGTTCGACGGAGCTGGAACTCTCGCAGTTCATCCACGAGCTGTCGGCGTTCGTCAGCGCGACGCGGTGCACCACGCTGATTCTCGCGCCGCTTTCCGGCAACGAGCCGCATCCGGAGCACACGCTCGTCGACGGGCTGATCGAACTGAACCGCTTCAGCACCGGCATGCGCCGCGCGCGCGAGATCGAGGTGCATAAGCTGCGCGCCCGCGACCACTTGCTCGGCAAGCATTTCTTCAGCATCTCGAATAGCGGCGTCATGGCGTATCCGCGTCTGGAGGCATCGGCTGCCAACCAGCACGCGCCACGCCATTACGATTCGAAGCTCTCATTCGGTTTTCCCGAGTTCGACCGCATGATGGGCGGCGGCGTGGCGCGCGGCTCCACGACGACGCTCGTCGGGCCGTCGGGCGTCGGGAAGACGCTGCTCGGGCTCAAATTCCTGCAGGCGGGCGTCGAACGGGGCGAGCGTTGCGTTTATTTCGGCCTGTACGAATCGCCGGACCGGCTGATCGCGAAGGCGCGGTCGGTGAATATCGATCTGACCGACGCGGCGAAGGACGGCCGCCTCGCGATCGAGTGGCATTCGGCGGTCGAACTGTCCATCGACGAACTTGCCGCGCAACTGCTCGGCGTCGTCGCGCGCGCGGATGCTTCGCGGCTCGTGGTGGACGGCATCGACGGCTTTCATCAGTCGGCCAACCGCGCGGAACGTTTCGGACTGTTTCTGAACGCGCTCACTTTGCGACTGCGCGATGCCGGCGTCACGACCATCGTCACGGAGGAACTGCCGCTCTACGGCGAATCCGCGCCGCCCACCACCATGCGCGCGTCGGCGATGACCGAGAACATCGTCCTCATGCGCTACGTCGAGGCCAATTCCGCGCTCTACCGGATGGTGTCGGTCGTCAAGCAGCGCGAGAGCGCGCACGATTCCGGCATCCGCCGCCTGACCATCGATGCGCGCGGCCTGCATATCACGGAGAGCTTCATCGGGCCGACAGGCATCCTGTCCGGCCATCCGTCGCTCTCGCCTGCGCTGTCCGTGACCGATCCCGGCCCGCGCACATGAAAAAGATCCTCGTCGTCGACGACGAATTCGACATCCTGACCACCTGGCGGCTCGTGCTGGAGATGGAAGGCTACGAGGTGACGACGGCGTCGAACGGACGCATCGCGCTTGACGCCGCCAAGCTGAGCGCGCCGGACGTCATCATCACCGACTGGATGATGCCGCACATGGACGGCGTCGAGTTGATCCGCAGTCTCGCGGCAAGCGATACGCTCAACAAGGTGCCGGTCATTCTGATGAGCGCCGCCGCGAACGCGCCGGAACTCGACCATCCCGACGCGCGGTTCCGCAGAAAGCCGCTTTCCATCGACGATCTGCTCGCGCTGGTGGCGGATCTGGTGAATCGCAGATGAGCGCGCGGCGCGGTGGGCACGAAGCGTGCTCTATCGTCCGTTCCGGCGCTGCCGGTTGAATCGAAGCAGTAACGGGGCAATACCAACGCAAACCGCTTCAACGAGAATGGGAGGCACCATGGTGCAAGATCAAGTGGAAGGCACGGCTCAAAACGTGGTCGGCAAGGTGCAAGACGCGGTCGGCGCGCTGACGGGCGATTCGGGCACGCAGGTCGAGGGCAAGGCGCGTCAGGCGCTCGGCTCGCTGCAGCAGACGTACGGGCAGACGATCGACAACGTTCGCAGTGCCGTCTCGGATCAGCCGATCAACGGCATCCTGATCGCCGCGGCCGTCGGGTTCCTGCTGGGCGCGTTGTGGAATCGCGATCGGTAGTCTTTGAGCGCGACGCGCTGCGTATCACCGCAGCGCGCACGCGTTTGAGCGACGAAGCCGGCGTCTCGCGCGCCGGCTTTGTCGTTTGTGGCCGTCTTATGCGCTAAGCGGCGAGCACATTCGACAAGGTGCCGATCCCCGCGATCGACACATCGACGCGCGCGCCGTCCTTGATCGACCCCACGCCGATCGACGTTCCGCACGCGATCACGTCGCCGGGCGCGAGCGACATGTCGTGTGAAATCAGGCTGACCTGCTCGGCGGGCGAGAAAATCATGTCGTCGAGCGGGTAGTTCTGGCGCTCGACGCCTTCCACCGTGGTCACGACATTCGCGCTGCGCCAGTCGAAACCGCTGACGATTCCCGGCCCGAGGCACGTGAACGTGTCGAAGCCCTTCGAGCGGCACCACTGCGCGAAGTTGGGATCTTCCTGAAGCAGTTCGATGGCGGTGACGTCGTTCACGCAGGTAAAACCGAAAATCGCATCCTCGGCTTCTTCCACCGACGCGCACGACACCGCCTTGCCGATCACGATGCCCAGTTCGCCCTCGTAGGCAATCTTGCCGTGGTAATTCTTCGGCCGGCGAATCGACTCGTTCGGCCCGATCACCGACATCGGCGGCTTGATCAGAAAGAGCGGATGCTGCGGCGGCGCCTTGTCGAGCTTCTGCGAGAGCGCGTAGTAGTTGTTCCACAGCGCGATGACCTTGCTCGGCTCGCAGGGCGCGAGCAGCGTGAGGTCGTCCACGGGAAAGGAGATGTCGGTCGGGCGCGGCTGGTCGAACAGCGCGCCGTCGTGCTGCACGACGCGGCCCGAGCGCTCGTCGAGCGTGCCGAAGCCGATATGCCTGTCGGCATCGCGAAAACGTATCCAGGTGGTCACGGCAGTCCTTTTCTAATTGGCGCGAGCCGCGGCCCGCGCCGTTCCCTCGGATCGAATCGGATCAGATCAGGCCCGCGCCGCGCGCCCACTTGTATTTCGCGCCGAGCACCGCGACGGGCAACTCGGTCGAATACGCGTAGGCCGGCACGCCGTGTTCGTACAGATATTCGGCGGCCTCCTCCACCTGCACGTCGCCGGCCAGCGACGCCACGATCGGCTTTTCGATGCCGCGCGCCTTCATCTCCTCCTTCACTTCGATCACGAGTTTGGCGAAGACCATCGGCGGCGTGATGATCGTGTGCCAGTAGCCGAGAATGATCGAATGGATGCGGTCGTCTTCGAGCCCGAGCTTGATCGTGTTCTTGTACGTGGTCGGCGGCTCGCCGCCCGTGATATCGACCGGATTGCCCGCCGCGCCGAACGGCGGAATGAACTTGCGGAACGCGGCATCGAGATCGTCGGGCATGGTCATCAGCGAAAGGCCGTTGTCCACGCAGGCGTCCGAGAGCAGCACGCCCGAGCCGCCCGCGCCGGTGATGATGACCGTGTTCTCGCCCTTCGGCGTCGGCAGCTTCGGAATGCCGCGCGCGAATTCGAGCAGATCGCGCAGCGACCGGGCGCGGATCACGCCGCATTGCGCGAACACGTCCTCGTAGATCTTGTCGTTGCCCGCGAGCGCGCCCGTGTGCGAACTCGCCGCGCGCGCCCCGAGGCTCGTTCTGCCCGCCTTCAGTACGACGACCGGCTTCTTCTTCGACACGCGCCGCGCGGCTTCGGCGAAAGCGCGGCCGTCCTTCAGATCTTCGCAGTGCTGCGCGATGATTTCCGTGTTGTCGTCCTGTTCGAAGAACGTGAGGAGATCGTCCTCGTCGATATCGCTCTTGTTGCCGAGCCCGACGATGGCCGACACGCCCATCTTCGCCGAGCGCGAAAAGCCGATGATCGCCATGCCGATGCCGCCCGATTGCGACGAGAGCGCGGCCTTGCCCTTCACGTCGTACGGCGTGCAGAACGTCGCGCACAGATTCTTCGGCGTGTAGTAGAAGCCGTAGATGTTCGGGCCCATCATGCGGATATCGTACTGACGCGCGATGCGCACGAGTTCTTCCTGCCCCTCCTGATTGCCCGTTTCAGCGAAGCCGGACGGGATCAGCACCGCGCCGGGAATCTGCTTCTCGCCCACCTCCACCAGCGCCTGCGCGACGAACTTGGCGGGAATCGCGAACACGGCCACGTCGATCACGCCCGGCACGTCTTTCACGCTCTTGTACGCCTTGCGGCCCATGATCTCGTCGGCCTTCGGGTGGATCGGATAGATGGTCCCCTGATAGCCGCCGTTGATCAGGTTCTTCATGACCGAGTTGCCGATCTTGCCGTCCTCATTCGACGCGCCGATCACCGCGACCGCATCCGGCTTCATGATGCGGTTCATCTGCCTGACGATCTGCTCCTGCGTCGGGCGATAACGCGGCTCGGCCGGCTCGAAGTCCATCACGATGCGCACGTCCGCCGCCACCGCGCCGTTCGGGCTCGCGAAGACCGGGTTCAGGTCCATTTCGGAGATTTGCGGGAAGTCGTCGACGAGGCGCGACACGCGCTCGATCAGCGTCACGAGCGCCTCGCGATTCACGGCCTCCGAACCGCGCACGCCGCGCAGGACATCGGCGGCCTGAATGCCGTCGAGCATCGACGCGGCCTCTTCGCGCGTGACGGGAGCCAGGCGGAACGTCACGTCCTTCAGCACTTCGACGAGCACGCCGCCGAGCCCGAACGCGATCAGCTTGCCGAACGACGGGTCCGTGACCGCGCCGATGATGACTTCCTGGCCCGCGCCGACCATCTGCTGAACCTGCACGCCGACAATGGTCGCGTTGGCGTCGTACTTCTTCGCGTTCTCGATGATGGTCGCGAAGCCCGCCTTCACGTCCGCTTCGTTCTTCACGCCGACGAGCACGCCGCCCGCCTCTGTCTTGTGCAGAATCTCCGGCGAGACGATCTTCAGAACCACCGGAAAGCCGATGAAGGACGCGAGCTTGGCCGCGTCGTCGGCGCTGGTCGCGACGCCTTCCTGCGGCACCGAAATACCGTATGCGTCGCAGACGAGCTTGCCTTCCGGCGCGGTCAGCGACGCGCGGCCCTCGGCCTTCACCCGCTCGAAGATTTCCGCGACGCGGCGCTTGGCGTCGGCCGCGTGCAACGGCACGACGTTCGATGCCGGCGTGGAAGATTGGACTGTTTCGCTGCGTTCCTGGACGACCGTGCTGTTCATGTTGGCGTGTCTCCGTGTATTCGAGGACGAGTCTGGACCGCGCGCCGCCCGTTGTGGGCAGCGCGCGAAGGGCGCATCGGGAGTGAAGGTTCAGATCGCGCCGAGGCTCTTCAGCGTGGCGATCTGGTCAGGCGTGTAGCCGAGCTCGGCCATGACTTCATCGGTATGCTCGCCGAGCAGCGGCGAGCGCACGACTTCGGTCGGGCTGTCCGAGAGCTTGATCGGGTTGCCGACCGTCAGGTACTTGCCGCGCACCGGATGGTCCACTTCCACGACCGTGCCGGTCTTTCTCAGCGACGGTTCTTCGGCGATTTCTTTCATCGAGAGAATCGGGCCGCAGGGAATGTCGTGCTTGTTCAGGATTTCCATCGCCTGGAACTTGGTTTTCGACATGGTCCAGCGCTCGATTTCCGCGAAGATTTCTTTCAGACGCGGCAGGCGAGCGTTCGGCGTCTTGTAATCCGGATGCTCTATCCACTCTTCCTTGCCGATGACCTTGCAGATCTCGCCCCACACCGGCGCCTGCGTGATGAAGTAGATGTACGCGTTCGGATCGGTTTCCCAGCCCTTGCACTTCAGGATCCAGCCCGGCTGGCCGCCGCCCGACGCGTTGCCCGCGCGCGGCACCGCGTCGCCGAACTTGCCGTTCGGGTATTGCGGGTACTCCTTCATGACGCCGGTGCGTTCCAGCCGCTGCTGGTCGCGCAATTTCACGCGGCACAGGTTGAGCACGCCGTCCTGCATGGCCGCCAGCACTTTCTGCCCGCGCCCCGTGCGGTTGCGCTGATACAGCGCCGTCACGATGCCGAGCGCCAGATGCAGCCCCGTGCCGGAATCGCCGATCTGCGCGCCGGTGACGGTCGGCGGGCCGTCGTCGAAACCGGTGGTCGATGCCGCGCCGCCCGCGCACTGCGCGACGTTCTCGTACACCTTGCAGTCTTCGTACGGCCCCGGCCCGAAGCCCTTGACGGACGCCACGATCATCGCCGGGTTCAGCTCCTGGATGCGCTCCCACGTGAAGCCCATGCGGTCGAGCGCGCCCGGCGCGAAGTTCTCGACGAGCACGTCGCACTTCTTGACGAGCGTTTCGAGCACTTTCTTGCCCTCGGGATTCTTCGTGTCGATGGTGATCGACCGCTTGTTGTGGTTGAGCATCGTGAAGTAGAGGCTGTCCGCGTCGGGGATATCGCGCAGTTGCTCCCGCGTGATGTCGCCCGCGCCGGCGCGCTCCACCTTGATGACGTCCGCGCCGAACCACGCGAGCAGCTGCGTGCAGGTCGGACCCGATTGAACGTGCGTGAAATCGAGGATGCGTACGCCATCCAGTGCCTTGCCCGAGGTGTTCATGGCTGTCTCCCTGTGTCTTCGATCGCGTTCTTTATTTGTACATCGTCTGGGCCATCGTGCCAGGCGCGTATACCGTAGGATCGACCCAAATATTGATGACCGCGCTCTTGCCCGTTTTCGCGATCGACTCGCGCGCCCGCTGCAACGCGCCCGCGATCTTCGATGCTTCGTACACTTCCTCGCCGTAGCCGCCGAGCATTTCGGCGAAGCGGCCATACGGCACGTCCGAGAGCAGATTGCCGACGTTGCCGCGCTCCTCGCCGTATTTCGCGAGCTGGCCGTAGCGAATCTGGTTCATCGCCGAGTTGTTGCCGATGACCGCGATATACGGCACGCCGAAGCGGTTGGCCGTTTCCATGTCGAACGAGGTCATGGAGAACGCGCCGTCGCCGTAGTAGCAGAGCACTTCCTTCTCCGGATTCGCGAGCCCCGCCGCGATGGCGAAGCCCGTGCCGACGCCGAGCGAGCCGAGCGCGCCGGGGTCCATCCACTGGCCGGGGCGGCGCGGACGCACGGCTTGCGCCGAGATTGTCACGACGTCGCCGCCATCGCCGATATAAATGGTGTCGTCGGAGAGGAACTGGTTGATCTCGTGCGCGACGCGATACGGATGAATCGGGCTCGCATCCGACGTGAACAGCGGCATGAGCTTGGCGGTCGCGGTTTCTTCCGCCGCCGCGAGTTCGCGCATCCACGCCTGGCGCGACTGGCGCTTGTCGTTCTTCAGCCGGCCGCTCGCGGCTTGCAGCACCGCGCCGAGAATCGCGCCCGGATCGCCGACGAGCCCGAGGTCGATATCGCGGTTCTTGCCGACCGTGCGGTAGTCCATGTCGATCTGCACCAGCTTCAGCTCTTTGCTGATGCGCTTGCCGTAACCCATGCGGAAATCGAACGGCGTGCCGACGATCACGATCAAATCCGCCTTCGCGAAAGCCTGCGAGCGCGTGCGGTCGAAGTGATGCGGATCGCCCGGCGGCAAGAGGCCGCGGCTCGCGCCGTTGAAGTAGCCGGGAATGTCGAGGCCGCGCAGCAGCGCGATCGCTTCTTCGTGGCCGCGCGCCGTCCACACTTGCTGGCCGTAAAGGATCGCCGGGCGCTCGGAGTTCACGAGCAGATCGGCGAGCTTTTCGATGTCCTTCGGATCGCCGACCGATTTCGTCGATGCGCGATAGCGTCCGGGTTGCGGAATCACGGCCTTGCTGACGTCGATTTCACGGTCGAGCACGTCGCGCGGAATTTCCAGATACGCCGGGCCGGGCGCGCCGTTGAACGCTTCGCGGGCGGCCATCGAAACCATGTCGGCGACGCGCTCGGTGCTCGGCACGGTCGCCGCGAACTTGGTGATGGGCGACATCATGTCGACGTGCGGGAGGTCTTGCAGCGAGCCCATCTTGTGCTGCGTGAGCGCGCCCTGCCCGCCGATATGGATGATCGGGCTTTCCGAGCGAAACGCCGTGGCGACACCCGTGACCGCGTTCGTGCAGCCGGGGCCGGCCGTCGTCACGACGCAGCCGAGCTTGCCCGTCTGACGCGCGTAGCCGTCGGCGGCGTGAGCGGCGACCTGTTCGTGGCGCACGTCGATGATGCGGATGCCTTCATCGACGCAGCCGTCGTAGATATCGATGATGTGGCCGCCGCACAGCGTGAAGATGGTATCGACGCCTTCGTTCTTGAGGGCGCGCGCAACGAGATGGCCGCCCGAAATGACGCCTGCGCCGCGCGTCTTTTGCTTGAGCGTGTCATCGGCGGTGGTGGTGGCTGGAGCGACTTCCGGACGGCTGCTGACGACTTCGGACATGTGTTGTCTCCTCCTCGAATGGGGTGATGTTCTTTCGCTCAGGACCTTGCGCTGTTGTCCCGTTGCTGTGATATACAATATTCCACACACAGTATTAGTCAACGATGTTCTGATTGGAACAAACCCTGTGATGCGGTGCATGATCGCCACTCCTCGCTGTGGCATGTGCTTTTCGCGTTTCTTCTTGCTGCGACGCACAACGACTCCCTGATATCCACTCGACTCTGATATGTGATATATCTCATATCAGCGCGGACCACTGCATTCGTCACGCGCATCCACGACAACGACCGGAGCGCTCGCTGTCAGCACGCGCCGGACGAAACAGGAGACGCAATGAACATTCACGAATACCAAGCGAAGGCGCTGCTGCGAAAGTACGGCGTCGCGGTGCCGCAAGGCCGCGTCGCCTTCACGGCGCAGGAGGCCGCCGATGCCGCTAACGCGCTCGGCGGCCCGGTCTGGGTCGTCAAGTCGCAGATTCATGCGGGGGGACGTGGCGCGGGCCGCTTTGCCAACGATCCCGATGGCAAAGGCGGCGTGCGCGTGGTGAAGTCGGTGGAAGACGTGCGCGAGAACGCGCATAAGATGCTGTCGTCCGTGCTCGTGACGAAGCAAACCGGACCGGCCGGCAAGGAGGTGAAGCGCCTCTATATCGAGGAAGGCTGCGACATCGCGCGCGAGCTGTATCTCGGCATGCTGGTCGACCGGGCGACGTCGCGCATCACGATCATGGCGTCGACCGAAGGCGGCATGGAGATCGAGGAAGTCGCGCATCGCACGCCCGAGAAGATTCTCAAGGTCGCGATCGATCCCGCAACCGGCCTCCAGCCTTTTCATACGCGGCAGATCGCGTTCGGCCTGGAGCTGACTGGCAATCAGGTGAAAGCGGCGTCGAAGTTCATCGCCGCGCTGTATCAGGCGTTCGTGGAACTCGACGCATCTGTGGTCGAAGTCAATCCGCTCGTGGTGACCGGTTCCGGCGACGTCATGGCGCTCGACGCGAAGCTCAATTTCGACGACAACGCGCTGTATCGCCATCCGGACGTCGAAGCCCTGCGCGACGAAGACGAAGAAGACCCCGCCGAGATCGAAGCCGCGAAGCACGGCCTCAACTACGTGAAGCTGGACGGCAGCATCGGCTGCATGGTGAACGGCGCGGGCCTGGCGATGGCCACCATGGACATCATCAAACTCTATGGCGGCGAGCCGGCGAACTTTCTGGACGTGGGCGGCGGCGCGACGCAGGAACGCGTGGCGACCGCGTTCAAGCTGATTCTGCGCGATCCGAAGGTGCAAGGCATCCTCGTCAACATCTTCGGCGGCATCATGCGCTGCGACGTGATCGCGCAAGGCGTCGTCGCGGCGGCGCGCGAAGTCGACTTGCGCGTGCCGCTCGTCGTGCGTCTGGCCGGCACGAACGTCGATGCGGGCCGCGAAATTCTGCGCGCGTCCGGACTCACCATCATTTCCGCCGACAATCTCGCCGACGCCGCCGACAAGATCGTCAGCGCCGTCCACCACTGAAAGGAAGCCCCCATGAGCGTCTTGATCGACAAGAACACGAAGGTGATCTGCCAGGGCTTCACCGGCGCGCAAGGCACCTTTCACTCCGAGCAGGCGATTGCCTACGGCACGCGAATGGTCGGCGGCGTCACGCCCGGCAAGGGCGGCACGACGCATCTCGACCTCCCAGTCTTCGACACGGTGGCCGATGCGGTCGCGAAAACGGGCGCCGACGCGTCCGTGATCTACGTGCCGCCGCCCTTCGCCGCCGATGCGATCCTCGAAGCCATCGACTCCGAAGTGCCGCTGATCGTCTGCATCACGGAAGGCATCCCGGTGCTCGACATGCTGCGCGTGAAGCGCGCGCTCGCGGGGTCGGCGAGCCGGCTCGTCGGGCCGAACTGTCCAGGCGTCATCACGCCGGGCGCGTGCAAGATCGGCATCATGCCGGGACACATTCATCAGCCGGGAAAGATCGGCGTGGTGTCGCGCTCGGGCACGCTGACCTACGAAGCCGTCGCGCAGACGACCGCGGCCGGGCTCGGCCAGACGACGTGCATCGGCATTGGCGGCGATCCGGTGAACGGGACGAACTTCATCGACTGCCTGTCGCTCTTTCTCGCCGACGACGCGACGGAAGGCATCATCATGATCGGCGAGATTGGCGGATCGGCGGAGGAAGAAGCGGCGCAGTTTCTGAAAGACGCGAAAACGAAAAAGCCGGTGGTCGGCTTCATCGCCGGCACGACCGCGCCGCCGGGACGCCGCATGGGCCACGCGGGCGCGATCATCTCGGGCGGCTCGGGCACGGCGAGCGCGAAGATCGACGCGATGAAATCGGCGGGCATTCACGTCGCCGATTCGCCAGCGGCGCTCGGCGAAACGATGCTGCGGGCGATCCGCTAGCGCGTCTTGCGAGCGCAAAAAAAGGCCGCGCGGCGATTGCCGTGCGGCCTTCTGCTTTACTGCTCGCGCTGCCAGAAACTCAGTCCAGAAAATCGCAATTCGCCTCGACGAACGCCGCGAGATCCAGCGAATGCTGCCTCACGAGCCGCTCGACGAGCTCGGTGTCGCGCTTCTCCAGCGCCTCGATAATGCGCATGTGATCGACGATCGAGCGCGACGCGCGGTCGCTCTGCGAGATCGTCATCTTCCGAATGGCGCGCACGTGCACGAAGATGTTCTTGATCGTGTCGAAGATGATCTGCGACTTCGACAGCCGCACGATGGCCTGGTGGAACGCGATATTCGCTTCCGAATACTCGTCGATATGCTCGGCCGGCGTGCTGTCGCGGAAATTGTCGAACATGTGGCGAAGCTGGGCGATTTCCTCGTCCGTCGCGCGCTGCGTGGCAAGGCGCGCCGCCATGCTTTCGAGCGCCGCCCACATGTGGATCATCTCGACGATCTCGCGCTTGGTCTTGCGCAGGATATACACCCCGCGGCGCGGCACCGTGCGCAGAAACCCTTCCTGCTCCAGAAGCGTCATGGCCTCGCGGATAGGCGTTCGCGAGACGCCCAACGCTTCCGTCAGCTCTTTTTCGTCCAGACGGATTTCTTCCCGCGAACGGTAGATGTCCGCCTCCGCAATCGCCTGTCGCAGTTTCGCGTACGCCTGATCGCGCAGCGAAACCGTGGCGTTGATCGGCTCCAGCGAAAGCGTCAGCCCGTTCGGGCGAACTTCCGGCCTGTCTACGGATTGAGTATCAGATGGCATTGATGGCTTGGTTTCCCATTTGCGGACGGTCCGCGACGACGCGCTTGCCCGAACCGCCGTTCTGGTCGTCCGCCGCGAGTCCGGCAAAGCGACCGTGTTCCTGTGCGCGCTGCAGCATGTCCTGCGGCACCGCCGACGCAATCATAAACGTAACGCCCACACCCACGGCAACCAGCGCGATTCCAACGACTACCAACAAGGCGATGCTCATTTCAGGCTCCGGTCAAATCACTCAAGAGCCTCTAGTATATGTTGCGTCGCAGCAGGACGCAACATATTTTGCATCTTGTATATCAGAAACAACGCTGGCGTCCTTCGATCCAGTTTAGGCCGCTTTTTGCGTCTGCGGCGGCGCTGGAGCCCGCGCGGTTCCCTGATTCACCGCTTCGCGCAGCTTGATCAATGCGAGGACCGCATCGATCATCGGCGTCTCCACGTGCACCAGGCGGCCGATTTCCTGCACGACCGTAATGAGCGGGTCGATCTCCATCGGCCGGCCCGCTTCGCAGTCCATCAGCATCGACGTCTTGTGCGCGCCAACCGCCCCCGCGCCGTTGATGCGCCGCTCCACGTCCACCCGGAAGTTGACGCCGATCTTGTCGCCGATCGCCTTTGCTTCCAGCATCATCGCCTTTGAGAGCGCGCGCGTGCCGGGGTCGCTCGTGAGGACATCGAGCGTCGCGTGCGTCAGCGCGCTGATCGGATTGAAACAGAGGTTGCCCCAGAGCTTCAGCCAGATTTCATCGCGGATGTTGTCGCGCATCGGCGCTTCCATGTCGGCGGCCGCCATGATGTCGTGCAGGGCCTGAAGGCGCGGCGTGATCTCCCCGCTCGGCTCGCCGATGGGAAACTTCTTGCCGTAGTGATGCTCGATGACGCCCGGCTCCGCGATTTCCGCCGCCGGCAGCAGCACGCAGCCGATGGCCCGCTCCGGCCCGAAGACGCTCCATTGCCTGCCGCCCGGATCGATGCTTTGCAGCGTCGTGCCGGCAAGCGCGCCGCCGTGCTGATAGAAATACCAGTAAGGCAAGCCGTTGACCGCGGTGACGATGGCCGTATCCGGGCCGAGCAGCGGCGGCATCAGGTCGACCACGCCGGGCACCGAATGCGCCTTCAGCGCGATGATCACGTAGTCCTGCGGCCCGAGCTCGGCGGGATTGTCCGTACAGCGCACCTTGACGGTGTGCTCTTCTCCGTCGATTCGAAGCCGCACGCCGTTCGCCTGCATCGCCGCGAGGTGCGGCCCGCGCGCCACGAAGCTGACGTCCGCTCCGGCCCGCGCGAGTTGCGCGCCCATGTAACCGCCGATGGCTCCAGCGCCATACACGCAGATCTTCATGCTCGTCTCCTAAGGTCGTATTCGTGCATGCCTCTGATATACCAGATACTACATTCCAAGATCACACAGAACAAGGCGATTCGTGCGGCGGCAGACGAACGAAAACCCGCATGCGGCGGCGGCCTTGCGGTGTCGTCGGGATGAACGGACGCGTCGCTCAGGCCTCGATGGCCTGTGACCTGTTGAGAGTATGCGTCGAGGATGCGATGAAGTGTGACCAGACATGCGCCGCGCCCTCGCGCAGCGCGCGGCCACGGCGGCGCACGATCATCACCGCGCGAGCGGCATCGGGCGCGAGGGGAATGAAGTGCGTGCGGGCGCTGTCGCAGGCGAGGCGGGCGTGCATCGGCAAAACGCCGACACCGAGACCGGCCTCCGCCATGCGCGCCACCGCGACCGGCTGCGTCAGCCGCTGCCGCACTGCGCCCGCCACCGCGTGGCGCGCGAGCGCGGCTTCGACGGCGGCGAGGCTGCCGGTGTCGTCGTCGAGCAGAAGGAGCGGCGTGCCGCGCAACTGCGTCCATTCCAGACGCGCGGCGTCCGCCAGCCGATGCGACGCGCCGACCACCGCTGCGAAACCATCGGCGAATAGCGGCTCGAAGGCGAGTTCGTCGAGATTGTCCGGCGCAATGACGACGCCGATTTCCGCCTCGCCCGAGCGCACGAGTTGCAGCACGGCGCTCTGCGGCCGGTCGATCACGGTGATCGACAGATCCGGCAGCCGCTCCTTGCACGACGCGAGTAGCGCGGGAAGCACGCTCGCCGTCAGGCCGCAACTGCTCGCCACGTGGACAATGCCCTGCCCTTGACTGTCGGCGCGCGGCCGCAGCGTCGCTTCCAGTTCTTCGACGAGCGGCGCGATGCGCGCCAGCAGCTTGCGTCCGGTGTCGGTGAGCGTGACCTGGCGCGTGGTCCGGTCGAACAGCCGCAGCGCGATTTCGTCTTCGAGTTCTCGAATGCTGCGGCTCACCGCCGATTGTGTAATGCCGAATTCGTCGCCGGCGCGAGTGAAGCTGCGGTATCGCGCGAGCGTCACGAAAAGCCGCAACTGATGCAGCGACACCGAAAGCGCATGCGCGGGAGCGGCCGGGCGTTCGCGCATGCGCTGCGTTCCTCAGCGTTCGTTATTGAACCGACGTCTTGCCGGGCGCTTCGGGCCAGCCCGCCTGAAACGACGCGTTGATCGACGAATCGCCCGAGGTGGCGGCGACCGTGTTCTCGATCCAGCGCTTTCTCATCGGCGCGAGCACGAATTTCGCGCACAGTCCCGCGCAAATCGACGTCGTCGCGGCCGTGATGAACACCGCATTCCACGATCCGATCGACGCGAGCACCGACGCGAGCGGCACCAGCATCGAGGCCGTGCCCTTCGCCGTGTACAGCGTGCCCGCGTTGGCGGCGGCGTACTTGCTGCCGAAGGTGTCCGCGCAGGTCGCCGGGAAGATTGAGAAGATTTCGCCCCAGCAGAGGAACGTCATCGCGGCGAACAGCATGAAGAGATACGGATGATGGCCGAACTGCATCAGCCCGAGCAGCGCCACGCCCTCGCCCAGGAAGATGATGAACATCGTGTTCTCCCGGCCGATCTTGTCCGAGATGAAGCCGCAGAGCGGACGCGTGAAGCCGTTGCAGAGATTGTCGATGGAAAGCGTCATCGCGAGCAGCGGCAGCGTAATCCCGAACAGGTTCACCGGCATCTTGGCGAAGCCGTATTCCTTCGCGATCGGCCCGAACTGCGCGGTGGCGATCACGCCGCCCGCCGCGACGAACACGAACATCAGGTAGAGCACCCAGAAGAGCGGCGAGCGCACCATCTGTCCGGTCGTGTAGTCGATTTTGGTGGACACGATCCGCTTGGCCGGCGCCACGTGCACCGGGGGCTTCGGACGCACGAGCATCAGCGCGAGCAGGAAGATGCACACGCCCTGGAAGATGCCGAAGAACATGAACGCGTGCTCGTAGCCCGAGGACTGGATCATGTTCGAGATCGGGATGACCGTGACCGCCGCGCCAGCGCCGAAGCCCGCCGCCGTCAGGCCCGCCGCGAGACCGCGCTTGTCCGGGAACCACTTGAGCGCCGTGCCGACGCACGTGCCGTACACGCATCCCGCGCCGATGCCCGCGATGACCGCCGCGATATAGAGATGGACGAGGCTCGTCGCGTGCGCGTCGATGACCCAGCCGATGGCCGCGCACACCGATCCGCCAATCACGACCGGACGCGGCCCGAACTTGTCGACGAGCCAGCCCTCGACCGGCACGAGCCAGGTTTCCGTGACGATAAAGATGGTGAACGCCGTCTGAATGGCCGCTTGACCCCAATGGTGCTTGGCATCCATCGGCACGACGAAAAGGGTCCAGGCGTATTGGAGATTGGCGACGAGGCCCATGCATAGAATGCCGATCGCCAGCTGGATCCAACGGTTGTGATGACGCCCGTGCGACTGCCCGGACACCACCGTGTCTGCGCTTGCCATGTCTGTCTCCGATATCTGTCTCTGCGCTCGTGCGGCGCTTGGTGTACAGCGAGATCACCGGCGCGGGGCCGGCGGGCGTTGCGGTCGGTCAGGGAAGGTGCTCCGGCCAGGCGGCGCGGGCGTGGCGTCGCGTGTCCAGAAGGGCGATGGGTTCGCGCTGGGGGCCAACATCCGCGTCAGGCGATCGAAGAATCATTTCGAGCGATTCCCAAGAAGTCCGGATGGTCGATGCAGCCCTGTCGGGCTCGATGCTGCGTGCTCTGCGGCGCTCTTGCGTCGGCTGAAAACTGGCTTACAACTGCGGGGCACGTGAAAGCATCGTGGGGGACAAAAATGATTAAGGAAAGTTAAAAAAAATTATTGTATAAGTTAGCTATCGTGAATGGATGAGGGCCTGCCGTGCTGCGAAATGCCACTCTGCGCCAACTCAAAATCTTCGAAACGGTCGCGCGACGCTTGAGTTTTTCGCGGGCGGCGGAAGAGCTCTATCTCACGCAGCCGGCCGTCTCCACGCAGGTCAAGCAACTCGAAGAGCACGCCGGCTTGCCTCTTTTCGAACAGCTCGGCAAGAAAATCTATCTCACTCCGGCCGGGAACGAAATGCTCCATTACAGCAGGGCGATCCTCGAGCAATTCCGTGAAGCCGACGACGCAATGGCGCGTCTCAAGGGTATTTCCGGAGGCACGCTCAACGTCGCCGTGATCAGCGCGGGCGATTACTTCTTTCCTCGTCTGCTGGCCGAATTCACTAAACGTAATACGGATGTCCGCCTCAATCTCGCCGTGCATAACCGCGAGGAACTGCTGCATCAACTGTCCGACAATTTGACGGATCTCGCCGTCATGGTGCGTCCGCCGCGCGATATGGATACGGTCAATGTGTCGTTTGCGCCGCATCCTTATGTGATCGTCGCGCCGCCGGACCATCCGCTTGTCGGACAAAGCGATATTCCGCTGGAGTCGCTTGCCGATGAACCTTTCATCGTGCGCGAGCGTGGCTCCGATACGTGGAATTCAATGGAAGAAGGCTTCGCCGGCAGGCTCACTAATCTGAACGTCGCGATGGAGATCACGAGCACCGAGACCATCAAGCAGGCCGTGATCGCCGGAATGGGACTGAGTTTTTTATCGGCGCATACCATCAGCATGGAATTGCAGGTCGGCAAACTGGCCGTGCTGGATATTGAAGGCTTTCCCGTCATGCTCAACTGGTTTGTCGTGCATCGCAACAACAAGCGCTTGCCGCCGGTGGCGCTCGCGTTCAAGCAATTTCTGATCGAAGAAGGCGCCGCGCAGATAGAAGCGATCACGCATATCGTCGCCAAAACGGGTAAACCCGATTCATAACCGAAGCTAAATGGATAGCCGAAGAAACTTTGACTGTCCTGTATGAATGGCTTTTTCTATCCTGCGTGTATGCCCTGCGGCCACTGAGGAGACGATCATGAGCCAAGCCATGCACAACGACGACCGCGAAGTTCAGGCGCAAGTCTGCGCGTTCAATACCGCTTTCGAAGAACTCGACCTGATGTTCCGCTGGGACGCGGACACGTATCGCTCGCTGGCATCGGCGGACAGCGACTACGGAAAGATCGCGCAGTACATCGAGACGCAGTGTCCGCATTTGCTCAAGGCGTATAGCGCGGAGTTTCTCTGCCAGGCGATCGTCGAGCGCAAGAACATGACGATCGAGGCATGCCGGCAAAATACCGTTCAATACGAGGACAGCACGCAGCGCGCTCGGCTTTGGCGGGCGCGCGACCAGGAAGGCGCGCAGGCGCGCGTTTAAGTCTTTTTATGTCGATGTACTCAGGGCGGCTTCGGCCGCCTTTTGCGCTTTGTTCGAGAACCACCGCGCGTGTTCGACGCGCGGCGTTCATCGGTCGCTCAGGGCGTCAGCGACACCCACACTGCCTTCGGCTCCGTGAAGTTCTCGATAGCCACGTCGCCATGCTCGCGGCCGAAGCCCGAATCGCCCGAACCGCCCCACGGCAGCCGCACGTCCGTGTAGCCGTAGGTATTGACCCAGACAGTGCCCGCCTTGAGTCCGGCCGCCATGCGATGCACCCGTCCGATATCCGCGCTCCACACGCCGGCGGCGAGACTGTAGGCGGTGCCATTGGCGATGCGCAGCGCGTCCGCTTCGTCGTCGAAAGGAATGACGCTCGCCACCGGACCGAAGATCTCTTCCTGCGAGATGCGCATTTCGTGCTCGACGTTCGCGAACACCGTCGGCTCGACGAAGTAGCCGCGCTCGCCCGAGCGCCGCCCGCCCGTCACGAGCGACGCGCCCTCGCCCTTGCCGATATCGACGTAATCGAGCACGGTCTTCATCTGCTTGGCGGAGATGAGCGGTCCCATGTTCGTCTCGCGCTTCGATGGATCGCCGAGTTTGATGGTTTGCGCGCGCTGCGAAAGGCGCTCGACCACGTCGTCATAGGCGGCGCGCTGCACCAGCACGCGCGAGCCCGCCGAGCACACTTGTCCCGCGTTGAAGAAGATGCCCGATGCCGCGGCGCGCACTGCGCTGTCGATGTTGGCATCGGCGAAGATGACGTTGGCCGACTTGCCGCCCAACTCCAGCGTCACGCGCTTGAAGTTGCCCGCCGCCCCTTGCAGGATGCCCCGCCCGACCGATGGCGAACCCGTGAAGGTGATCTTGTCGATGCCCGGATGCGCGACCATCGAATCTCCGACCACCGAGCCCTTGCCGGTGACGATGTTCAGCACGCCCGCCGGCACGCCCGCTTCGAGCGCGAGACGGCCGACCATCAGCGCGGAGAGCGGCGTGATTTCGGCGGGCTTCACGATCAGCGTGCAACCGCACGCGAGCGCCGGCGCGATCTTCCACATGCCGATCATCAGCGGGAAATTCCACGGGACGATGGCGCCTACTACGCCCACCGGCTCGCGCACCGTGTACGTCAGTGCGTCGGGCCGCGCCGGCACGACCTGACCGTTGATCTTGTCGCACCAGCCGGCGTAGTACGCGAGCGTATCGATGGCGGCGGGCACGTCCTGGCGCTGGACGCCGGCAATGGGCTTGCCCGCATCGAGGCTTTCGAGCGCGGCGAGTTCTTCCTGATTTTCGCGGAGCAGCTCGGCAAGCCGCATCAAGATACGGCCGCGCTCGGCGGCGCGAATCGCGTTCCAGGGTTTCAATGCGGCGCGCGCCGCCTGCACGGCGCGGTCCACATCGGCCGACGTGCCCTGCGCGACATACGCGATGGGCTCTTCGGTCGCGGGATCGAGATTGGTCGAATATTCGCCGCCGCTCGGCGCGACGAATTCGCCGCCTATCAATAAGTCATAGCGCTTCAAGTCCGCTCTGCTTTCCATGTCTCGCTCCATGCTTTATTAAATCGTTTCATGGTGAGCCAGAAAGCCGCTCGACGATAGAAAAACATTTTTATTGTTCTTATTCAGCGTCATCTATGGGCGGATATGACGTCGCTATTGTCGATCCGTTCGAGCTTGCTGCCCGATGCGCGTAATGCGAAGTAAGCGTTGCTTACACAATCTCACCCCATCGCGCCGGCATGCAACGTAGAGTGACCGCCTGTTCGCGCACAAGGGGAATAACCCTGGCAAGCGATCAATCACTGCTCTACGAGGAGAAACGTCTCATGAAAAAAGGGATCATCGTTGCGCTGTTGTCTGCTGGTTTCGGACTTACTGCGGGCGCGAGTTTCGCGCAGCAGTGGCACGGCCCGGATGAGAATCACGGCCCTCAAGTCAATCACGCGCCGATGATGCACGGCCACGACGCACACGACGGCCACGATGCACACGACGGGCCCCGCCCGCCGGAGCATGCGGATCGCGACCGCGGTCATCCGGAGTGGCACAAGGGCGATCACCTTTCGAGCGAATATCGCGACCATCAGTATGTAGTCGACGATTGGCGCGGCCACGGCCTGCGTCAGCCGCCGCGCGGATATCAGTGGGTCGGCGTCGGCGCGGACTACGTGCTCGTCGCCGCAGCGACCGGCCTGATCGCCCAAGTCGTATTGGCGCAGTAAGACGGCGCTCGCGCGCGCAGGATGGGCTTACGCGAAGCCTTCAGCCCTGCGCGCGGTTCAGTCTTCGTCCGCGAAGAGCGAAGCCTGCGAAGCCTGTCGCGGCGACAGGCTCGCGGACCGTTCGACCAGAAACGCGTCGCGATCCTTGCCCGCAATCCACTGCGGCGCGCGACCGCGCCCGCTCCACGTCGCACCGCTTTCCGGATCGCGATACTTGATGGCCGCGTCCGGTGCCGAATGCTGCGTGCCCGGCTTCCGGCCCATCAGTTCGTTCAACGAGATGCCGTACTGACGCATCTTCTGGACGATCTCGATCAGCGCGAGGCGCTCTTCTTTGCGCCGTGCTTCGGCCAGTTCCTTCTCCAGCGACTCCCTTTGCGCCATCAACTCGGCGACTTGCGGACTTCTGTACGTCATGTTCGTGATGTGCGATTGAATTGACAGCGGCTCATGCCCCGCCGCCGCGACAAAAACGAGAGGCTATCATGATCGGGCTCGGCGCGAGCAGTCGGCGCCTATTGCTCCCTGGCGCACTTTTCTCAGTCGCAGACACGAATCCTCATATCGATGTCATTCGTTCGTTATCCGAACCACTATCCAAGGCGGTGAATGTCTTTTCCCTCAATGGTTACGCCGTTGTGCCGCATGATGTCATTTTACTAAGGATGCCGAAATATAGTGCGAGTACGCACCCTATGATGACGCAATGATCTGCGCTTAAGGTTTACATTGAAGCGAGAACGAAGTAATCTTTCGCCGCTGCCTCGGGTTCCCGGCAACGCTTGCCTATTTGACGCATCGCTTCGCATAGAACGGGTAAATCTGACTGCTCAGTATCGATGCGGCGGATTCGAGTCAGCGTGGATCGACCGCGCGCTTGCATGTTTCGCCGCGAATCCGCCTTTCATGCGCGATGAGTCGCGCATGACCGAACGCATCGGCGATCTTTTAGTTCGCCCTTGACTGCCTTGCTTCTGGCTGGCAGTGAGTTTCAACCATCTGCTTCATCCATTCGTGGGTCGATGTGCGCCGCGATGCATTTTTCCGCGCGGCCTGCCTCCCTTTCCGTCCGAGCCATCTGAGACGATGAAAGCGCACTCTCATCGTGCAGGACTCGGCATGCATTTAGTACGACTAATAACCATGAAAAAATCGATTCGCCCTTCCTCGTTCGTTACCCGGCCTTTCACGTCGCTCAAGCGCGGCGCGGCAGTCAGCGCGGTGATGACGAGCCTGTTGTTTGCAGCCTGCGGCGGAGAAAGCGGAAGTCCCGTTGACGCAGCCACCGACAAGAGCGGCACGCTCGCAGCAACGGTGAAAAGTGCGAACACCAACGGCTCGATCTTCTATGGCATGAACGGCCATAACAACAGCGGCGGCGCATACGACCGCTCCAGCCCTGAGACGCAGCTTTCGCAACTCCGCGATCTCGGCGCGACGATCTACCGGAACGAGGTCTACAACCAGGCTTCGGCGAACAAGCTCGCGGGCATCGCACGAACCATGGCGGACGGCGGCGTGACCGTCTATCCGGTCATGCTGCTGGGTCTTGGCTATAGCAACGAGCAAGATGCGTATAACGCGGGCTATAGGCTCGGCAAACAGACGGCGAGCGCGTACCACTACAAGTACTATGAGGTCGGCAACGAACTGGAGGCGCGCACGCTAAACGGAAATGTCGATGGCGTCTACTGGCAACACTACGACAATCACCGCTACGAGATTGCACGAGGCATCATTCGTGGGCTGATTGCGGGCGTGAGATCCGAGGACACGGAAGGGAAGATCGTTCTGGGCGGCACGTGGCTGCACTATGCGTTCTATCAGATGCTAGGCGATGGGTCGCAGCCTGACGGCTCGTGGGGCCATCCGACCGTGAACTGGGACATTACGGCATGGCACTGGTACTCTAACGAAGGCGATATCACCAACGCTTGCGGCGGTACGGGCTGCCATGACGTGCTGGCCGTGCTGCATCAGATGGGCAAGCCGATCTGGATCAACGAATTCGGCGTGCGCCCGAGCCTGGGATCGCTTTTGCAGATCGCAAGGTATCTCACGGGCGGCGACATGATGTCCCAGTATGTGAATGTCGCGTCCAAGTACAACATTCAGTCGATTCAGGCATACGAGCTCTACGACGATGCGGAAGGCGCGTATGGAATGATGCGAGGCGACGGGCATACGCAGAAGCCGGCGTATGCGTCTTATCGGGATTTTGTGCGGAATCATCCGCGGTGATGGGGTTGTGAGGGGGCCGATGGGAAAGTGGTAGTGGCGTGGCGTTGAGATTTCTTCGTGGCATAACAGCACCAGCGCGACTACGACGGTTGCACGAAGTTGTGATCGATGCCGTGCGTCATGTCCCGGTTTCATGCATGCGAGGCCACGATGTCTCGACGCTGACTACTGCTACAGCGTCTGGTCCGGGTTGTTGACCGCCGTCGCACGCACTGTGCCGCTCCCATCGGCTACGCCACTTTGCACCGCGGTCTCAGCCTGAACCGCGTGA
Organism: Caballeronia sp. GAWG1-5s-s; assembly: GCF_023631445.1. Taxonomy (NCBI): domain Bacteria; kingdom Pseudomonadati; phylum Pseudomonadota; class Betaproteobacteria; order Burkholderiales; family Burkholderiaceae; genus Caballeronia; species Caballeronia sp. GAWG1-5s-s. The sequence goes on along the minus strand of NZ_JALQDC010000022.1, from coordinate 121,902 downwards.
CCCGACGTGATCGCGCTATCGTGCCGACGTTCAGTCAGCCTCAAGACGCGCCCGCGAGCATGGCGCTTGTGGGCCACTCGCGCGACCCTTTCGCGTGGTCGTGGTCGCCGTTCAATCCGCTTAATACGGGGTTGGCCACATAGTAGATGGTGACCGTTCCCTCAGCGCTGGTCGTGAGAGTGTCTTGATAGAGCGTCGTGGCGTGCCCTCGATGTGCCCCACGACTTTGAGATTTAATACGTTCGGCCCGCACGCTCTTGCTCGACACTATGGAAGCGGCGCTGAACGCATCGTTCGTCGCGATGCTCAATTCCGACTTTCGCTTGCAGCAACGCGTATCTTATCCACCAATTCCAGCTTCAGTGGCTTATCCGCATCCAGCATCTTCTTCTCGGCGACGTATTTCCACCCGCTGCCCGTGCCCGGATTCCGGTAGAAGGCAACAACCGCGACGTACTTCGCTTCTGTTTTCATCGGCTGCGACAGGCTGGCGGAAGCGCCCGGGCTCAGTACGGTTGCCATGCTGTCCTGCAGGTCCTGCGCAAGTACCGTGCGATCGTTCTTGAGAAGGGCGTCGTAGGTTGTTCCATCGAAGAGCTTGCGGTCCTTGAGTTGGTAGATCCGAATTGCGACCGAGGTCGCGCGGCCGGCATCGTCGGGATTCAATGCGTCGCGGGCCGATAGATCGATGTTGAGCACCTTCACCTGTCTGTAAAAGACCGCGTGATAGGCGTCCGACGTCGTGTCGGAAACGGCCTGCCACGCGCCGCAGGCCGACAGCAGCCAGACAGACGCGACCATAGTGATGACCAGACGGATAGACATCAACGTTCCTTGGTTTTGCTCGATTTGGTTCAGGTACGGATTGGACTCAAGTACGGATTCGGCGCTGGCGCGGGGAAGGCTTCTCGTACGCCCAGCGGGATGGTGATCATGCGATCGCGCTCGGCCGGTAGCACGGTCGTCCAGCCTAGTCGCGGCGCTGGGCCCACAGGGACAGTGCCGATCGTTGGAACCGGGGCCACGCGCGAGGAAACCTGCATGCAAAGGTGAACGTCTGCCTTGATGCCGACGTACAGTTGCACGAAGGCCATCAGTTCTTGATGCAGCCACGCGCCGGGCAGCAGGTCATGTGCATGCTGCGCATTGTCGGGGCACAGCGTCACGCGCACGGCGCGACTGCGATAGGCAAGTCGCCGGCCGAGCACATAGCGCAAGGGCGCCACGCAGCACCTCCGCATCCATCATCGAGAGAAAGTTCGGCGCGAGGTGTGACAGCACGCGCCACTGATAGCGGTCGCCCGTGGGCGGATAGAGCGGCAGGGTCGGCGCGACGAGGTTGCGCACCCCCATTACATTGGGCGTGCTTTGCGCCAGTTCGCTGAGAGTCGCTTCGCGTAGTCCCTTGCGCGGCAACATACCGTTGGTCCCGGTCACTCGCAGCGAAAGACTTTCTTCCGGCAGCGAATCCATGGTCTCCCAGGCATGCCCGCCCAGCACTACCCACGTCTCATGCATTCCGGACATGCCGGGGCGTACGCGCGCATGAAAATACCGTTCCGGCGCCTCATGACGCAGCATTCCGCCACGATGCCGGAACGTAGTGAACGGCACGTATTCGTAGCGCTCGGCTGTGTAGTGATCGAACGTTCCGATGGCATCGACCGAATACGTTTCGACGTGCTCGCCGTGATGCCCAGCCGGCACGACGCGATACTCCGTTTCATGATGGTTGATCTCGATCGGCTCTGCATCGAGCTCGAAAAGGTTGATCACCGGCGAGCAGAACAGCCTCACATTCTCCTTGTTGAAGTCCTGGTCGGACGGGTATGCGCCACAACACTGCATCGACCTGACGCGTGAATGCGAGGTGCATGGCGAACGCGACGGGGAGGTCGGCACTCAGGTGGAGGCGCAATCGCGACAGATTGGTTTCATCCCGCCGCGCCGAGTGATGAAGCTCGAAGCCGATGCGAATGACCGAGCGACCGTCGTGGCGCACAGAGGGACCGGCGTGGGTGATGGACAGCGGCTGGAGCTGCACGGCCTGGGTGGTCCGGTACAGACATTGCACGGTCTTTGGAGACGCGCCTTCGGCGCCCGCTGGCGGCGGGACACTGATGGGTGCGGACCGGACCGGCACGCCCGCCGGGACCAGCTCGGTTCGCTGCAACTTTTCCCGTAGCGGGATCAGCTCGACTACTGACAGCGACGGAATCATGCGCAAATAATGCGGCCACAGCAGACTCACCAGCCCGCTCGCGTCTCCACATGCTTAGACGACCGTTCGCAACAGCTCTTCGGTCTAAGTCCCCCGTGGGAGCGAACCTTGCGGCAAAGGCATCACGGCGTGTCTCGCCGCCGCGATTGCGGCCGGTGGTAATGGCGGCGGACTGCTCGCGGACGGTCGAGGGCTCGCCTGCGCACCTCCGCTCACAAAAATCCGCGTCGGCAGTGCGAAGTGCCGGAGTTGCAGCACATCGAGCGGCCCTGCGCCCGCGTCGCTGCGCATCTGGGCCTTGAGGGCGATACCCTCGCTGTTGTCGGGCGCCCACGTCAGGAGATAGCGCGCACTGTCCTGCTGAATGACGTGCGCGCTTTCCAACAGACGGATCGCACTGAACGCACCCTGCGCATCCGTTCCTGAGCGCAGGCCGCCCTTCTCCGTCTGCCACTCGATGTGCGACACGTTCTCCAGCGACTGGCCCGGCCACTCGAACGGAACCCATTCCTCTTTCTGATTGAAGTAGTCGAACTCACGCCCGGATAACACGATCTTCATCTCTGTGACGCCTGGCGTCGCAACGCCACGCATATCGAACCTGACATGCGCGTCGCCCGCCGGGAACAGCACGGTCGAAACGCGAGTGAGCCGGTTGAGCGCTTCGAGAAAGGCAGGATCAAGCGTGAGCGAGCCATGGTCGGCGCCTTGCGCTGCTACCCAGCGGTCGCCCTGGCGTTCGATAACACCAGCAAGTTGTGTCTCGACGAACCGGGTGATTACGCCGTTATTCGGGCGCATGAAGCGCGCCATCTCGGGCAACGAAGCATCGATGTCGGAATCGGCAAACGGATAGTGGCCACCGAGAGTGCGGTTCCAATCGGCGAGAACGGAGGAACGCCAGATGTCGTTCAAGCTCGCTGACGCCGGCTGAACGACCGCCTGCCAAGTTTGATCGAGCGGCGCCTGCAACAACTGCCCGAAGCCCGCCCATTGCTCGCCGAGGCTTGCGGCCACGCGGCTCGCATAGTCCCGGCTTTCCGCGATATCCGACGTCTTGCCCTGCAGGACCGCCTGCGCCGCAACCCGCGACATGGCGTCCGTGTCGGCGCTATTCACCATCTGCTGCACCTTCAGACGCATGGCTGTCACGCGCTCGAGATAGCGCGCGAGACTCAAGTCGCCGCTGGTGCCCAGTTGCGCCGCAGCCTTGCCGGTTTTGCCCGGCGCGGCAGACATGAGGTCACTGCCCGTCAGCCGCAGAATGGGGCCGAAGGCGGTGGCAAGCGGAACGAACTGTGGCTGTGCCTGTTTCGACGGATCTTGACTTCCGCTGCTGACAAGCTGCTGCGCCTTGCTGATCAACGTGTCCGAGAGCGACTGCACACTTGCGCCGGTGCTTGCCTGATAGACGATCGCGTTCATCAGCGCGACCAGCGGCGAGCGTTGCGGATCGCCCAGCAGGTTCAGCTGGTCGGCCGTCGCCGACAGCGTTGCGGCCGGTTGCCAGCGCAGGCTATTTAGGAAGTGCTCCCATGCGCGTGCGTAGTCATCGAAATAGCGCTGGCGCAGTTGAGCCTTCAGCGTCGAAGGCGCTTGATTCGCGGTCTTGGCGTCAGACAGCACCCAGTCGCCGGCCACGTTGCCCTTCTCGCTCGCCTCGTCGATTGCCTTCGAGATGCGTTCTTCCCACGCAGCGCGCGTGAAAACACCCGGAATGGTCTGCGTCGTGTTGAATAGACCCCGGCCCGTGGTGTCACCGAGCAGCGTCGCCAATGAGACCGGCGGATATTTAGGCTTCGCTTCGTCGACAATCTGCTGGTAGATCGCGTCAGTCGAGTTCTGGATGCCGCGCACGCCGATGATGGTCTGGCGCGTGGACGCGATGAGACCACTATCCGGCGTGATGGCAAGCGACGAACCGCTTGACGACGTTCGATGCCCGAGGTGGTCCGCAAAGAAGGCGACGGTGTGCTGCCGCAGGTCGTCCCATGTGCCTGAAGATAGTGGCGAATCGATAGGCCGTGCGGGAACCGCCGTCGGAATCAGCTGAGGCGTGAGAAATGCGGCGACTGCGCGCTCTGGCCTTGCGAGCATCAGATAGGCCTTGAGGGTGTCGTAAGCGGTCTCTGCCTGTGCGCTGCCCCCGCTCGCGATCTCTTCATCGGACATGGAGGCAAGCTGGCGCAGGCGATCCTCGAGCCTTTGACGAATCGGGGCGACGAGCACGTTGCTTGCGGCGTCGTCATAGGCCGGCCAGATCGCGGCCAGCAATGCATTGTCGCGATTCAGGCCAAAGCGCGTAGCCCACGGCGCACCATCGCGCTGGCGCGTCTCTAGGGTGTCGATCTGTTTGTCGAGACTGTCGAGGGCCTGCATGGACTGCGTGCGATTCTGAGCGCCCGCAAGCTGCCCGACCTTGTCCCGGGCCATACTGATCATTGTACGATTCGCGAAACCCGACAGCATCGTACACGCGATCCAAAGCGCCATCGATGCGGTCGCGATCCATGCGGCGGTGGTTGAAAGCGAGAAGCCGACGCGACGGCCGTAAACCTTGCGGCTATGATCTGCGATCGTTTGCCAGAGCGCGGGATTTCGGATCTGCGCTTTCCGAGTTGCTGAATTGGGGCTGCGCACTGATCCCGAGAAAACGGGAGCGAAAAACACGCCGTGGACATCGTTGCGCCATACGGTCGATTTGCTGATCCGCGTCACGAGATCACAGAGCCGGTTCCGTGATTCATCGATACGCTGGGATAGCTCGGCAATAACGCGATCGCGTGGATCATGCGCAAGGCGCAGAACGCCAGCCTCGGCAAGCTTTTTTGCGAGACGGAGCAACAATGTGTCTAATTCGGTACCCGGCATTTGCCTTTTCGCCCAACTCAATCCAATTCCCTCATCCGGATCTCGCACCGTGCCATGGCACTCGGCAACGTTCACCACGTATACGGGTGCGGCCCATCCCAGCCAGCGCGCGGCTTGTGCAAGACGCTTCGCCAGGTTATCCGCGTAATCTAAATCATGTGGTCCGTGTTCGTCGGACGTGACCGACACTAACGCGTCAACAGGGCGATGAGGGCGGACGCGCCGAATGTGCGACATCCACTCGCGGTCCGGCTCACCGTCGTTCCAATCTGCATAGAGGATGACTGTTTCGCCGCGAACCACGTAGCGAGTCGTCGTCAGCCCTGGCAATAAACGTTCGACGAACTCCCTCTCTCCGACAATGAGAAGCCAACGTGTTCGATCGCGCGATCGACGCCCACCTTCGAGACTACGTGTAAGTTCGCGCGCCGTAATAGACGGAATAAGACTATTGCGCGTGGAGGACGTGACATACTCCGATGCTTGACCAAGCCCTTTCACGCCGGGCCGGTGAGCTTTGGAAAGCGATCGGTCCACAACGAGGGTGGATAGCATGACGGTTAACACGACCGCTAGCAGCCCGAACCCAATGCTCAAAACACGGTCAAAGTTCCAGCCGAGAAGCGATCCAATGAACCAAACCACGCCCGCGATAGTGATTAACGCGCCAGCGGTTATCCATAAATGAGATATTGCTGTTCTCTCGTTTGTATCACGGTCTAACCGATGATCTGACAGACTCATTATTCAATATGCCCTGCAATCGTACTCGCGCCCGCCATACATAGGGGGCAAACGGCCGCCCTGCGCCTCGATCTCGCTTACCGTTCTTATTCGGACCATGCCCGGATGAAACAACCGCAGCGCCAATGCACACATGACCGCACCGGCCACGCCTGCGGCGAGCCACGGGAAAAAATCTGGTGCCTTGAAGAACACGCCAAGCAACACCGCAAAAATAGGACAGATGCTCACGAGGACGACCGACGCGTGCGACGCAGACGGCGGCGGCGGATCCATTCGACGGGGAGAGGTCGCCTCGTTTGCGGATGCAACTAGAAGGAAAGCCTGTCTACCCTCTTGACAGGCCAGTAGCTGAGCACCTTGCCCATACTGGACCAATTCCGCCGCTAGTGCGAGGGACACCCAAGGGTTGATCGGGCCGACTGGACCAATGCAGTCGCACACACTCACCATCCCACTGGTTCCACCCTCAAGCACTAGCCCCGAATCACCGACTGCACGCGACAGTGCATACCCCTCCGCTTTGCCTAGATTGCAGTGCCAACCCGAGCGAATGTCAGCGAGCGGGATCGCTCCCGATTCGCCCAATTGCTGAAAGTCCGCGCACATTGAAGCCGTCGATACCGGCATAGCTCGGTAAATCCGGACGACGGGAACGCCAGAGTCGAGCCGCGGTAAGCTCGGCTGAAAGAGGTGCGCCACGGCCGACTCCGTGAACTGCGCCAGGTAGCCTCCATCGTCATGAAGTTGAATACACAATAAAAGCACGTGACTGCGCTCGTCGATCACGCTGCGCTCGATCGTCTGCCACGATATCTCGGATACCACCTCAACAGACGCACGTATGCTTAGATCGAGTCTATCCCACTGTTTCCGTAAGGTTATCTCCGTCAACTCCGCATCTATGGCCGACCCTGCCCATGCAACAATTCGTAGCGTGCCCTCGATACTGGAGGACACCAACGTGTCCTTCAGTTCACGCAATAGTCGCTCTGTGATCCGTTCGGCGCGATTCGACCGAAAATCGTCTACTATCCCTTCTAGGCGTCGAACGTCGGTTTTATTCTGCGGCGCTGTTCCCGACAATCCTGCGATCTTCTCAGCCATGGCTTCTTCGACAAGCAGGATCGAGAAGCCACTCAAGACGACATACTGCCGAGTCCAACGTTGCCATACCAATAGCACTGCGCTCGCATAGTACTTGAAGCAACTAGTGCCAAAGGCCGTCATGCTCGCACGATGCCAAACCGCGCACAGAAAAGCCGAGCTTATTGTCGAGGGAACGCCAAGCAAGCAAAGCCAGAATTCCATGTCCCCTGAGTGCTCATGATGCTTCGGCCAAGAGAAGAAAACAATTGAAGTCGTCACGAGGATGAGACCGATCGAGGCCACACCCAGCAACCAGACCGAAGGCCCTTTAGATACTGGTAGTTCTTCGAACTTCGGAATCGGCCAACCCATACTCACACTCCCAATTCATCGGTGCTGGCGAGTAGCCTCGCGCCGCAGGCAGTTCGGCAGCCGTGCACCGCGATAGGATGCCCGTTTTCCGTGTAACCTTCATCACCTTCAACGATTTGCACTATGCCGTGCTCGGGGCACCTAACCCGGTCGCCACGAAGCGCGCAGGCGCGACCGCCAATGACCAACGTGGTAGAAGCTGAAATGACACTTCCGCCGTGGTCGGTCGTGTCGCCATATCGAATCGGTGACTTGGTCACTACTAGTCCTTTCATTCGTAAAAGTGAATTTCTCTTGCTGGAAGACGTGTAAGACTAGGTTCTCGCTATATAGCGTTCCCTGACGTCACTTATGCAGCCTCCCCGACCTTCGGCTCTCACGTTCGCAAGCGCTTCGCGGCGCGAGACGATCCCACATATGACCCAAAAAAGCGCCCCCAGCGAGGCCGAAAAAACATCCTCGCACCAGTGAAAAAATCATGGAGATAATAGCTGCAACGTCCCAAAAAAATAATTGCTCCCCTGACTGATCGAAAATTCGGTAACTGACAAGTGCGCCCACAAACCCACCTAGAATTGCACCCCAAAGAGGCCCTGGAACTCTCATACATCGTCCAACCTTCTGTTCCTCGATATTGGAAACGACCCTGGAGAGTGGCTCTCACTCAACTGTGGGATTCGATCTTTTCCTCACTTGTAGCAGACGCGATCCAAAATAGACCGGAGCGCCAATCGTGTACGCCTCAAGCGAATATATGATTCCCGGAATGCCCGCCAAGCTGTTTCTCTTCGGAACAATCCCGACCTTTGGATCGCACCTCATATGATCCCATCCCTTATAATTCGTCACCTCGGGAGCCTTGCTCTTGAGGTCTCGAAATTCAGGCGAATCATAGTCGGAGATTGAGTGCTCCTCGCCCTTCACGGGATAGTCGAGATAAGTGCGCCCCCAAGCTTCCCCAATCGGCAAAGAACTCTGTATGACTCGCCCATTTTTCATCTCGATATAGCCACGGTCATCGACCACAACGAATTGCTTGACGTCCTGTGGCATGGGAAATTGACCATCATAGTGACCCCAATCTGGAACGAAAACATGCGCGTCGTTTTCGAACGTTCTCCCCCCGTCGCGGGACATTAGGATGCCACTGAAGTCTTCTAGCGGAATGGCAATGTACCGCGTCGATGGATGGACATAACGATAGAAGACAATGCGGTAAAACTGCGGAGATGCCTCACTTCTGATTCCAAGCTTCGAATCGACGTACCACAATGCGCCTTCACAGTCCCATCCTTTCAGTTCAAGCCAGCGGTGATCGTCGAACCGATAGATGACTTGCACGGGTGGATCCTTCGGCAGCCGCGCCGCCACGCCAGGCACCAGTGGCACGGCTGCAATAAGTCCAAGCGCAACCGAGATTGCACGCAGAATCTTGGCCCGACCGCGGTTCCATAGCCATGCAAAGAAGAGAACAATGCATCCCATACTCCAAAGCGGCACTACCCACCAGACGAAGGCGGTGTAATTAGCTGCCATGGTTCAGCCCTCCACATGCGGGTTCGGCAACGGCCACTGCCCCGTTCCACCAGCAGGCGTGGTTATCGCATCGTAGGAATCGAGCAGAACGTGTTGCACGGGAAAAGCCCATGCCGATGCGCCCACGTGTGCATAGCGATTGACGATTCCAGCAGGCAGTTTCGGATTGTTCATTTGTCGTTTGATGCCGGGCGGCAATAGTCCGCTCGTGAAATATCGTTTAGCGTCCGAATCTGGATTTTTCGGATGCCGCCAATCCCCGCGATGCAAAAGGCTCCACCAGAATTTTTCATCGTCGAACGCCACACTCAGTCCTACTGCAACGTCGAACGACATGCACTTTTCAATCGTCTCATGGCTCAATGTGATAGCCGAGTGCTGTGACCAATTTGATTGTCGTTTTGCCAATCTCGCAAGTCCATCCGCCTCTGTCTCAAAGCGGTCCACCAAGACGAAACCCGGATTGCCGTGCATCACCCACGCCCGCGCCACCTTATACGGATAGCCACGCGCCCCAAGCGTTACATTGATCGCACTCTGATCAGCCGCCACGTACGGGACTTGCGTGGCGGAAGGGTCGCTCTCGACACCCGTTGCGAGATTTACAACCTTTCTCAGCGTCCTCGCACCTTCGGCACCCAACGCAGTGCCTGCAAGATGCTCGCCTAGCCGATCCTTGCCTTCCAGAACGGCGAATTTATACGGCTCTGGAATGGCTGGGCCATTAATAGTCCGCTTCCCCTTGTCACTTGGAATCGGAAAAGCTCCATATGGAATTTCAAACTGCTCTGGGCCCACGCCGACGACATGCCCGTCCGAGAACACGCGCTGTTTGAAGTTCTCCCCCAACATCTTGAGCGCGACGTCCTCCACGCCTTGCCAACCGATTCCTTGGACATTGGGATGACTAACGACAGTATCTTGCGGGCAAAAGTAGTTGTAGACGGTTCCGAAGTTATCGCGGCTGTGACACGTCTCAGACCACGCCTTCGGGTTAGCTACGCCAGTACTGACGATACGCGACGACTCTACTGGCCTGCGCGCGTCATGCATCAACTTTACGAAATTCGAGAGAGTCTGAACGCGTGCGTCCCGAGACTGATGCTTTCCCGGAAATTCGAGCTCGATCTCGTTGGGGTCCAAGGCATAGGGCGAATCGCAGAGTATCACGCTGTCGACCGGCCGCTGTTTTGCTTCACGCACCATGAAGTTTGCCAGCATGGTTATCTCAGTACCCTGGCTATGAGCAATGATGTTGATAGCATCGTACTTAGCCGACGGGTGCTGACGGATCTCCAAGATCAAATCGGCGAGCCTGCGAGCGGCATGCACGTAGTAGATTCGATGCGGGTTCCTGTAAAGCCGAGCATCGGAACCTGAACCCAATCGCGCTATGGCAGCGCCTAGGTTGTAAAGCCGCCCACTAACGCCTGGCCCCCACATGTCGACCAGATTGTTCGTCGCATTAGGGAACGGGCCGCCGTCTTTCGAATAATGCTTGCTTAGCCAATTGTCGAAGTTGTCTCGACATGCGTATCCGGTCGAGGCATCGGTGCGACGGTCGATGTAATAAGCATCATACGGCAAATCGGGATTGTGGTTGCTGGCGTCGAGCTGTGCTTTGTAGCGACGCTGATCCTCTAGGTAGGCATCACGATCCACAGGCCTATATCCCCAGTGGAAAGGAATGACGGGAGAGCGCCCTTCTTCCCTGACACAAGGCAAGGACGGAACGTTATCTAGATTCAACTCCGGAATATTGTCCTCCGACCCTTCCGTCCAGGTCCCCCACTTATGTGGCGTTAGATCATCGCGTCCAAGGCGTTTATTCAGCCCCGCGCAGATATGCTTGTCGATGAGCGGCATGAACTGACCGTCATCGTTCACCCCGTGAATCGCGATGACGATACATGGCATCGGCCGCTTGGCGGGAACTTTGCATTCGAGCATTGCACCGCTATGAGCGGGCATCGGGATGGCTTGCACGCCTTCCTTCGAATTGCGAAGACTATTTTGCTCGATTGTCGCGTTACTCATGACTTGCACCCAGCACTTCAATCTTCAAGTTTTCTACGTCGTTGCGCTCAAACAATGGGCTCATACCATTCGCGTCTGTAACGCCCTCCTTAGTGTTTCCGTCGGGCAGATGAACCCGGAAACGATGATGCCCAAGCGGCGTGTCTGGATCGTCTTCCGGGTGCAAAAAGAACTTGCGTGCGAACGAGCCACTCGCAAACGACGGCATTGCCGCCGACGCCGTCTCGGCCCCGGCCTTCGATATTGACGGTGTTTTGACGAGAAAATTGCTACTACCGCCGACTTGCGGTTGGCTACCGGCCAACTTGAAGAACGCGCCACCGCCATTCGAAATAAGCAATTCCTCCTGCGCGGCTAGCAACAATCGCTTCCCCTTTATGATCACATCACCACTTGCAGTTAGCTCGATGGGGCCTGACTGAGCTTGAACCTGCACGGGACCATTCACGGCGAACAGCTTGAGTCCAAGCTTGTGGGCAAGAAGCGAAACAGCCTTGCCCGCCGCGACCGCGAACTTCTCTACGACGTTGAACTCTGCGTTTCCACCAGTCGTAGCAGTGATGTGCCTTCCGCTCGACATTTGAATATCGGCAGGCGTTACTGATACGATGCCATCCGGTGCACTAGTAAGCACTATCGCTTTCTGGAGTTCGGCATAGTCATTCTGCAGGCGCGCTTGCTGCGCTCTAACGTCTGCTAGCTCGGCCTGAGCTGCTTGCACGATGGACTGTAGAGAGGTGGATTGGTCGCAAGCCGCTTGCAACTGGTTCATCGCCTCTTGAATGTCTAGCTGCTTGCCTGAAGCATTCGGTTTCGCATCCGCGCTCAATAGCAGGCCCTTTCCGCCTCTGACCGCTACGTGCTCATCGCTGCGCAACTCCGCACCCCGCCCCCGCTCCTTCCGCTCCGCATCGACCATATGCCCAAGATTAAGCTCACTGGTCTGAAACGGCGTCGTAAGGTGAATGTGCTCGATGCCCTCCTTGTCCTCCATCCGCAACTCATTCTGCGCGGCCGTTCGAATGAGATTGCGAGTGTTGTTCAGATTGGTGACAAGGTCGGGATGCAGGCTGTCATGCATCGCCCCGACGATCATCGGGCGATTCGGGTCCCCGGCAGTGAACTGGAGCGCAACCTCGGCTGAGTCGATCAGCGGGAAATGGTGTCCGTAGTTGTCGCCACTATAGGGCTTGGCGAACCGCACCGGCCGGCTCGTCCCACCCGGGCTCCACTCGTCCAAGTCGAACGGCAGCTTTATTACGTACCAGCCTTCTTGAGTCAAATAGGCGTATCGGTAATTCCCGGGTGAGGTGATGCGTGCCGGCAGGATGCCGTTGATAGCCGGGCGCTCAATCGAATCCATTGGCGTTCGCCATACCCGGTCGGACGGGATGCCCTCGAACGTCACCCTATAGGACTTGTTGCGCGCGCCATGCGAGCGCACCGACGTGATGAAGATCCCGTGCTTTGCATCGACCTGTACAGGGTCGATTTGCATGACTTCACCGGCTTCCAGCCAGAACGGATTACCTGTGCCGATAAAGCTAACCTGCTCGGCCAAATGGGCCTCATGCCGCAGGCGCGCGATCGTCCGGCCCTCTTCGGGCGTTTCGTAGTGCTCACCCCAGTGGTAGTCGACCGCATTGGTGGTGTCGTCGCCTTTCGCGGCATTCTCTTCGACGAGCAGCGACACGTCGGCTTGCCGATGATTGTAGTCATGCAGCCGCACCGACTCCGGCACGCGTCGAGTACGCCGGCGCAACGTCTTGATCGAATCCGCACCGACACTTTCTAGCCCCGAATCTCGACGGAACGGTACGGTCCGGGGCTTGCGAGCATACGCATCGAGATCGTCACCGAAAACGACCACGGCGTAGTCCTTCTTCTGCTCCCAACGGAACCAGATGCCCTCCTCCGCACAGATACGCTGTATGAAGGCGAACGTCGTTTCGTGGTACTGCGTGACGTATTCGTGGCGTTTGTATTCCCGGCGGAGCTTGAAGACGAAGTCGACTCCGGCCCGGTAGCCTTCATGACGCAGCGTGTCGGTGATGATCTCTTCCACCGATTGCTTCTGGAACAGCCGGCTTGTCTTCCCTCGATTCAAATCGGCCAGCTTGGGTTCCAATACAGCGCGATAGCGGGTCTCATCAGCCGAAGTGTCGCACTCGTCGAACTTCGTGATGATGCCGTGAATGGCGTATGCCGGCGCCTTCTTGCTGTACTTCTCCGCATCGTTGCCGTACATCCTGCGAAGCGTGCCCATGTTCGGGTCGATCGGATCGATGGCAAACCGGGCGGGGCGCCCGAGTACCTGATCCATCGGGATTCCGGCCACGGGGCTTGTGAATTCGATCTCGTATCGGTAAAGCTGGCTGATTCTGTCTGAACCAGCGAACTTCAATATCGAGAACGGCGCCGGATGCGGCGCCAGCTTCAATTCATAAGCCTGTAAAGGCATGACCATCGACATCGGAAATCTCACTTAACACGCGAACACAATGGCACAGCCGGGGCACCAATCGGTGCCCCGGCGAGACCCTACGGGATACGTCAATACCGCCCGGGTTAGCTCTTGGCCTTGGGCATCTGCGACACGAGCGACAGCCCGATGTCCATACCCTCGACCTGGAAGTGCGGGATGATGAAGAGCTTGATGCGGAAGAAGCCCGGATTGTCTTCGATATCTTCCACCGTCACCTTGGCATCACGCAGCGGATGCGAAGCTTGCAGTTCGTCGCCCGGATCCTTCATCTCGGTCACGAGACCCTTGATCCAGTTGTTCAACTCCAATTCGAGCAGACGGCGGTCCTTGGTCGTGCCGATGTTCTCGCGCTGAATGAGCTTCAGGTAATGCGCGATACGAGAGAGCAGGACGATGTACGGCAATCGCGCGTTGATGCGGCTGTTGGCCGTCGCTTCTTTCGTCTCGTAGAGCGCCGGCTTCTGCGTGGAATTAGCCGAGAAGAAACACGCGAAGTCGTGGTTCTTGTAGAACGAGAGCGGAATGAAGCCGAGATTCGCGAATTCGAATTCACGCGTCTCGGGAATCAGCACTTCGGTCGGGATTTTCGGCTGAACGCCGGTACCGAGGTCGTACAAGTGAAGAGGCAGGTCCTCGACCTTGCCACCCGCTTGCGGGCCACGAATTTGAACGCACCAGCCGTTAGTTACGAAGCTGCGCGTCATGTTGGCCGCGAACGCGAACGATGCGTTCACCCACAGGTATCGGTTGTGGTCCGGGCCTTTCACCGCTTCTTCGTAATTGAAGGCACGCACCGGCACCGTGTCTTTGCCATACGGCAAGCGGCCGAGCACACGCGGCATCGTGAGACCCACGTAGCGGGCGTCGTCGGTGTCGCGGAAGCTCTTCCACTTAATGTACTCAGCGCGGTCGAAGTAGTTGCCGATATCCTGGATCGCCGCGACTTCTTCCATCGACTTTTTGCCGAAGAACGCCGCGCCCACCGAGCCGATGAACGGCATGTGAGCCGCCGCGGCCACCTTCGATATGTTGCGCAACAGCGCGATATCCATCGGCGAGTTCTCGAACTCGAAGTCGCTGATCATCGCGCTGATCGGCTGCCCGCCCGGCGTGTCATATTCTTCAATGTACGTGAGGCGATACAGGCCGCTCTGGATGAGCTCCGGCGTATCCTCGAAATCGCGCTGCAGTGCTTCCTTCGAGACGTCCAGCACCTCAATGCGTGCGTTGCGACGGAAGTCGGTGCGCGATACGAGCATCTTGAGACCACGCCAACGTCCTTCGAGCGCCTGGAACTCCGGCGCGTGCATCACGGCGTCGAGCTGACGGCTAATTTGGCGATCGAGCTGGCCGATATGGAAGTCGAGCAGCGACTTGTCGAGCCGGTCGACCGGCTGGCTGGATTGCGCCACGAGGTCGAGGAAAGCCCCCATGCCTCGGGCGATGCGCTCGTCAGCCGACGCTTCCGAGAGCATGTCGTTGTCGCGAAAGGCTTCGAGCGGACGCGCCTGGGCGACCGGTTTCAGATTGATTTTGTCGCACAGCGAGGCATAAATGCTGTCGTGTTCGAGCACAACGGTCTCTGTTGCGCGCTGCCGGGATTCGTTCTTGTTCATTGTTCGTTCTGTCTGCTTAGGTAGTGCAGCCTCGTTGCGAGGCGGCGATGGCTTGTCTGGGCCGTCGGCGCTCAGGCATGCCCTTCCGGTTGCGTAGCGGCTGCGGCGATTTGAGCCAACTCGCCGCGCAGCTTGTCAGACAGCCGCTTGTCTTTCAGAACCTTCTCGAACTCGCGACGGAACGTGCTGTTGTCGAGCAGGTTGGATTTCAGGTCGCGCAGCAGATTGCGCATCGCGAGTTGTGCCTGAAGCTCCGGAATCTGGCGTGCGACCTGCTCCGGCTCAAAGTCCTTCATCGAACGGAACGACAGGTTCACCGGCAGTTCGGAGCCGTCGCCAGCGAGCGTGTTCTGCGCCGAAAACCTGAGGTCCGGCGCATAATCGGCCAGCACGGCGTCGAAGTTATTCTTGTCGATATTGACTTTCTTGCGCTCGGCCAGCGGCGCCTGCTCCCGACCAGCGCTGAAGTCGCCGGCAACGAGCAGCTTGAGCGGCAGCTCTACCTTCTTCTGCGCCCCTCCTGTGTGAAGGTCCAGCGTGATCGACACGCGACTTTTTGGGATTTCTCGCTGAAAGCTGTCCATCGGTACTCCTTAAAAATTACCGTCAGATTACCGCCGAAAGATGCCGCCGCGACAGGGACGCTGGCGTGGAGCGCTGCGATCCTCAATTGCAACTGGAACCGCATGACCGTACTCACGGCGCCCCAAGTGCGTGACCTCCATTCAAGCGGCATTTTTTACCGCGACGTATTAGACCGGATTATTGTCTGGACGTCAAAGGAAATTCCAGATCGATTCTACTTCTGTTTTTTTGGGATAACTTATAGCACCGACAGGATAAGAACGGCTAGATAGGCGGGCCGCTATGGTTTGTGTCGACTCGGACATTTCCTATTTTTTTGATAATTTATTGGCTCAAGACACAGCCGTCTCTACTGACGTCATTCAAAAGGCTCCAATGCATCATGCATTAAGTCACCGATCAGAACATTAGTTATGCGAATTTAATGACGGCGTTAGGATACGCATGGGGTATACAGAATTCGATTGCCGAGTTTAGAATCCGCCGGCTTAAGGCAGTAGCAATGCGCGGGCGACGAATACATGCGAATCCACAAACCTCTTTGGCACGACGGCCTCATCCTTTCGCAGCAGCACTTCCAACAACAGGACCGGTGGACCGAATTCGCCTTGCAGCAAATTGTTAGCGCTGCTGTTGCCGATCCGTGGGGCACCCTGCGGGTAGAAGTGGACGAAGAAGCGCTCGCAACGGGACGCTTGAAGTTGACGCATCTCAAAGGGCGGTTTCCGGACGGCACTCCGTTCGACACGACCGTGGCCGACGCGCTTCCCGGTGCACGGGATCTGGCCCAGGGGATTGCGGTCGATCGACAGAGCGTTGTGGTGTATGCCGCGCTCGCGCTTCTCGATGCCAATGGCAACAACTGTCGCTTCGATGAAACTTCGCTCGCCCGTCCCAGACGTTCTTATCGCGAATTCACGAAGGTCACGGACCTGAACGGAATCAGCGAAGTCGAGATAGCGGCCGAACGGCACGCCATCCGGCTACTCTTCGATTTCGAGCCCCACGCGGATGACACCGTATGCGCCATTGCACGGCTCACGCGTGCAAGCAACGGCCAGTTTCAGGTGGATCATCGGTTCGTGCCGCCGTGTCTGACCCTCGGCAGTCATCCGCTGCATCTTGAGCGAATCAACCGTCTGGCCGACATCCTGATGGCCAAGAGCGTGGCGCTCGGCTCGCGTCGCAGTGAGCGACTCGAAGCGATCGTCGAGTATGGCGTCGCGGACGTCCAGCTTTATTGGCTGCTTCAGTGCATCCACACCGCCTGGCCGCATTTGCGACTCTACGCCTCGCACCCGGCCCGACCGCCCGAACACCTGTATGCCACGCTTGCGCAGCTCGCCAGTGCGCTCATGACGTTTTCCACCGCAGCGCAACTGTCCGATATTCCGTTGTATGACCACGCACGGGCCGACGAGGTGTTCGCAAAACTCGAGTCGATGATCCGGGAACTGCTGGATGCCATCATTCCGTCGCGGGTGGTGTCGATCGGCCTCACGCGCAAGGGGCCGACGACCTGGACAGGTCAATTCCTCGACGAACGCCTGGTCGAAGGAACTGCGGACTGGTACCTGTCGGTCAATGCGCCAGTGCCGGTATTCGAACTCGTGGAACGGTTTCCCCGACTGTGCAAGATCGGCTCGCCCGACGACGTCGAGCACATCGTCAATTCGGCGTTGATGGGCATTCCTCTGAAGGCCGTGCAAAGGGTGCCCGGCGCCATTCCGGTCCGGCTGGACAATCAATACTTCGCACTCGATTCCACCAGTCCCCTACACGCGAAGATGCTTGCTGCGCGGGCCTGTCAGATCTATCTCCCCGCTTCCGTGCCGGACGCCACCCTCGAACTCTATGCGGTGCTGCGCTCATGAACAATCTCACCCTCAGACATGATAAGGCGACGTTGATGAGCACTGCCGCTTCCGCCGACTACGTCAGCGGAAGCGGCAGCGGTATTCGTGATTTGCTGCGCGACACGGCGTTGCTTGTCACTTCGCTCGCTGCCGACGGAACGGTGACGGACGCCGCTGCATTGCGCGAGCGGTGCCGGCAGTTGATTACCGACTTCTCGGAGGCACTCACACGCCGGGGTCACCCTGAGGACGTCCGACAGGAAGCGATGATTGCGCACTGCGGATTGCTCGATGAAACCGCGCTACGGGAACTTGGCGACGAAGCTCGTTCGCGATGGGAACTCGAGCCGCTGCAAGTGGAGTTCTTCCGGATGCACGATGCGGGGGAGCGCGTGATCGACTGTCTCGAGGCACGTCTGCGCGATTCCTCCCCGAACGTCGATCTGCTCGAATTCTATTCAGCGATCCTCGGCATCGGGTTCATGGGGCGCTATGCCCGCGATGGGGCGGCCAAGCGCACCGAACTCGTTGCCTCGCTCAATAGCCGTCTGCAGAAGCTTCGGCCTGCTGTCGAACCGACGTTTATCGCGGACCACCCGGGAAGGCGCCTATCCGACTTGTTCTACCGGCTGTCGCCGTGGGCTATTGCAGGCATCGCCTGCGTCGCTGCCGTAGCCGTCTGGGTCACCTGGAATGTGGCGCTCGATTCGCAGCTCGCTCAGCTTGCGCACATCAAGTCCGAAAAGGTCAGCCGTCCGTGAAAGCCGATCTGCCGCACTCGCGCTCAGGGCCCAGCCGGGCGTCGGTTTTTGACCGCGCGCCGGACCAAGGTCTAGGCTACCCGTTCCGCTTGATGGTCGTGCTGGCCGGCGCGCTGGCTTTCGCCGTCACTTGGCTCGTGGCGCAGCCGGGTCCAAGCATGGCCTGGATGCTCACCGGCGTGGTTATCGCGACGGCCGTAGTGCTCATTTACTACCGCACGCGAATCCTTCGGCGAGCACGCAGCCAGAGCGCCGTCGTACTGGCCGCGCTCGGCGAAGCGACTGCGGACATTCCAGTCAGCCTGCTGTCGGTCCGTGAGAACTTGAACCACGACTCGCTGAGTCCAGCCGACGATCGACGCCAGGGCGGCCGCGCGTGCGGCCGCGGTGCTAGCGTTCGCTGTCTGCTCGACCTCGCCTTCAGCCGCGCGGATGACGGACTCGAAGCCGTCTGCGCCGGTCAGCCGCTGCAACGACGATACTCCGTACCACGCTGGCGTCGCGAGGTCGCTCGGCTCAGTCGTGAGCCTTTGATACATCGCGATATACCCAGGCAATGGGCCGGAGCCAAGCATGCGCGCGGCGTCCGCGACAGCCTGACGTATCATGCGCAGCGACTGCGTCAGCAGATCGGCATCGGTATAACGGGCAGGCACCACCGAGAGCACAACAGCGTCCGGAGCACGGCCGTCGCGCCACTGCTTGACGGCAACCGCGAGGTGCGGCAGGTCCTGTGGCCGCTCGGCTCGCAGCCATATCGCACCGTCGCCGACATGCGCGAAGCGGTCCCTGCCGTCCCGGTTGAAGAGCGCCGGCAGGTCGTCGCCGGTGACCAGCACCAGCGGCATGCGTGTGCGCAGCCCGCCACTGAGTGGGCGCTCTTCGGCGCTGGCTGGATCGATTGCGGTCCAGGAGGCGGGCCCAACGATCCTTGGACGCGTGAAGTCGAACTTCAGACTCGCGTTCTGCGCAGCACCGCCCCGGCTTCACCCACGCCATGGCCTCTGCCCCAGCCACTCATCGCGGCCGTCCAGCAACGGCGATGGGTGTCGCCGCGACTGGCCGCTTTCCTACATGGGTTTGCCTTGTTGGCCTGCGGGGCCGCATTCGCGTGTTTCTTTGCGGGCCTAAATAACCAGACGCTCCTCGCGCGCGTTGGCGCGGATCTCGGCCGGTATTCGACCATTCCGGCTGCACGCGACGCCGCGCGCCGTGATGCCCTGCAGACGCTGGTAGCCGATCGCGATGAACTGGACCGGTATGCGCGAGTCGGTGTCCCGCTGCGTCTGTCGTTCGGCCTCTATCGGGCAGAACGCACCATCCCGTCGCTCAACCAGGCGATCGCGAGCTACGTCGCGCCTCCCCCGCCCCCGTCGGTCGTCACGCTCGACAGCATGTCGCTGTTCAACAGTGGCAAGGCTCATCTCAAGGATGGCTCGACGCGCGTGATGGTCGATGCGCTCGAGATGATCAAGGCGCACCCGGACAAGCGGATCCTCGTCGCCGGCTACACCGATAACGTGGGCGATCCGGACAGCAATCTGAAACTCTCGACCGCGCGAGCCGTAGCCGTGCGCGACTGGTTAATCGGAGCGTCCGGCATCTCGTCCACGCAGTTCGCGATCCAGGGCTACGGGGATACGCGCCCCATCGCGAGCAATGACACGGAAGCCGGGCGTGCGAAGAACCGCCGCGTAGAGATCACGCTAGTCCCTGACGCGCGTCATGCAGAGGCCGGAGCCCCCGCGAATTAGTTTTAGCCCCCGAAGCATAGGCTTCGGGATGTTGAAGCCCGGTTAGAGATCCGGGCAGTTGTCGCAGTAAGAAGAAGGGAGTAAGAAATGGCAATTCCGTCATACATGTGGCTCAAAGACGATGGTGGCGCGGACATCAAGGGTTCGGTGACCGTGCAGGGCCGTGAAGGCAGCATCGAAATCACGGCGTTCGATCACAGCCTGCATATTCCGACCGACGGCAACACCGGCAAGCTCACGGGCACGCGCGTGCACGCACCGATCACCCTGATCAAGGAGACCGACGCATCGACGCCGTATCTGTACAAGGCAGTGACGAGCGGCCAGACGCTGAAGTCGGCGGAGATCAAGTGGTACAAGATCGACGACGCCGGCAAGGAAAAGGAGTACTTCAACACGAAGCTCGACAACGTGAAGGTCGTCGCTGTGCGTCCGAAGATGCTCGACATCAAGGTCCCCGACTACGAGAAGCATACCCGCCTCTGCGCACAAGTTGAAAACGGAGATCGAAGCCACGCTGCTCGAATACGAGCCGCGGTTGAGATCGATCGATATCGAGATCAACAAACCGGAGCCGGGCATGTTGCTGAGCTTCACGATGGCGTGTCATCTGCGGCGCGAAGGGCTGGTGCGCTTTGGGACGGATTTCACGCCGGATGGGAGGACTCGCTTAAGGATGCTGCAGCAGGCGCCGGAGCAGTTATGAGCGCATCAGCAGACGCTTCTCGCGAGGCTACAGCCTTATGTGGATTCAGCGTGCGAGTCGATGGCGTTCGCCAACCTTCGACGCATTCTCGATCGACGACGAATGAAGCATTTCTTGCGTGGTTGAGCAGATGTCCGTTGTGCTGCATCGACGGACGTTGTCTGGCATAGCCGACGCGCCCGCTTAAGCCCTGTGGATGACGGTGCTGCGGTTCACGTTTCCGGACGTATTCCGTACGGAAGTCCAGTACCTTAAGGTAACAACCGAAAAGAGCATCTACATGACCAAAATGATAGCGCTGAAAGGCAATCTCACGACGACCGGCGGCCGCGTGCTAGACGGCGACGAATCCATGCGCGATAACGGAATACCCGTTGCGCGGCACATGGGGCTCGCGTCGTGTCCTCGCTGCAAGAAGAACGGACCGATTTCGGGAACGGCCACGAACTGGGGTTTCTCGGGAACGCGAGGCGTAGTGGACGGCGATATCGTCATGTGCGAGTGCCCGCGCGGCGTCAATCGCGTTATTGCAAGGTCTTCGATGTTCGACTCGTGAGCGCAACTGAAGCAAACGCTTGCAGCTACGCTCTAGCCGCTCGCACACGGCGGCGTCTGACGATGACGTGCGCGAACATGCCGTCAACGGCTCTGGACAACGGTTATCCGCGTTGGCGACGTGCCAAAAGGCTCTTCTTGATCCACATCGAATGCATACCGTCGTGGTAATTGGTGGCTATGGCGCTTCTTGGCGAACGCATCTGCACAGCGCTCGCGCAGATGGAAGGCATTCGCCTGCCCAGATCACCTGGACTCGCGACGATGCGAGGCGTATTCGGCTATTGCGGCCGACCATTCCTGCGGCTCGTAGAGGGACGCTGGAATCCGACCCACGGGTGGGTCGATCTGCGTCGTTAGCCGCTTCCCGGACCTGTAGACAATCGCTTACTCAGCAGTTGCGCCTTACCTGATCCCGTCCTGTTTCCCCGTCGGTATCCCGACGTGCGCACCGTGGCTTTTCATACTGACTTCGCAAGCGCGCCAGCGCGTCTCGTCGTATGGCTGGCTGCGCAACTGGTGCGCGTCGGTCTGATGCCCACCGTCGTGCCGCTCGCGAAGCCGCTGCACGCGATAAGTCGCTGGCTCGAACCGCTCATCAGCGACAAAGGCGCCATGTTCGTCTCGCTCGAAGGCGTGGACGTCGAGGGCAAGCCGCTGAAGCTCGACTGGCATCTGCGGCGGCAAGAATTCATGGTCCGCATATTCCCTGTGGCGCCGCTATCGCTCTCGCGAAGCGACTCGCGCGCGGGGACAAACTGCCTCGCGGTGCCATGCCGTGTATTGGCTTGCTGACGGTCGACAAACATCTCGCCGAGGTGCAGGATCTCGCCCTCCATGAGGTGCCAGCGTGAGTAACTATCTCTTTCTCAAATGGATCCATGTCCTCAGTTCGACCGTGCTCTTCGGCACTGGAAGCGGCATCGCATTCTTAAAATGGATCACCGACCGCAGCGGAGACGTGCGAGCGATTCGTATCGTGACGGAGCGCACGGTACTTGCCGACCTGGATTTTTTCCACTCCCGCCATCGTCGTTCAGCCACTCACTGGCCTCGGCCTCGTCCATTGCGCCGGCTATGCATTGCTTAGTGGATGGATTTTCGACGCGATTTGTCTACACGTGATCGCGGGAACTCTTGCTGGCTTCCGGTCGTGTGGCTGCAGATACGCATGCGCGATCTCGCGCGAATTGCCGATAGCGATTCTCAAGCACTGACCCAGCAATACTGGGAATACGGTCGAGCCTGCTTCTGGCGAAGCGTGCCGGCGTTCATTGCGTTCGTTGGCGTATATTGGCTGATGGTGCTCGAGCCCAGTTCATGAACTCATGGGAGGACGTACGCCCACGCTCCCACGCGAAAGAGTGATACCTTGCGACTGCGAACTTTTTTGCAGGAGCACGCGAGCGCCGCGCCCACCGTCGAAGCCTGGCTCACACAGTGGCTCGACATGACGCGCATTGAAACCTCCACCCGCATCGGCTACGACGCGGCCGTCGAGTTCTGGTGTCGCGCGTCCTGCGACAACCGAGGGCGCAAGATGGGTAGCCTGCCGCTCGATCCACAACTACATCGAACTGTGGTTCTGGTCGGGGCTGCGCACGTCGGAGATCAACGGGCTGGAATGGCGCTTCGTGGATTTCAAGGACAACGCGATCGCAATCGAACGGGTGTTAGTGGCCGGTGAGGAGAAGAACCGCACGAAGACGGCCGAGGCGCGCCTCGTGCGCCTGAATCGCCGCGCGTACGCCGCCCTACAGCGCCAGCGTGCCTTCACGCAGGTGGCCGGCGGGCGCGTGTTCCAAGACCCGCGCACGAGCAAGCCGTGGCATAGCGAGGAGGCGTTCACCCGCGTGTACTGGTCACGCATCCTGACACGCCTCGGCATCCGTTACCGCCGCCCGTATAACATGCGCCACTCCTATGCCACCAGCATGTTGATGGCCGGCATGACGCCCGCGTTCTGCGCGCGCCAGCTCGGCCACACAGTCGAGATGTTCCTGCGCACGTATGCGAAGCTAGTCCTATGGAAAACAAGAGCACGGCCACAATGCCGATTGCATCTCAAGTGTAGCTTGCGACGAGCAACGCCGTAGCCCATCCGGACGGATTGTCCCAGCAGCTCGGTTCGGCACGCCACTCGCGCCTCTCTCTCCGCACACGCGATACACGCCGCGTCGTGCTAGCAAACGCTCATCGTCGGCTGCTGTCAGTTGCAATCAACGGTCGGGGGCGGCCACAATGCGTCGATCATTTGGGGAAGAACGGACCGCGACGCGGAGCAAACGCCGGCTGGGCAGGCGACGGCTACCGGCCCGGGCGGGCCACGACCCACCAGCGTCCCCGAATCGTCCTCAGAGTGTCTCTGAAGCCAACCGCCGGGCACCAAAACCCCGCTAAGCCTTTGATATGTGAAGTGAAGGCTGGTGGGCCGGGTGGGACTCGAACCCACTGTCGGTCGATTATGAGTCGACAGCTTATACCAGTTAAGCTTCCGGCCCCTCTCGAAAACGGAGGGCAAAAAGAAAGCGCCGTGCGGCGCTTTCTGATGCTTCAGAAGGATGCCAAAGGCGACTCTCGAAGGTCTGCGAGTTTGCCTGACAACGCCTCTCAATACAAGCCCGACACGCGCATCAATTGCCCTCGAGGAACGACTTCAACTTGTCCGACCGGCTCGGGTGACGCAGCTTGCGCAGCGCCTTCGCCTCGATCTGGCGAATGCGCTCACGCGTCACGTCGAATTGCTTGCCCACTTCCTCCAGCGTGTGATCCGTGCTCATCTCGATGCCGAAGCGCATCCGCAGCACCTTCGCCTCACGCGGCGTCAGCGAGTCCAGCACGTCCTTCACCACGTCCCGCATGCTCGCATGCAGCGCAGCGTCCGAAGGCGCCACCGTGTTCGTATCCTCGATGAAATCGCCGAGGTGCGAGTCGTCGTCGTCGCCGATCGGCGTTTCCATAGAGATCGGCTCCTTCGCGATCTTCATGATCTTGCGGATCTTGTCCTCGGGCATTTCCATCTTCTCGGCCAGCGTCGCCGGATCCGGTTCCAGGCCCGTCTCCTGCAAGATCTGCCGGGAAATACGGTTCATCTTGTTGATCGTCTCGATCATGTGAACCGGAATACGAATGGTGCGCGCCTGATCCGCAATCGACCGCGTAATGGCCTGGCGAATCCACCACGTCGCGTAAGTCGAAAACTTGTAGCCGCGACGATATTCGAACTTGTCCACCGCCTTCATCAGGCCGATATTGCCTTCCTGAATCAGATCGAGGAATTGCAGTCCGCGGTTCGTGTATTTCTTCGCGATGGAAATCACGAGACGTAGATTGGCCTCCGTCATTTCGCGCTTCGCCTGACGCGCCTTCAGTTCGCCCGCCGCCATCTGGCGGTTGGTTTCCTTCAGGTCCTTCAGCGGCAACACCACGCGCGCCTGCAAGTCCAGCAGACGCTGCTGCTGCTCTCGAATCGCCGGGATATTGCGCTCGAGCACCGCGCTGTAGTCGTGCCCTTCCGCGACGACCTTGTCGGCCCAGTCGAGGTCCGTCTCATTGCCCGGAAAGCGGGCGATGAACTCGGCGCGCGGCATGCCGCACTTGTCGACGACCGTATGCAGGATCTGACGCTCGACCTGGCGCACTTCATCGACCTGCGCGCGCAGCGTGTCGCACAGGCGCTCGACGGTGCGCGCCGTGAAGCGGATCGACATGAGTTCGGTCTGAATGGCTTCCTGCGCCTTCAGGTATGCCTTCGACTTGTAGCCTTCCTTCTCGTACGCGCGGCGCATCTTGTCGAACCACTCGCTGATCAGCGAGAACTTTTCGAGCGACTGGCGCTTCAGCGCTTCCAGTTGGGCGGCGTTGGCGCTCGCCTGCGCGGCGCCGTCATCGTCGTCCTCTTCTTCGTCGCTTTCCTCGTCGGCTTCCTCGTCCTCGGATTCGATCGCCTCGGCTTCCTGTTCGGAGAAGCCGTCGGTGTCTTCCGCGTTCGGATCGATCAGGCCATCGACGAGTTCGTCGACGCGCGTTTCCTCGTTCTGCACGCGCTCGGCCATCGCGAGAATGTCGGCGATGGTCGTCGGGCAGGCGGAAATCGCCATGACCATGTGCTTGAGGCCGTCCTCGATGCGCTTCGCGATCTCGATTTCGCCTTCGCGCGTCAGTAGCTCGACCGTGCCCATCTCGCGCATGTACATGCGCACGGGGTCGGTCGTGCGGCCAAATTCGGAATCGACCGTGGAGAGCGCGACTTCGGCTTCTTCCTCGACTTCATCGTCGGCCGAGGCGTTCGGCGCGTTGTCGTTGAGAAGCAGCGTCTCGGCGTCGGGCGCCTGCTCGTACACCGCCACGCCCATGTCGTTGAACGTGCTGATGATGCCTTCGATCGCCTCGGTTTCCGTGAAGTTGTCCGGAAGGTGATCGTTGATTTCGGCGTACGTGAGGAACCCGCGCTCCTTGCCGAGCTTGATGAGCGCGCGCAGTTTCGAACGGCGCTCTTCCAGCTCTTCGACCGTGCCGGGCGCGCTCGACGCGAACGCGTCTTTCAGAAGCGCCTTCTCCTTGGCGCGGCGGTCGCGTGCCTTGGCCTTTTCGACCTTCGCCGCGGGTGCGGCGGCCGGCTCTGCAGTTTGCGGTGCGTCGTCTTCGACGGGTACATCGTTCAGCTTTTTCGTCATGGAGTTCGCCATACAGGCTCTAGTCTCGACTCGCGGCTGCCGGACGGCAACCGATGGAACCGTGAATACCCAATGCGCACGTGCCTCGCCCTGCCTTGGCTGCGTGCCCTGCCCGGGGCGCTACCGCGGTTCGCGCGATGCGCTCGAACGCGAATCGCTCCTACCCGCAATAGCAGCCGCTTCCCTTGCGCCCGTCTGTTCGTCGGCGTGCTTATCCGCCTGTTTTGTGTGTCGCGCCCCGCTCGAGGCAAACGCCGCTTTCGCGCGCCGCGACAGCCGATTCAGCCAGCGCCCTTGCAACTCTCGCAGATTCCCTCAAAGCTTCCGTACGTCTCGCCGCTCAGACTGCCTAAGCCAGCGAAATCGTACAAATCGTTGAAAAAAAGCAACGAATTTTCAACTTTTTATTATAGCAGTTCACTTTTCGCGATCCGGGCTTGCGGCCCGTCCCGCCTTGATCTGCGCGACTTTCGCCGACAGATCCGAAAACTCCGCCACCTCCTCTGCCGAGAGGCTCGCTTGCCGCGCCAGTTGATCGAGCCGCGCGCGATAGCTGTCGTGCCGCAGCTTGACGACGGTCGCGAGCAACTCTTCCGTCAACAAGCGCTTCTGCTCGTCGACGCGTTGCGCGGCGTCTTCATCGGACGGGTCGCGTAGCAGCAAATCCCGAACGTTTTCATCATAGGCGAGAATTTCCTGGAAGATATCCTCGTAGGTCGGCGCATTTGCTGCATTTCTCAAAACGTCCGACAACATCTGAAATTCCGCCGCGCCGCCCAGTTCGCGCACATGCCCGAGTACTTCGCTGAACAACTCGCCGTGCTCGGTCATGGTCACGAGCGTGCGTTCGCTCTCTTCGTCGAGCGATGCCGCGATGCCCGGATACATCACCAGATTGCGCAGCGCCCGCTGCTCCTGGCCCGTCACGCGACGCCGCTCGCTCTTCGGCACCGACGCGCGGGCGACGGCCGCCGCCCGGGAATCGATATCGCAAAGCGCCGCAATTTCCGTGAACGGCGTCGCGAGCCGGTCTGCCAGCATATGCAGGATCTGCACCCGCAGCGCGTTGGCCGGAAGCGCCTGCAGGAGCGGCTTCGCGTCGAAGAGCGCCTTCGCGCGGCCTTCGGGCTGCTCCAGCTCCTTGTCGTTCAGCACTTCTTTCAGCAGGAACTGCGACAACGGCATGGCGCGGTCGACCTGCTCGCCGAAGCCGTCCGTGCCGAACTCGCGCACGTAGCTGTCCGGGTCATGCTCTTTCGGCAGAAAGAGAAACTTGATGGTCCGGTTGTCCGCCGCGTGGGGCAGCGCCGCTTCGAGCGCGCGACGTGCGGCGCGTCGGCCGGCCGAATCGCCGTCGAAGCTGAACACCACGGTGTCGGTCTGGCGAAAGAGCTTTTGCACATGGACGGGCGTGCAGGCCGTGCCCAACGTGGCGACCGCGTTCGCGAAACCGAGCTGCGCGAGCGCGACAACATCCATATACCCTTCGACGACGAGCGCGTACCCCAATTCCCGGATCGCGAGACGCGCTTCGAACAGGCCGTAAAGCTCGCTGCCCTTGCTAAATAGCGGCGTTTCGGGCGAATTCAAATACTTCGGCTCGCCGCCGTCCAGCACGCGCCCGCCGAAGCCGATGACGTTGCCCTTCACGTTGCGGATGGGGAACATCACGCGTTCGCGGAAGCGGTCGTAGCGGCGCGGCTGGCCTTGCGCGTCGGTCTTCTCGCTGACGATCACGAGGCCCGCTTCGACGAGATTGTCGTTGCGGTAATCGGGAAACGCGGCTTCCAGATTCTGCCAGCCGTCCGGCGCGTAGCCGAGGCCGAAGCGCGCCGCGATTTCGCCGGTCAGCCCACGCTTCTTGAGATACGCGATGGCGTTCGGCGCCGCGCGCAACTGCTTCCTGTAGAAATCGCAGGCGGTCTGCATGACTTCCGTGAGCGCGACGCTCACCGCCTTGCTCGGCGCGCTTTCGCTGCCATAACCGCCGCCACGGAACGAATTCGACGGCTCCTGCGGCACCGTCAATCCCGCGCCTTGCGCAA
This sequence comes from Caballeronia sp. GAWG1-5s-s, assembly GCF_023631445.1. Lineage (NCBI taxonomy): Bacteria > Pseudomonadati > Pseudomonadota > Betaproteobacteria > Burkholderiales > Burkholderiaceae > Caballeronia > Caballeronia sp. GAWG1-5s-s. The sequence goes on along the minus strand of NZ_JALQDC010000022.1, from coordinate 93,993 downwards.
GATCCTTGACGGCTTCGGGGAACGTGAGCCCCGTATGCTCCATCAGAAAGCCGATGGCCGTGCCGTGCGCGCCACAGCCGAAGCAGTGATAGAACTGCTTCGTCGGACTCACGGTGAACGAAGGGCTCTTCTCGTTGTGAAACGGGCACAGGCCCATGAAGTTCGCGCCGCCCTTCTTCAACTGGACGTAGCGGCCCACCACGTCGACGATATCGACGCGGTTGAGCAAATCCTGCAGAAATGCGTGAGGAATCACCGGATGCGAGCGCGGGGTCGGTTACTTCGCGAGCGCCGCTTTCACCTGCGCGGAAACGGCGGTCATGTCCGCCTTGCCCGCGAGCTTCGGCTTGAGCACGCCCATGACCTTGCCCATGTCCTGCGGACCGGCCGCGCCCGTCGCGGCGACGGCGGCCTGCACTTCGGCGGCGATGGCATCGGCGGAAAGCTGCTCGGGCATGTACGCGGCGAGCACGGCGAGTTCGGCGTTTTCCTTCGCGACGAGATCGTCGCGGCCCGCGGCCTGGAACTGGCTCACCGAATCCTTGCGCTGCTTGATCATCTTGTCGATGACGGCGGTCACGCCCGCGTCGTCGAGGGTCACGCGATCATCGACTTCGCGCTGCTTGATGGCTGCGAGCAGCAGGCGAATGGTGCCGAGGCGCTCGGTTTCGCGCGCGCGCATGGCCGTCTTCATGTCGTCGTTGATCTGGTCCTTGAGGCTCATCTTTCACCCGGTGCAAATGCAAAAAGAATTTCGGCTGACTTCCTGCGCTGCGAAAGCAAAAGCCCGCTTGGAGACGTTCCTCAAGCGGGACTGTAAGCGGGCCTTCTGGAGCTTGCAGCGATGCGCGCCGCGGGTCGCGTCAGCCAGAGCGAAGAAGCGCGGCAAAAGGCGCGCGAACTCCTTCGATGACCGTCCGAGTATAGCAAACGGGTTTGCGATCCGAGACCGGTGAAACACCTGCCGCGAGGACGGCTCAGGCGACCTTCGCAGCGCCGTGCGCGTACTCCGACGCCGCCTTTCCCGCCGCCACGCCGGACGCCCACGCCCACTGGAAGTTGTAGCCGCCGAGCCAGCCGGTGACGTCCACCGCCTCGCCGACGAAGAAGAGGCCGGGCACGCGTTCGCTCATCATCGTGGCCGACGAAAGCTCGCGCGTATCGACGCCGCCGCGCGTGACTTCCGCCTTGCGGTAGCCCTCGGTGCCGCTCGGCGTGAGCGTCCAGCCGGACAGCGACGCGCCGATGCCTTTAAGCGTGCGGTCGGGGAGATCGGCGAGGCGCGCATCGACCGGCACGCGCTGCGCGTCGAGCCACGCATGCGCGAGGCGCGCGGGCACGTATTCGGCGAGAAAGTTGCCGATCTGCTTGCGCGATCCGGCTTTCGCTTCCAGAAGCGTTTCGGTGGCGTCGAGTTCAGGCAGCAGATCGACGCGAATCGGCTCGGACGGATTCCAGTAGCTCGAAATTTGCAGCACGCCCGGACCCGAGAGCCCGCGATGCGTGAGCAGCAGGTCTTCGTCGAACTCGCCGCGCGTCTTGCCGCTTCCCGTGCTGATGCGCACCGGCAGCGAAAGCCCCGACAGCGCGGCGAACGGCGCCCAGTCGGCGGACGTGAACGTGAGCGGCACCAGCGCGGGCCGCGTATCGACGAGCTTGTGGCCGAACTGCTTCGCGATGCGGTAGCCGAAGTCCGTCGCGCCGATCTTCGGAATCGACAGCCCGCCCGTCGCGATCACGAGCGCAGCCGCGCCGATCGCGCCGGCGGTCGTATCGAGCGCGAAGCGCGCGCCGTCGTGACGGATCGCGTGCACGCTCACCGGACGCCGCCACGCGACGCCTCCCGCGTCGCACTCGCTGCGCAAGACGTCGATGATCGTCTCGCTGGAGTCGTCGCAGAAAAGCTGACCCTTGTGCTTCTCGTGCCACTTCACGCGATACTGCTTCAGCAGCGCGAGGAAATCGCGCGGCGTGTAGCGGGCGAGCGCCGAACGGCAGAAATGCGGATTCGCGGACAGGAAATTGGCCGGCTGCGCGTTGACGTTCGTGAAGTTGCAGCGCCCACCGCCGGAGATGCGGATTTTCTCGGCGAGACGCTCGGCGTGGTCGATCAGCACGACGCGCCGGCCCGTCTGAGCCGCGACGGCCGCGCACATCATGCCGGCCGCGCCCGCGCCGATAACGGCGATATCGAAGGATTCCATGCCGCGCATTGTAACTGCCGCCGGGAAACGCGCCGTGCGGGCCGCTGCTATACTTTTCGGTTCGCTTTGATGCACCCAATGGATCTCACCCACATGCTCGTTCTCGGCATCGAAAGTTCCTGCGACGAAACCGGCCTCGCGCTCTACGACACCGAGCGCGGCCTGCTTTCGCACGCCCTTCACTCGCAGATCGCCATGCATCGCGAGTACGGCGGCGTCGTGCCGGAACTCGCGTCGCGCGATCACATTCGCCGCGCGCTGCCGCTGCTCGAACAGGTGATGAACGAGGCGCGCGTCGAACGCCAGAGCATCGACGCAATCGCCTTCACGCAAGGGCCGGGGCTCGCGGGCGCGCTGCTGGTCGGCGCGAGCATCGCCAATGCGCTCGCGATGGCGTGGGACAAACCGACTGTCGGCATTCACCATCTCGAGGGGCATCTGCTCTCGCCGCTTTTGGTCGATTCGCCGCCGCCGTTTCCGTTCGTCGCGCTGCTGGTGTCGGGCGGCCATACGCAACTGATGCGCGTGACCGACGTGGGCGCCTACGAGACGCTCGGCGAAACGCTCGACGATGCCGCCGGCGAAGCGTTCGACAAGACCGCGAAACTGCTCGGGCTCGGCTATCCGGGCGGGCCGGAAGTCTCGCGCCTGGCCGAATTCGGCACGCCGGGCGCCGTCGCGCTGCCGCGCCCGATGCTGCACTCCGGCGATCTCGACTTCAGCTTCAGCGGCCTTAAAACCGCCGTGCTGACGCACAGCCGCAAGCTCGACGCATCCGGCGGCAATGTCTGCGAGCAGGCGAAGGCGGATTTGGCGCGCGGTTTCGTCGATGCCGCCGTCGATGTCCTCGTCGCGAAATCGCTGGCGGCGCTGAAGAAGACCGGTCTCAAGCGGCTGGTCGTGGCGGGCGGCGTTGGCGCGAACCGGCAGTTGCGCGAGGCGTTGTCGGCGGCGGCGAAGAAGCGGCGCTTCGACGTTCACTATCCGGACTTGTCGCTCTGCACCGACAACGGCGCGATGATCGCGCTGGCGGGCGCGCTGCGGCTCGCGCGCTGGCCGGAGCAGGCCGTGCGCGACTACGCGTTCACGGTAAAGCCGCGCTGGGATCTCACCGCGCTCGCGCGCGCCTGACTGCCTATTTCGGCGGATTGAACGGCTGCATGATGGCTGCGAACACAGGCAGCGTCTCGCAGCGATCCGCGTGACCCATCAGCGACGGCCAGCGCGTTTGCGCGAAAAGCTGCGGATGCGCTTCGCGCGCAAAGCGCAGCGCGCATGCCACGGCGATGTCCGCATGACCGATCGAATCGCCGAACCAGTACGGCGTCGGGCGCGCGGCGCGGTCGGCTTCGAGCACGTCCAGCACGCGCTCGACCTGCCCCGTGCAGCGATCCACCCACGCCTGCGATTTTTCCTTGTGCAGCACACGCTCATAGACGAGCGCGACGGCTTTGTCGGCAAGGCCCGCGGCAAGCGCGCACACCTTCAGCGCTTCTCGCCGCGCTGCGCCCGCTGATGCGATCAGCGCGCGTGCCGGGCCCGCCTGCTCGTCGAGATAATCGAGAATCATCGCGCTTTCGATCAGCACGTCGCCCGAATCGAGCACGAGCGTCGGCACGCGAATCAGCGGATTGAACGGCGCGATCTTGTCGGCGTCGCCGAACACTGACCACGGGCGATGCTCGAACGCCATGTCGTACAGCGTCAGCGCGATGGCGACGCGCCGCACGTACGGAGAATCGTACTGGCCGATCAGGATCAAGATGCCCTCCGTATGCTGTTGAAGGTCGGGAGAGCATTCTACGGGCGGGCGCGTTCCGGAGACAACGGCGGCGAGCCGGACGCCAGCACGCGCCAGGTGCGCATGAAAAAAGCCGGTCGCTCGGACCGGCTTTCGCTCAACTCGACCACCTCGCGCAATCAGCGTTTGTCGCGCTCGATCACCGCATACGCGCTGTGATTGTGGATCGACTCGAAGTTCTCCGCTTCGAGCACGTAGGCGACGATGCGCTCGTCCGCGTTCAGCCGCGTCGCGATATCGCGCACGAGGTCTTCGACGAACTTGGGATTCTCATACGCGCGCTCGGTCACGAACTTCTCGTCGGGGCGCTTGAGCAGCCCCCACAGCTCGCACGACGCCTCTTCTTCCGCAATGCGCACCAGTTCTTCCACCGCGACCTCGCCCGCCAGTTCCGCGGTGATGGTCACGTGCGACCGCTGATTGTGCGCGCCGTGCTGCGAGATCCTCTTCGAGCACGGGCACAGGCTCGTGACCGGCACGAGCACTTTGAGCGTCAGACGCGTTTGGCCGTCGCGCTTCTCGGCGATGAATGTCGCCTCGTAATCGAGCAGGCTCTGCACGCCGGACACCGGCGCGGTTTTCATCACGAAGTACGGCAGCGTCACTTCGATACGGCCCGAATGCGCTTCGAGTTTCGCGAGCATCGACGCGAGCATGGCGCAGAGCGCAGCCTGATCGAGCGGCTCGCGATGTTCTTCCAGCAGCGCGACAAAGCGCGACATGTGCGTGCCCTTCTGTTCGGCCGGCAAATGCACGTCGAGATTCCATACGCCGACGCTCGGCTGAACGCCGCTTTCCGTGCGCACCGACAACGGATGCCGCACGCCTTTCACGCCGACGCGCTGAATCGCGATCTGACGGGTGTCGGGCGTGCTTTGGACGTCCGGCATCACGAAGGCGGGATTCATCTGATTCATGTTTTTATGTCCTATTTGCGCCGACGCTTCACGCGCGTGGCGCTAAACGGTGAAACGCATACGGCGCGGGACGAAGCCCGCGCCGTATGCAAACACACTGCGGCCATTGCCGATGAACGGCGCGCCCCGAGCGCCCGTGGCCGATTGCGCGTCAGGCGACGCGCTTGGTCAGCTTGCCCGCCGCTTCGACTGCGGACAGGAAACGCTCGCGGATGGAGTGCGCGATGCCGGCCGCATCCAGCCCGACGCTCGCGAGCAGCTTGGCGGGATCGCCGTGGTCGATGAACACGTCCGGCAGGCCGAGTTGCAGCACCGGCTTCACGACGCCGCTTGCCAAAAGCGCCTCGACGCACGCGGAACCCGCGCCGCCCATGATCGTGCCTTCCTCGACGGTCACCAGCGCGTCGTGCGTTGCAGCCAGTTCGCGCAGCAGGTCGGCGTCGACGGGCTTCACGAAACGCATGTTCGCCACGGTCGCGTCGAGCTCCTCGGCGGCGGCCAGCGACGGCGCCACCATCGTGCCGAACGCGAGAATCGCGATGCGCTTGCCGGAACCCATCTTCTGCGACGACTGACGGCGGATTTCGCCCTTGCCGAGCGGAATCGCCGTCATCTGCTTGACGGTGGCGACGCCCGTGCCCGCGCCGCGCGGATAGCGCACGGCCGTCGGGTTCGGCTGCTGGAGCGCCGTGTAGAGCATCTGGCGGCATTCGTTTTCGTCGGATGCGGCCATCACCGTCATGTTCGGGATGCAGCGCAGGAACGCGAGATCATAATTGCCCGCGTGCGTCGCGCCGTCGGCGCCCACCAGACCCGCGCGGTCGATTGCAAATACGACCGGCAGATTCTGCAACGCGACGTCGTGGATTAACTGGTCGTACGCGCGCTGCAGGAACGTCGAGTAAATGGCGACGACCGGCTTCATGCCGTCCGCGGCCAGACCGCCCGCGAACGTGACGGCGTGCTGCTCCGCGATGCCGACGTCGAAGTAACGGTCCGGGAAACGCTTCTCGAACTCGACCATGCCCGATCCTTCGCGCATCGCCGGCGTGATGCCGACCACGCGCGAATCCTGCGCGGCGGCGTCGCAGAGCCATTCGCCGAAGACCTGCGTGTAGGTCTTTTTCGACGGCGCGGTCGAGGGCTTGATGCCTTCGGCCGGGTTGAACTTGCCGGGGCCGTGATACAGCACGGGATCGGCTTCCGCGAGCTTGTAGCCTTGGCCCTTCTTCGTGACGACGTGCAGGAATTGCGGACCGCGCAGTTCCTTGATGTTTTGCAGCGTCGGAATGAGCGAATCGAGATCGTGGCCGTCGATCGGGCCGATGTAGTTGAAGCCGAACTCTTCGAAGAGCGTGGCCGGCACGATCATGCCTTTCGCGTGCTCTTCGAGCTTGCGGGCGAGGTCGAGCACCGGCGGCGCGGCGCGCAGCACGCGCTCCACGCCCGCGCGGGCGGCGGCATAGAAGCGGCCCGACATCAGCCGTGCGAGATGGCGATTCAGCGCGCCGACAGGCGGCGAGATCGACATGTCGTTGTCGTTGAGGATGACGAGCAGCGGCAGATCGTCGGCGACGCCCGCGTTGTTCATCGCCTCGAACGCCATGCCCGCGGTCATCGCGCCGTCGCCGATCACGGCGATGGAATAGCGATTGTCGCCCTGCAGCTTGTTCGCGATGGCCATGCCGAGCGCCGCCGAAATCGACGTGCTCGAATGCGCCGTGCCGAACGTGTCGTACTCGGATTCGCTACGGCGCGGAAAGCCCGAAATACCGTTGAGCTGACGCAGCGTCGGCATCCGGTCGCGGCGTCCGGTCAGAATCTTGTGAGGATACGTCTGATGGCCGACGTCCCAGACGATACGGTCGTTCGGCGTATCGAACACATAATGCAGCGCGATCGTCAGCTCGACCGTGCCGAGGTTGGACGACAGATGGCCACCCGTCTGCGACACGCTGTCGAGCACGTAGGCCCGCAGTTCGTCGGCAAGCGGCTGCAGTTGGCGTCGATCGAGGGCACGCAAATCGGCCGGATCGTCGATGGTTTTCAGCAAGTCGTACATCGTCGTCCCATTTTAGGAAAACTGGCGTGATTCGTTCAGCGCGAGTGACTTCTACGTTTCGCGCCGTGGGCTTCGTCACGCGTTCAACAATTAATGCGCCCGGTTCACGACCAGGTCGGCGAGTTCGGCGAGGCGCTGCGCGCGAGCGCCGAACGGCTGGATAGCGGCGTGCGCGTCGCGGCCGAGCTGCGCCGCGAGTTCGCGCGACGCGTCGAGTCCGATGATCGACACGTAAGTCGGCTTGTCATGCTGCGCGTCTTTGCCGGCGGTCTTGCCGAGCGTCGCGGAATCGGCCGTGACGTCGAGAATGTCGTCGACGACTTGGAACGCGAGCCCGACCGCAGCGGCGTATTGATCGAGCGCGGCGAGCACGTCCGCGCCCGGCTCGTCGCCTGCAAGCGCGCCCATGCGCACCGACGCGCGCAGCAACGCGCCCGTCTTCTTGCGATGCATGGTTTCGAGTTCGGGCCGCGACAGCTTGCGCCCGACGCTTTCGAGGTCGATGGCCTGCCCGCCCGCCATGCCGACGGAGCCGCTCGCGACCGCCAGTTCGCGCACGAGCGCGGCCTGCTGGCGGTCCGACAGACCATTGCCTTCGGCCGTCAGCGCGATGAACGCCTGCGACTGAAGCGCGTCGCCGACGAGCAGCGCCGTCGCTTCGTCATATTGAATGTGTACCGTGGGCTTGCCGCGACGCAGCGCGTCGTCGTCCATTGCGGGCATGTCGTCGTGCACGAGCGAATAGACGTGGATCATCTCCAGCGCGGCGCTCGCGGCTTCGACCGCCTGCGCGCTCGCGCCCGTCAGTTCGCCGGCCGCGTGAACCAAAAGCGGACGCACGCGCTTGCCGCCGCCGAGCACGGCATAGCGCATGGCTTCATGCAGACGCGCCGGCGCGACATCGGTGCCGGGAAGATAGTGCTCGAGCGCGGTTTCGACGCGGTCGAGCGTGGCGCGCATCCAGTGTTCGAAGGTCATAGATCGTCGTCCCCGTTGTCGTTCGTCGCGCGTTCTGCGTCGCCGGGCAGCGGCTTGAGCGTCTCGCCGTCGAGCACGCGAACCTGCTGCTCGACTTTTTCGAGCTGTTGTTGGCAAAAGCCGACAAGCGCCGCGCCTCGGCGGTACGCGGCAAGCGATTCTTCGAGGCTCAACGCGCCCTCTTCCATGCGCGCGACGAGCGATTCGAGTTCGGCCAGGGCCGCTTCGTAATTCTGCGGAAGCGGCGAGCTGTCCGCGCCCGGCGCATCGGCGCGGGCTTCTTCGCTTGTTGCGTCTTCTGCGGTCTTCGCCATGAATCGTGGATGTGCGGTGAAAATTGGAACCAAGTCGCACATTCTACGGCAAAAGCCGATTTTTCGACCCGCATCCCGTGCGCGCGACGCGACGGCGACCCCGGCGCACGGCGACGCCACGTCGCGCGGCATGCGGACGACATGCGCGCGGAACGACTCTTGCGCAAAATCAGCTAAATGAGCATTTGTAGGAACTCTCGCGACAATTTATACCCAAAACAAGACCTTATGCGCCCCGGCGAGGCGGATTTCGGTATAATCGCGGGCTCCCTAAATCGAATCTTCGATGGTTGGGTTGTTCACTGCTTTCACGTCTTCATCGGGAGTGGGAATGTCCAATCTGAGCAATGCATTGCAGTTGAAGGCTGTTCATAGTCAACTGCCAGTCACGGCTTACTTTGACGAAGCGCTTCTCACGCGCGAACTCGACGTACTTTTCAAGCAAGGTCCACGCTATATCGGGCACGAACTCATGGTCCCCGAAGCGGGGAACTATTTCGCGCTTCCCGGCGAAGGCGAAGGGCGCGTGCTCGTCCGCAATCAGCAGAACAACATCGAACTGCTGTCCAACGTGTGCCGTCACCGTCAGGCCATCATGCTGAACGGGCGCGGCAGCGCGGAGAACATCGTCTGTCCGCTGCATCGCTGGACCTATGATCTGAGCGGCCAGTTGCTCGGCGCGCCGCATTTCGCCGACAAACCGTGCCTGAATCTCGGCGCCACGCCGCTACAGAACTGGCAAGGCCTGCTCTTCGAGGCCGAGGGCCGCAACGTCGCGGCCGATCTCGCCAAACTCGGCACGGCGCGTCACTTCGATTTTTCGGGCTTCATGTTCGATCACGTCGAAGTGCACGAGTGCAACTACAACTGGAAGACCTTCATCGAGGTCTATCTGGAGGACTACCACGTCGCGCCTTTCCATCCGGGTCTCGGCAGTTTCGTGTCCTGCGACAACCTCGAATGGGAATTCGGCGACTGGTACAGCGTGCAGACGGTGGGCGTCCACAAGAATCTGGAAAAGCCCGGCAGCCCGACGTATCGCAAGTGGCACGACCAGGTCCTGCGCTTTCGCAACGGCGCGCCGCCGGAGTTCGGCGCCATCTGGATGGTGTACTACCCCGGTCTCATGATCGAGTGGTATCCGCACGTGCTCGTCGTGTCGTGGCTCATTCCGCGCGGCACGCAGAAGACGACGAACATCGTCGAGTTCTATTACCCCGAGGAAATCGCGCTGTTCGAGCGCGAGTTCATCGAGGCCGAGCGCGCCGCGTACATGGAAACGGCGCGCGAGGACGATGAAATCGGCGAGCGCATGGACGCGGGCCGTCGCGCGCTCATGTCGCGCGGCGAGAACCAGGTCGGGCCGTATCAAAGTCCGATGGAATCGGGCATGCAGCATTTCCACGAGTTCCTGCGGCATCAGCTCGGCACCATTTGAGCGCAGCGCATCATCGCAAGAGACGGGCTTTCGGGCCCGTTTTCTTGTTTACACTAGGCGTTCATCCACTTCGAAGTCCGTGCCGAAGATATCAGGAGCCGCCATGCCGCACACTCACTACACCACGCTCATTTCAGCGGCCAATCTCGCCCAATGGCTCGCCGACGCGCCCGGCAGCGTGCTCGTCTTCGACTGCCGCTTCGATCTGGCCGCGCCGGAAGCCGGAGAAACGGCCTACGCCGCCGGCCACATTCCCGGCGCGCATTACCTGCATCTCGACCGCGACCTGTCCGGCGCGAAAACCGGCACGAACGGCCGGCATCCGTTGCCGGAGCGCGCGGCGCTCGTCGAGAAGCTCGCGAGCTTCGGCTTGAACGAAGGCCAGCAAGTCGTCGCTTACGACGCGCAAGGCGGCATGTACGCCGCGCGTCTGTGGTGGCTGCTGCGCTGGCTCGGGCACGATTCCGTCGCCTTGCTCGATGGCGGCCTGCAGGCGTGGGAGGCCGCGGGCAAGCCGCTCGACACCGCCGTGCCGCCGAAGACGCAGGGCACGTTCAAGGCTGGCCAGCCGCTGCAAGTGACCGTGGATGCGCGAGCGATCGAACGCAGTATCGGCACGCGCGATCATCTGCTGATCGATGCGCGCGCCGCCGACCGGTATCGCGGCGAGAACGAAACGATCGATCCGGTCGGCGGCCACATTCCCGGCGCGCTGAATCACTTCTTCAAGAACAATCTGACGCAGGAAGGCCGCTTCAAGACGGCACACGAACTGCGCGAAACCTTCGCCTCGCTCATCGGCGAGACGCCCGCGGATCGCGTGGTGCTGCAATGCGGATCGGGCGTGACGGCGTGTCATAACGCGCTCGCGATGGAAATCGCGGGGCTGCACGGCGCCGCGCTCTATCCCGGCTCGTGGAGCGAATGGAGCGCCGATCCGGGCCGCCCCGTCGCGACCGGCGCGAATCCCTGATCCGTCTTACTTGACGCCGTGCTCGCGGAACCACGCGAGCGCGCGCTTCCAGCCGTCTTCCGCGTCGGCCTTGCGGTAGCTCGGACGATAATCCGCGAAAAACGCGTGCGGCGCGTCGTCGTAGACCACGAACTGCGAGCCGCGCGCGCTCGGCGGGCCGTTCGCGATGGCCTGTTTCATCTGCTCGATGGTGTCCTGCGGGATGCTCGGGTCCTGCCGTCCATATAGGCCGAGTACGGGCACCATGAGTTCGCCAGCGTTGTCAATCGGATTGCTTGGCGAATTCGCCGTCTTGTTGCCGGCGAGGCGCCCGTACCACGCGACCGCCGCCTTCACGCGCGGATTGTGCTCCGCGTACAGCCACGTGATGCGCCCGCCCCAGCAGAAGCCGGTAATGCCGAGCCGCTTGAGATCGCCGCCGTGCTCGCCGGCCCATTTGACCGTCTCGTCGATATCGGAGAGCACCTGCGAATCCGGCACCTTGGAGACGATCTGATCGTTGAGTTGCTGAATCGACGGATACACCGACGCATCGCCTTGCCGCGTATAAAGATCCGGCGCGATGGCCAGATAGCCGAGCTTCGCGAAGCGGCGGCAGACATCGGCGATATGCTCGTGCACGCCGAAAATCTCGTGGATCACGATGATGACCGGCAGATGCGTCTTGCCGAGCGGCTGCGCGCGATACGCCGGAATCAGCGTCCCGTCCGCGCCGCGCACGCCGATCGCGCCGGCTTCGAGGCCGTCGGCATCGGTATGAATGGTCTGCGCGGAGACGGGCAGCACGGCGGCCGCGAAGCCGGTGCCGAAAGCGGCCTTGATGAAGGTGCGTCGATCGAACGGAACGCGCGGGATGAGGCTGTCGACTTCGGGACTCAGCATACGAAGCTCCTGCGGCAAGCGCCGCCAACGCGCCGCCGATGCGGCTCGCTCGTCGTCGAGCCACAGCCGCACCGATGGCACTGAACCGGAAACCGCGCTGGAACGTCTCAGCACGGCGCTACACGACCAGACACGGGCGGCAAGCCGCATCGCCCGGGCGCGCACGACAGCGCGCGTGCCGCTCATTCTAAACAGCTTTGTTCCGCAAGCGCTTAAGCGGTCAGTGCAGCTTCACACGCGGCGCGGTGGACCGGCGCAGCCAGTGCGCGAAGGTATCGAGCACCATGCGCGCGTAGCCATGCAGCGCCGCGACGTGCAGCCGGTACAGCGACATGTACATGAAGCGCGCGAAGAGCCCTTCGATCAGCATGTTTCCGCCGATCAGCCCGCCCATCAGATTGCCGACCGCGCTGTAATGCCCGAGCGAAACGAGCGAGCCGAAATCGCGATAGGTGTATTCGGGCAGCGGCTTGCCGTCCATGCGCCGCGCGAACGCCTTGAACAGAAAGCTCGCCTGCTGATGCGCCGCCTGCGCGCGCGGCGGCACGTTGCGCTCGTTGCCGGGCCACGGACAGGCCGCGCAATCGCCGAGCGCAAAGACGTTGTCATCGATCTCGGTTTGCAGCGTGCGGCGCACGATCAACTGACCGAGGCGATTGGTCGGCAGGCCGTCGAGTTGCGACAGGACCGCGGGCGCCTTGATGCCGGCCGCCCACACCGTCAGGTCCGCGCGAATGATCTTGCCGCTCGCCGTGCGGATCGAGTCGCGCGAGACCTGCGCGACGGTCTCGCCCGTCATCAGCTTCACGCCGAGCTTCGTGAGCAGTTCCGCCGTGGCGGTCGACACGCGCTCCTGCAACGCCGGCAGAATGCGCGGCCCCGCTTCGATCAGCAGGATGCCGATGTCGTTCTTCGGATCCAGCTTGTGCAAGCCGTACGCCGACAGCACTTGCGCGGTGTTGCGCAGTTCCGCCGACAGTTCGACGCCCGTCGCGCCCGCGCCGACGATCGCGATCTGAATGCGCGGCGCGGCTTCCACGACGACCGGCTCCTGCGCCGCCCCTTCGACGGCCAGTTCGGGCACGACGTGCTCGGCGCGCATGCACGCGGCGATCAGCCGTTTGCGAAAAAGCTCCGCCTGACCGACCGTATCGAGCGCAATCGAATACTGCTGCGCGCCCTCGACGCCGAAGAAATGCGTCGTGCTGCCGATCGCGATCACGAGCGTGTCGTATTCCAGTTCGCGCTGGGGCAACAGTTCGCCGGCTTCGTCGTCGCGCAGCGCGCCTATCGTGATGCGCCTTGCCGCGCGGTTCAGGCCGATCATCTCGCCCTGCTGAAACTCGAAGCCGTGCCACAGCGCCTGCGCCGCGTATTCCAGTTCCTGCGTGAACGGGTCCATGCTGCCCGCCGCGACTTCGTGCAAGAGCGGCTTCCAGATGTGCGTCGGATTGCGGTCCACGAGCGTGATCTGCGCGCGCGGCGCTTTGGCGTCCGTTTTGGCGTCGGCCTTGCCTTCGCCCGAACCGAAGCGGTCACCGAGACGCGTCGCGAGTTCGAGACCGCCCGCCCCGCCGCCGACGATAATGAAGCGATGCATGAAGAGCTCTCCCTTTGCCTGATGGATTGCACGGCGCTGTCCGCTCGCCTCGTTGCCTCATTGTGCGTGATGCGACGCGGCATTCACAAGCGCCGCCGTCGCATGAACGACATATGCTCGATGCCGGCCGCTCAGTGCGCCCTCAGTCGCCCTCAGTCGCCCTCAGTGTGCTTCTTCCCAGTTGTTGCCGACGCCCACTTCCGCGACGAGCGGCACCTTCAGTTCGGCGACGCCGCACATTAGTTCGGGCAGACGCTTGCGCACGTCCGGCAGTTCTTCTTCGGGCACTTCGAGCACGAGTTCGTCGTGAACCTGCATGATCATCTTCGTGCGCATGCCTGCTTGTTCGATCCAGTCCTGCACCGCGATCATCGACATCTTGATGAGGTCGGCGGCGGTGCCCTGCATCGGCGCGTTGATCGCGGCGCGCTCGGCGGCCTGACGGCGCGGACCGCTGCCGCCGTTGATCTCGGGCAGCCACAGGCGCCGCCCGAACACGGTTTCGACGAAGCCGTTCATTTTCGCCGTGACGCGCGTGTTTTCCATGTACGCGGCCACGCCCGGATAGCGCGCGAAATAGCGGTCGATATAGAGCTTCGCCGCGTCGCGCGTGATGCCGAGATTCGACGCCAGACCGAACGAGCTCATGCCATAGATCAAGCCGAAGTTGATGACCTTTGCGATGCGCCGCTGGTCGTTGTCCACTTCGAGCGGCGTCACGCTGAACACTTCGGATGCCGTCGCGCGGTGCACGTCCTCGCCTTCCGTGAACGCGCGCATGAGCGAGGCATCGCCCGAAATGTGCGCCATGATGCGCAATTCGATCTGCGAATAATCCGCCGACACGATCTTGCTGCCCGGCGGAGCGATGAACGCCTCGCGAATGCGCCGGCCTTCGCCGGTGCGCACCGGAATGTTTTGCAGGTTCGGTTCGTTCGACGACAAGCGCCCCGTCACCGCGACGGCCTGCGCGTAATTCGTGTGCACGCGGCCCGTAGCCGAATTGACCATGCGCGGCAGCTTGTCCGTGTAAGTCGACTTGAGCTTCGACAGCGCGCGATGTTCGAGCAGCACCTTTGGCAGCGGATAGTCTTCGGCGAGCTTTTGCAGCACTTCTTCGTCGGTGGAAGGCGCGCCGCTGGGCGTCTTTTTCACGACGGGCAATTGCAGCTTCTCGAAGAAAATCTGGCCGATCTGCTTGGGCGATCCGAGATTGAATTCGCCGCCCGCATGCTCGTAGGCTTCGGTCTGTAATTCGATCAGGCGCTTGGCGATCTCGTTGCTTTGCGCGTCGAGCTTCTCGCGGTCGATCAGCACGCCGTTGCGCTCCATCTTGCGCAACACGCGCGCGGTCGGCATTTCGATGTCGCGATACACCCGCAGCAGTCCTTCTTCTTCCGCGACCTGCGGATAGAGCGTCTGATGCAGGCGCAAGGTCACGTCGGCGTCTTCGGCTGCGTATTCGGCGGCCTTCTCCAGCGCCACTTCGTCGAAGCCGATCTGCGCCGCGCCCTTGCCCGCCACGTCTTCGTACTTGATGGTCTTCACGCCCAGATGCCGCAGCGCGAGGTTGTCCATGTCGTGCGGACGATGCGACTCCAGCACGTACGATTGCAGCAGCGTGTCGTGCTCGACGCCGTTCAGTTCGATGCCGTGATTGGCTAGCACTTGCTCGTCGTACTTCAGATGCTGGCCGACCTTCTTCTTCGATGCATCCTCGAGCCAGGGCTTGAGCTTCGCGAGCACTTCGTCGCGCGGCAACTGCACGGGCGCGTCCGGCCCGCGATGCGCCACCGGAATGTACGCGGCGTGTCCCGGCTCGACGGCCACGGACAAGCCGACGATCTGCGCGACCATCGGATCGAGCGAGGTGGTTTCCGTATCGAACGACGTGATCTCGGCGGCTTCGATGCGCGCGAGCCATGCATCGAACTGCTCCCACGTCTGCACGGTCTCGTAGTGATGGACGATCTCGGTGACTTCGGCGGGCGGTGTATCGGTCGGGCCTTCGACGGCATCCGCGATTTCTATTTCGCGCAGCCAGGTCTTGAAACCATGCCGCAGGAACACGTCGCGCAACTCGTCGCGCGATTCAGGGCGTGTTTGCAGCGTCTCTTCGATAGAGTCGATCTGCGAAGTGAGGTCGCATGCCGTGTGCACGGTGACGAGCTTTCTCGCCATCGGCAGGAAGTCCAGAGCCTTGCGCAGATTGTCTCCTACCGCACCTTTGATCTCGCTCGCGTGTGCGACGATGCCATCGAGCGTTTCGTATGCGGTAAGCCATTTGATCGCGGTCTTGGGTCCGCACTTTTCGACGCCGGGCACATTGTCGACCGTATCGCCGATGAGCGACAGATAGTCGACGATGCGCTCCGGGGGCACGCCGAACTTGTTCACGACGCCTGCGCGATCGAGCGTTTCGTTGGTCATCGTATTGATGAGGGTGACATGATCCGTCACGAGCTGAGCCAGATCCTTGTCGCCCGTCGACACGATTACCTTCATGCCGCGCTTTTCGGCCTGCACAGCGAGCGTGCCGATGACGTCATCGGCCTCGACGCCTTCGATCATCACGAGCGGCCAGCCGAGCGCGCGCACCGCGACGTGAATGGGCTCGATCTGCTTGCTCAGGTCTTCGGGCATCGAAGGACGGTTGGCTTTGTAGTCGGCGTACCAGTCGTCGCGGAAGGTCTTACCCTTGGCGTCGAAGATGCACGCGCTATACTCTGCATTGATTTCGCGGCGAAGGCGCCGCAACATGTTCACCATCCCATACAGTGCGCCGGTGGGACCGCCGTCGGGACCACGCAGGTCAGGCATCGCATGGTAAGCCCGGTACAAGTAGCTAGAACCGTCGACCAATAGCAGGGTCTTACCTTCAAGACTGAGTTCTTCAGGCATTATGAACAAGAGAAAAGTGATTCCGAGTCTGCGATCACTCGCAGATCAAGAGCGCGCGACAGCCAAGAAGGCCCGCGCGTCGTGGCAGATGTTCACGATTATGGCAGAGTTTATCGAGGCGACCGAGTACCTCTCGGAGATCCGCCCTGCCATCAGCATCTACGGTTCGGCCCGTCTGAAACCGGAGTCGCCGTACTATCAGCGCACCATCGAAATCGCGCAAAAGTTCTCGGATGCAGGCTTCGCCGTCATTTCGGGCGGCGGTCCGGGCATCATGGAAGCGGCCAACAAGGGCGCGCACGCGGGCAAGTCGCCGTCGGTGGGATTGAACATCGAATTGCCGCACGAGCAGTCGGGCAATCAGTGGCAGGACATTTCGCTGCGCTTCCGTCACTTCTTCACGCGCAAGGTCACGTTCGTGAAGAATTCGGATGCGGTCGTGGTGATGCCGGGCGGCTTCGGCACGCTCGACGAACTCGCGGAAGTGCTCACGCTCATTCAGACGAAGAAGTCGCGTCATGTGCCTATCGTGCTCGTCGGCGCGGAGTTCTGGGCGGGGCTGCTCGACTGGTTCAAGAAGACGCTGTTGACCAATGGCGTGATCAGCGAGAAGGACCTCGATCTGATGCAGGTTATCGACGAGCCGGATCAGGTGCTCGATGCCGTGCTGCGGTTTTATGAAGACCGCGAAGAGAAGGTCGAAGAACCGGCTGAGGGTAAGTCGGACGAGGATCGGATGTTTTATTTGTAAGGCTGTCGATTCATCAAGGGAAGGGCCGCGCCTGGTCCTTCCTTTTCTTCTTCCCGGCAAGGCCTTGCCGCGGCTTCACACTTTTCCATAAACGACCGCGTTGTGAACGGTATGCTCGCGCCCGCGCCGCATTGGGAACGCGCATACAGGCCGCACGAGCGGTACTTCGCGTCGATTCCACGGCTTCCATTAATAGTCTCGGCTCTTCGGGATGGCGTCTGACGAAGAGCCGCCGTCATTTGCCCGCAGTGGCAAGCCTGGAGCAAGCATGAAGCAAGCGCTGTATCGAACACTTCAACTGACCGTCGCGACGGCAATTGCCGTCTCGCTCATTGCTGGTTGCGAGAAGGAGACGAATACGCCAGCCGTCACTCCGTCCGCGACCACGCAGGACGCGAAACTCGCTCTCTTGAAGGACATATCCGGCGTCTGGAGTTCGTCGTCCGCAATCGGACTCACGACAATTCAATACGCCGACAACCGCTTGCAGATCCTCCAGGGCGACACACCGTTAGCGGTCACGCTGGGTGACGTCGATCCTGGCGAGGAAACGGTGAACGTCAACACTGTCGTCAATCGCAAGGAAGAGATCCTCACGCTCCGCAAGAAGTGGAACGCGGATCACACGGCTTACAACCTGACGATGACGGGCAGTGACGGACAACAGGACGTGCTCGGGTTCGTGCGCCGCATCAGCAACGACGATCTCAACAGAATCAGCCGGCTGAGCGTGGCGCGGGCGTCGTCCCCGGCGCCGAGTCAGCCGACCGAATCGGCACCCGCGCCGGTCGCTTCGAGCGACCGCGGCATCATCGACATGTGGCTTGGCGGCATCGACATGAACATGCGTTCGTGTCCCGGCTCGACGTGCGCAGCGCTGCTGATCGTTCCAAAGGACTCGAAGATTAGTGCCGATACATCCACGATCCGGAACGTCACCGAGTCGTCGGGAGCCAACACGCCGTGGGTTCGGGTGACGTATGAAGGCGCGTATTGCACGCCAGAAGAACTGGATCAGCAAACGGGCTGCACCCCCTCCCACGGCACGGACGCACCCGTCACCGGCTGGATGAACTACACCCGCTTGTTGAGCGCGCCGCGCCCGCAACAATAAGCCACTGCATCGCGGGCGGCGACTCTGTGCCGCCCGCGCGCATGCGTTCCTTACTGAAACGCCACCTCCGCAAAACTGCGCAACTTGCGCGAGTGCAGCCTCGACAAGCCGTTCATCCGCAACAGTTCCATCGCTTTCACGCCGATCTGCAAATGCTGGTCCACCTGGGCGCGATAGAACTGGTCCGCCATGCCCGGCAGCTTGAGCTCTCCGTGCAGCGGCTTGTCCGATACGCATAGCAAGGTCCCGTACGGCACGCGAAAACGGAATCCGTTCGCGGCGATGGTCGCGCTTTCCATATCGAGCGCGATCGCGCGGCTTTGCGACAAGCGCTGCACCGGCTCGCGATGATCGCGCAGTTCCCAGTTGCGGTTATCGACACTCGCGACCGTCCCCGTTCGCATCACGCGCTTCAGCTCGACACCTTCCAGCTGCGTCACCTGCGCCACCGCTTTTTCGAGCGCGACCTGCACTTCCGCGAGCGCCGGCACGGGCACCCAGAGCGGCAGATCGGCATCGAGCACGTGATCTTCGCGCACATAGCCGTGCGCGAGCACATAGTCGCCGAGACGCTGCGTGTTGCGCAGGCCAGCGCAATGGCCGAGCATGACCCAGGCATGCGGACGCAGCACCGCGATGTGATCCGTAATCGTCTTCGCGTTCGACGGCCCCACGCCGATATTGACCATCGTGATGCCGCTGCCGTCCGCGCGCTTCAGGTGATACGCGGGCATCTGCGGCAAACGCGCCAGCGCCGTGCCTTCGTCGGGCTGCTCGCCGAGATTCGCGTTGTACGTGATGACGTCGCCCGGCTCGACGAACGACGAATATTCGCTGCGATACGCGCGGGTCTCTTCGTCGTCGGCGCGCGACATCAGCGTGCGGCCGAGCTTCACGAACTCGTCGATATAGAACTGATAGTTCGTGTAGAGCACGTAGTTCTGAAAATGCGTCGGCGAGGTCGCCGTGTAATGGCGAAGCCGATGCAGCGAAAAATCCACGCGCGCCGCCGTGAACAACGCAAGCGGATGCGGCTCGCCCGGTCCCGGTTCGTACGTGCCGTTGACGATGCGGTCGTCGAGCAGCGCGAGATCCGGCGTATCGAAGACATTGCGCATCGCGAGCAGGCGGTCGCGGTCGAGATCGCCTTCGAGGTGAATGCCTTCCGCAAACGCGAAGTGAATCGGAATGGGCTGCGCCGACACGCCCACTTCGATGCCCACGTGATGATTCTTCGTGAGCAGGCGCAACTGCTCGCGGTAGTAGTCGCCGAACAGATCGGGCCGCGTGAGCGTCGTCTCGAAGATGCCCGGCCCCGCGACGAAACCGTACGAGCGGCGCGAATCGATGTGCGTGTTCAGCTCCGTTCGCACTCGCACGAACGGATAGCACGCGCGCACCCGATGCGTGAACTGCTCGTTGCGCCGGTATCGCGCGAAGGCGTCGCGCAGGAAAGCGGTGTTCGCTTCGTAGATGGCGGAAAGGCGCGTGACGGCGGCGACCGGGTCATCGAAGGATTCGGTCGGGAAATCGTTGGCCGGCGTGCCTTGCGTGGTTTGAGTGCGGTCGTTTGTCATGATTTTGTGTGCGTGTGCTTCAATGCCCTGTCGATGAATCGACATTAACACGGAAGAAAGTGCGGACCATGAAGCCCCTACCGCGCGCCTTCCGATAAGCCGGACACGCGGGAAGCAACGCGGGCCGTTACGCTTCGATAGGGTTTGTTAGAATCCGGCCATCCCTGGAGAATTATCATGAAGCCGCTTCTTTCTGTCGCCGCAGCGGCAGTCCTCGCCGCCGCAAGCGTTGGCGCCTTCGCGCAGCCGATATCCGACGCGAACCCGCCGGCGGCGCAACCGGCTCAGCACACCATGTCGGCGGAAGAAGCCGCGGGCCTTCCGGATCTCAAGGCCATCAACCGGCCGCCCGCCAATGTCAGCTCCAAGGTCGAGATCTCGCCGCCGCGCACGCCGAGCTTTCACGAACTGAGCCCGAACGGAACCGAGATCACCGAGTACCGCGACAAGGGCAAGCCGGTCGAGATCAACGTCCACTCGAATTTCGGCACGCATTATCAGATGAGCGCGCCTGCGGATACGTCGCCGCAAGTGCGCGACAACGGCCGCGCGAGCACGCGCCTGCCGTCCGTGAATCTGCGTTATTGAGTCAAGTAAGATAGCTTCGAGCCCGCTCTCCGTGAGCGGGCTTCGTCATTCGGCCCGCGCGGGCCAATCAACCAGACCGACGTTTCCTGCATGGCCGTATTCACCCCCGTCTCTGACGCCGAGCTCGGCGACTGGCTGCAACACTACGATCTCGGCGATGTCGTCGAATTTCGCGGCATCCAATCGGGCATCGAAAACAGCAACTTCTTCCTCACGACCACGCACGGCGAATACGTGCTGACGATCTTCGAGAATCTCACGGCCACGCAGCTTCCGTTCTATCTGGATCTGATGCGCCATCTCGCCTCCCATCGCGTGCCGGTTCCCGATCCGATGCCGCGCTCCGACGGCTCGCTCTTCGGCATGCTGCGCGGCAAGCCGGCCGCCATCGTCACCAAGCTCGAAGGCGCGCCCGAACTGGCGCCGACGCCCGCGCACTGCATCGAAGTCGGCAACATGCTCGCGCGCATGCATCTCGCGGGGCGCGACTTCGCGCGGCATCAGCCGAATCTGCGCAGCCTGCCGTGGTGGCAGGAGAACGTGCCGGCCATCATCAATTTCCTGAGCGACAGCCAGCGCGAACTGATCGAATCCGAGCTCGCGCATCAGACCGCTTTTTTCGCCTCGGCCGATTACGCGGCGCTGCCCGCCGGCCCGTGCCATTGCGACCTCTTTCGCGACAACGTGCTGTTCGCGCATGGCCGCGAGCACGCGCGGCTCGGCGGCTTCTTCGATTTCTATTTCGCGGGCGTCGACAAGTGGCTGTTCGACGTGGCCGTGACCGTGAACGACTGGTGCGTCGACCTGGCGACCGGCGCGCTCGATGCGGCCCGCGTCGATGCGCTTCTGCGCGCCTATCAAACCGTGCGTCCTTTCACGCCGGCCGAGGAACGCCACTGGAACGACATGCTGCGCGCGGGCGCCATGCGTTTCTGGGTGTCGCGGCTCTATGACTTTCATCGTCCGCGCGAAGCGCAGATGCTGAAGGCGCACGATCCCGGCCATTTCGAGCGCATTCTGCGCGAGCGCGTCCAAGCCGCGTCCTCTTCCGCCCAACGGTAATTCAGCGACTCCTCATGCGACTCATCGAAGTTCCCGCCAAAACCGGCTACGTGTGGTTTCGCCAGGGCATCTGGCTCTTCCGCCGCAACCCGTTTGCGTTCCTCACGGTGTTCTTCGCCTATTTGTTCGTGATGACGCTGATTTCGCGCGTGCCGCTCGTCGGTCCGTTGCTGCCGCTCTTGTTCATTCCTGGCGTCGCCGTGGGTTTCATGGCCGCGTGCAGGAACACCATCGCGGGCAAGCCCGTCTGGCCGACCATCCTCGTCGACGGATTTCGCTCGTACGGAAGCGTGGTCGCGCGCCGCTTGCTGGTGCTGGGCGCGCTCTATGTCGTCGCGATGGCAGTGATTTTCGGCGTCTCCGCCCTCGTCGACGGCGGCGCGCTCCTCAACCTGATGATGGGCAACGGACCGTCCGGCGATCCGGAGACGGTCGCGGCCGGCTTCAGTCCGCTGGCCGTGCTGGTGGCCATGGCGTGTTATCTGCCGGTCGCCATGCTGTTTTGGTTCTCGCCGATTCTAATTGCATGGCACGAGGTTCCGACCGCGAAGGCGCTGTTCTTCAGCCTCGTTTCCTGCTGGCGCAATCGCGGCGCGTTCATCCTGTACGGCGTCCTATGGATCGCGGTGGCGCTCGCTATCTCCTTCGGCCTCACGGCGCTGATGCAGGCGCTCGGCGTCGGACAGGAGATGGCGTTCGCGGTGCTGATGCCGGCGTCGATTCTCGTGACCACCGCGCTGTACTGCTCGTTCTACGCGACGTATCGCGGCTGCTTCGGCGTGCAGACGCCGGACGCGCCGGACCTGCCGAACACGTCCGGCGCCTCGGGACGCTGACGGCGCCGCGTGCATGCGGCGAGTAGGCAACAAAAAAGCCGGCTGACTGCCGGCTTTTCTCACATCGACTCAAGCTCGCGCCGAGGGACGACTCAGTTCGCCATCCACGACGGATGACGTGCTGCGGCACGCTGGTCCAACTTCTTCATGCGATATTCGAGATCGTAGATGTCGGTGGCTTCAGCGAGGTACGCGTCGTCACGCTCGCGGTCACGCTCTTCAGCGGTCTTGGTCAGGAACAGGAAAATACGGGAAAGCAGGAACATGATTGGCCTCGCTGGATACTGGGGTAACTACCTATAAGCGTGATTATAGGGTAATCCCTGAGCCAGCGCCAGCATTTACCGCTAGAACGCTGATACTAAAGACGAAATTGCAACACCTGAAACAAAGCCGCCGCGTTTAAGCGACGAACGCCGCGCGCGCGGGCTCGCTGGAGCGGCGCTGATGCTTGAAGAACTCCCACAGCACAGCGGACGAATCCGGCCCTTTTGAAGAATGGAAAGCCACGGTGTCGTCGCCG
Source organism: Caballeronia sp. GAWG1-5s-s (assembly GCF_023631445.1). Taxonomy (NCBI): domain Bacteria; kingdom Pseudomonadati; phylum Pseudomonadota; class Betaproteobacteria; order Burkholderiales; family Burkholderiaceae; genus Caballeronia; species Caballeronia sp. GAWG1-5s-s. The sequence continues at coordinate 71,472 of NZ_JALQDC010000022.1, read as the reverse complement.
CCCGCCCACGCATGCCCGAGCCCGCGCACGATCGACGTCTTCACGACGCGCCGCCCGTTCTTGAAAAAGTCGCGCACGACGCCGTCGGCATGCGTTTCCTCCCGTACTTCGCCCGCGCGCGGCTTGCCCGCTGCGTCGATGAAGCCGTTCAGCCGAAGGAACTGCTGCGTCAGTTGCTCGGCGTTCTCGGCGGACACCACCGAATCGAGCTCGCCATGGATGATGACTGCCGGCATGCCCGGATAGTCGCGCACGTCGAGCGCGGCGTCGATCAGCGTCACCGGGTCGGTGCGGCTTGCGCGGCGCATGACGTCCATCGCGCCGATCGCCGAGTTCGCCTCGCCGAAAACCACGCCCGAATGCAGCCCGACCGCCGCGAACAAATCCGGATAGCGGACGGCGAGCAGCGCCGCGAGTCCCGCGCCCGCCGAGATGCCCGCGAGATAGACGCGTTCGGGATCGAAATGGTGCTCGGCGACCGTCGCGCGGATGAGCGATACGATCGACGCCGCCTCGCCGCCGCCGCCGTTGTCGGAATCGTCGTACCAGCGCCAGCAGCGATGCGGATGGTCATGTTTCGACTGCTCCGGGTACAGCACCGCGAAGCCGTATTTGTCCGCGAGGAGATTCATTCGCGTGCCTTGCGCGAAGTCGTCGGCGCTTTGCTTGCAGCCGTGGAGCATCACCACAACGGGCATGCGGCCGAGGCCGGTTCTCGGCGGCACGTACAACGCGTAGGAAAGGTGGTTGACGAACCGGCCGGCGGTCGGCGGGGCGGAATGATACGAGCGATCCCACTTGCCGCGCGCCCATGCGGACGCACGCGGCCGCACGCGAGACTCACGCGTTTCGGGGCGACGGGCAGCGGGCGCGAAAGCCGCGGCCTTCGAGGCGGCGCCGGACTTGAGCTTCGATCGTACGGTTTTTGAACGCGCGGGCTTCGCAGCCGGGCGCGACTTGGGCGGGCGAATACTTTCGACTTGGACAGCGACCAGGCGTCTCAAGCCACGCAACCAGAGTTTGGTAAGGCTCTTCGACATTCGGCTGGTTCTCCTAAAGCGTGTTTCAGATGACGCGCGTTTAGCGCGTCGTGTTGCAGTGCACAATACCATTAAATGGATGGACTCGCTGACTCGCGCGCGGCGGCCGGTCCGAAGGTTTGTGACATTTAGCGCCAAAAGCCCGACGATATCGCTCAATAGGCCGCGTTACCGACGGTGCGTTCGCCAAAATTTCGTCTTCTTCCCAACCGGTATACTGCTGCTCGCAACGGCTTTCTGTTCCTGTCCCTGCCGCAACGCAGCAACTGCTATTCCTATTGCTCCTGATGAACGTCGACATCCCCGTTTCGCTCTGGTTGAGCATCACCGCCCTCGGCAGCGTCGGCGTCATGCTGCCGGTCGGGCTCGCCGCTGCCGCGTGGCTCGCGCTGGGTTATCGCTGGAAGTACACGCTGGAATGGCTCGCGCTGCTCGGCGCGGGCAGCGCATGCGTCGGGCTGAGCAAGATCGCGTTCATCGGCTGGGGAATCGGCGTGCGCACTATCGACTTCACGGGCATCAGCGGCCACGCTTACATGGCGACCGCGGTGCTTCCTGTGGCGCACTTCGTCGCGCTGCTGCCGGCACGCGGCCCGTTGCGCGCGGGCGGCGTGGGCGTCGGTCTGCTGCTGGGCGCGCTGATCGGCGGGTCGCGCGTGGTGGTCAACGCGCATTCGGTATCGGAAGTCGTCGCGGGCTGCGCGCTCGGCGGCGCGGTGGCAATCGCGTTCGTGAGCATCGCGTGGAAAGCGGAAGCCGGCAAGCTATCGCCCACGCCCGTGGTGGCGAGCCTTGGCGCCGTCGTCGTCGCGCTGCATGGCGTGCCGGTGCCGACGCAGCACTGGATCACCGAGATTGCGCTCGGATTATCGGGCCACGAGCGCCCGTACGTTCGGGCGCGCTGGAAGGCGAAGATCTATCGCGTGCCGGACCGGCGCGCCGACTCGCACGCGCCGCGCGAACCCGTTGCCGCGTGAAGCAACGGAAAACGCGTCAGTCGTTCACGCCGATGATGACGCTCGACGCCTTGACGACGGCGACAGCCTTCTGGCCCTCGGCCAGCCCGAGCGCCTCCGCGCTCTGATTCGTGATGATCGCGGTGACGGTCGTCGACTCGTCGAGCGCGAGCGTCACTTCGGCGTTGACCGCGCCGCGCGTCACGCTGGCAATGGTCCCGCGCAACTGATTGCGCGCCGACAGCTTCGCGGGCGTGTCCTCCATCAGCATGACCCACGACGCCTTGATGAGCGCGAACGCGTCGCTGCCCTGCTGCAAGCCGAGCGCCTCCGTGCTCTCATGCGTGACGACCGCGACGATGGTCTGACCGCCCGGCAACCCGAGTTCCACTTCGTCGTTCACCGCGCCGCGCGTGATTTTCGTGATCTTGCCGGCCAACTGGTTCCGCGCACTCGTTCTCATCCCCAATCTCCCGATAAGCCGCCAGTCGCGGTCGAAGCCTTCGATGGCCTCGCCCACGTGTTCAAGAAACTTGCGATGCTCGCGGTCGACCGCGTGATAGGTGTCGATGAGCCGCAGCGCCGACGCAGTCAGTCTCGTTCCGCCGCCGCCCCGGCCGCCGGTCGCGCTGGCCACGAGCGGCTCGCCCGCGAGGTTGTTCATCGTATCCACGGCGTCCCACGCCGCTTTGTAGCTCATGCCGACGCGTTTCGCGGCCGACGTGATCGATCCGGTGTCGCGAATCGCCGCCAGCAGCGCGATGCGCCCCGCGCCGCCGAGCGTCTCGCCACCGCTTTTCACCCAGACCGAGCCGCCGAACTCGAGCGGTTCGGGGACGGCGGGCGGTGTTTCCTTGGTCATCGGTCGCCTCTCGAGTGACGGAATACGCGAAACGTGCCGCCGAATTATATCGACGCCCTTGGCGCCCCAGCGGGTGTTCATACATGTTCGCGGCGCGACACATCAGAGGAAATAGGAATTGTTCCGAGAGTCATGAAAACGACACACGCGCCATGAAACATGACCTTTTCCCTTCGCCGGCCTATTGCTTCGACATTGCCGGAGTTCCTCGCCTCAAGGACGCGCCATGAACCAGGTTGTCTTTCCGCAAGCGCAAGGCCGCACGCCAGGGCAACGCTTCGCGTTTCTGTTGTTCCTGCTCGCCATCGGAGCGGGCGTCGTGTATTGCATCCTGCACCTGTTCGAGGATCTCGCGCCGGTGCGCGAATCGTCGGTGTTTCCCTACCTTCTGCTCGGCGTCGCGCTCGTCATCGCGCTCGGCTTCGAGTTCGTGAACGGCTTCCACGATACGGCCAACGCCGTCGCGACCGTCATCTACACGCACTCGCTGACGCCCAATCTGGCCGTCGTGTGGTCCGGCGCGTGGAACTTCATCGGCGTGCTGATTTCGAGCGGCGCAGTGGCGTTCGGCATCCTTCAGTTGCTGCCGGTGGAACTGATCATCGGCGTCGGCAGTTCGCAGGGCTTTGCGATGGTCTTCGCGCTGCTGATCGCGGCGATCATCTGGAATCTCGGCACGTGGGCGCTCGGGCTGCCGTCGTCGAGTTCGCATACGCTGATCGGCTCCGTCATCGGCGTCGGCCTCATGAATCAGATGCTGCACGGAAGCAACGGCACGTCGGGCGTCGACTGGAGCCAGGCGGTGTCGGTCGGCAAGTCGCTGCTGTTCTCGCCGCTCGTCGGTTTCGTGCTCGCGGGCTTTCTGCTGTACGTGCTGAAGCTCGTCGTGCGCGTGCCGGAGCTCTATCAGGAGCCGAAGAAGAACACGCCGCCGCCGTTCTGGATTCGCTGTCTGCTGATCCTGACGTGTACCGGCGTGTCGTTCGCCCACGGCTCCAACGACGGCCAGAAAGGCATGGGCCTCATCATGCTGATCCTCATCGGGACGGTGCCCACGGCCTACGCGCTCAACAAGGCAGTCACGCCTGCCGAGACGCAGACGTTCCTCGCGGTGAGCCACAGCGCGACGGAAACGCTCCAGCGATACAGCGGCGGCGCGTCGGCGGCGCCGGACGCGCGCGCGCAGGTCGAGAAGTTCGTGCAGACGGAGACGCTCGCGCCCGACACCATCGCGTCGTTGAAGGCGCTGATCGGCTCGATCGAATCGCAGATCCGCCCCAGCGAGACGATCGCCTCGGTGCCGCAAGGCAACGTCCGCAACGTGCGAAACGAGATGTACATCGCGTCCGAGGCCCTGCGCGTGATGGAGAAGCAGAAGTCGCCCGCGTTCGCGCCTGCCGACGTCGCCGTGCTCGACAACTACAAGCATCAGCTCGATCACGCGACGAAGTTCATTCCGACGTGGGTGAAAGTGGCGGTCGCCGTGGCGCTCGGGCTCGGGACGATGGTCGGCTGGAAGCGCATCGTCGTGACGGTGGGCGAACGCATCGGCAAGACGCATCTGACGTATGGGCAAGGCGCGTCGGCGGAACTGGTCGCGATGCTGACCATCGGCGCCGCCGACGTCTACGGCCTGCCCGTCAGCACGACCCACGTGCTGTCGTCCGGCGTCGCGGGCACGATGGCCGCCAACGGCTCCGGCCTGCAATGGCGAACGGTCCGCAGTCTGGCGCTCGCGTGGCTGCTCACGCTGCCGGTTTCGATCGCGCTGGCCGGCGCGCTCTTCTGGGCGTTCCGCGGACTGTTCTGACGCACAGCCGGGCGCGCGCGTTTCGCTTTGAAAATTTTGCGCGCGCCGATACCCCGTCTTTCATTTTGACAATCGGCATCGTTGCACGCGGCCTCGCGCACGCGTGCGGCGCCTTGCTGCCGCGCCCGCGCCGACGTCGGCACGGGCTTTGCTTTTTGCTCCTTGTCGATCGCAACGCTGGACGGCCAGCGGCTTTAATGCCGCTGCGCTAAGACGTGTAGCGGGTTGGGAGGTGCACGTCGAGCCGGATGGTCGCGCGGTCTTTTATAAGGAGAAGTCAAATGACGATCGGAACCATCCTGCTCATCATCCTGATTCTGCTGTTGATCGGCGCGATCCCGTCCTGGCCGCACAGCCGAAGCTGGGGCTACGGACCCAGCGGAATTCTCGGCGTCGTGTTGATCGTGGTGATCGTTTTGTTGTTGATGGGCCGTATATGACATCGGGCGGGCGCCGCAAGCGTCCGCCGCCTCGCTGCAAAAAAGAAGGGCGCTCGACTGAGCGCCCTTCTTCGTTTGATGCAGTGTGATTCAGACCTGCATGACCTGACCGTTCGGCTCGATCTTGCGGGGGATGACAGGCTCCGTCTGTCGGGGCGACGCCGCCTTCGCGCGCGGCGCGACCGTCGGTGCCTCGATGGAAGCTTTGTCGGCGATCTGCTTGACCGCCGCCACGCTTCGGGCCTTCTTCTTCGCGACCGTCCGCGATGCGGCGTGCGTCTTCGCCTTGCTCTTAGCCGATTGCGACTTCGCTTCCGGCGGATTCCAGACCTCCGTGTACCGCTGCGCCGCCATGACCGGCGACGTTCCGAGCACGAAAGCCATCGTCAGGAATGCGAGTTTCAATTCGTTGCGCTCCATCGGTTGAGTATGGGTTGCCGCTCAGTGACCCTGACGCGCGCTGCGCGACAGGATTGCGTCGAGCGTGCGTTCGGAGGTTTCCAGTTCGCGTAGCGCGGCATCGAGGCGTGCGAGCGACCGCGCGACGGATTGCGTGCCCTCCTCGAACTGCGGCTCGCCTCGCGTGGCGTCGAAGGCGGCGTTCACCGCGCGGCTTGCGCGCATGAAGCGTTCGAGCGCGGCAGCTTCGAGCGAATCGTTGCGAGAGATCATCGGCAAGCTCCTTGTTGCAGACAAGCTGTACGAATATACAGTAATGCGGCGAGCCGGCAAACTGTCGATGCGCCCCGTGGCAAAAATGCCGAAGGGTCTATTGACCGGCGAAGCAGCGCATTGCAGAACGCGCGAGGAGCGGCGTTTTGCCGCATGTCGCACGCAGCGGATACGGATTAAGCCGAGCTTAATTGTCGGCGCACACACTCGATGCGCGATCACGCCCGGCCGCCCACAGCCGGGCATCCACGTGAGGAATGTGCCATGTCCGCCAACCCCGCCGCGCGCCCTTTCGCCAACCTCGCCCGCGCCATGCGCCGCCATACGGCGCTCAAGTTGAGCCGCTGCCGCCTGTCCGCGCCCATCGAGCCGCCCTGGGGCGAGCCGTATCGTACCGTCGAATGGACGCTCAAGAGCGATCCGCGGGTGCAGCGGCGCGTGTTGCGGGCCGATTGCACGCCGTCCGATATCGCGGATGCGCTTCAATCTCACACGCCGGGCCGTTGCTACGGTCCCGCCGACGACGATGACTGACCGCGCAACCGTCGCTGGAAAGCTAGATTTGGCTTGTATAAATCCATATATGGACTAACATGCGTTAAAGGTTCCTTTGGAGACTTAACGACATGCCCCATGCCGCACGCGCCGCATCGTCGGCGGCCGGCCAACCGGCGCCGCGTCCCGCGCCGGATCTCGGCGACCTGTCCGCTGCCGGCCTGCGCGCCTTTTTCAAGATCGCGGAAGCGTGGTCCCTCTCAGCCGACGAGCAAATCGTCCTGCTGGGCAAACCCGGGCGGTCGACCTTCTTCAAGTGGAAGAATGCGCCGCAAGCCGCGCGCGTCGGGCGCGATACGCTCGAACGCCTTTCGCTGATTCTCGGCATCTACAAGGCGCTGCAAATCCTTCTTCCCGATCCTCAAGCCGCCGACACGTGGGTCAAGCGCCCGAACACCGCGCCCGCATTCGGCGGCCGGCCGGCGCTCGAACGCATGCTCGCGGGCAATGTCAGCGATCTCGTTGCCGTCCGGCAATATCTCGACGCAATGCGGGGCGGCTGGGCGTGACGGGCACTCAGGCTGTATCGAACTGGCGGGACCGCTGGCCGCACGCCGAGCTGGAGTGGTCGCCGGCGTTTCGCGTGATTCCGACTCGCTTTCCCGCCGTGAATCTCTTCGACCGGGTGGCATCGCCGCAAGATTTCGACGCCCTGTACGCGCTCGAAGCCATGACCAACGACCGCCTGCGCACGGAGGTCGGCGAACTCGACCTCGTGCCGCCGGAAGAACGTTGTTTTGGGCCCGGCTGCGGTCCGATCATGGCGGCCTTCACGCATCTGAACCCGAACGGCAGCCGTTTCTCGGACGGCAGCTACGGCGTGTTTTACTGCGCCCGCGACCGGCAGACCGCGATTGCGGAGACGCGCTATCACGCCGGCCTCTTTCTCGCCGCGACGAAGGAAGCGCCGCTGCGTCAGCAAATGCGGCTCTACCGCGTGACGGCGCGCGGCGAAGTCGTGGATGTGAGGGGCGATCGCATAGCGCAGGCGGGGCTGAATCCGCAGATCCTCGCGCCGGACGATTACGCGCCCGGCATGGCGCTCGGCCGGGCGGTGCGGGCAGCGGGCGCGCCGGGCATCGTCTATCCGTCAGTGCGCGATCCGCAGGGCGAATGTCTCGCCGCGCTGCGCACGACCCTCTTGCGCGACTGTCATCACGCCGCGTATCTCGAATACAACTGGAACGGTCACGCAATCGATTGCGTGTTCGAACTGAACCAGGTCGGCTAGCTTCGGGCTAGTTGATCGCGACGGCCGTCGAACTGCGCGTGCGCGACAGCTTCTTCGTCGCGGGCCGCGCGGCTTTCGGCGAGGTCTTGCGCGCCACCGTCTGGAGCGCCTGCGCCGCCGCGCCCTTCGCGCTGCCCTTCAGCGCCCCTGCGCGCGCCTTCTTGCTCGATTCCGCGAGGAGGCCGGTGAGCCGCGCGTCGCTCGCCGCTGCGCCCTTGCGGTTAGCGCGGGCCGCCTCGCGGGCGCGGCGCTTCGCGTCCTTCTCCAGAAAGATGACGAGCGCGGCCTCGTCCGTCTTGAGCCCGTGCCGCCGCGACGCCGGCAGCGCCTCGGCGAGTTCGCCCGCCTCGAACGCCTCGATCACGGCCGGATGCACGTAGCACTTGCGGCACACCGCCGGCGTATTGCGCAGCAGTTGCGACACTTCCTTGATCGTGCCGACCACATGCTTGCGCGCTTCCGTCACCGTCTCCCACTGCAGCTTGCGCAGCGCCGCCAGCGCGAACACGCTGCCCGCCCACGTGCGGTAATCCTTCGCGGTGAAATCGGCGCCGGTGATCTCGCGCAGATAATCGTTGATGTCGGACGAACTGACCGAGTGGCGCTCGCCGTCGGGATCGAGATACTGAAAGAGGTCCTGTCCCGGCAAATCCATGCAGCGCTTGACGATCCGGGCAACCCGCGCATCGCTCACGGCCACGTCGTGCTCGATGCCGCTCTTGCCGCGAAACTTGAAGCGCAGCGTCCCCGACGACACCTTCAGATGGCGCTTTCTCAGCGTCGTCAGTCCGTACGAGCGGTTCTCCCGCGCATATTCCTCGCTGCCGATGCGAATGAGCGTCGTGTCGAGCAGGCGGACGACCGTGGCGAGCACCTTGTCGCGCGGCATGCCGTCGAGCGCGAGATCGCGCGACACGCGGGCGCGCAGCTTCGGAAGCACCGCGCCGAACGCGAGCATGCGTTCGTACTTGTTGGCGTCGCGCGTTTCGCGCCATTGCGGGTGATAGCGATACTGCTTGCGGCCGCGCGCGTCGCGGCCCGTCGCCTGCAAATGGCCGCGCGAGTCCGGGCAGATCCAGACATCGACGTAAGCGGGTGGAATGGCGAGCGCGTTGATGCGCCGGATTTCGGCTTCGTCTTCGATGCGCTTGCCTTGCGTGTTGAAGTAGACGAACGCGCCGTCGATCCATTCGCGCGTGTAGCCGCGACGGGAATCGTCCACGTAACGCAGGCCGGGCGGAAGCTCTTCCGCGAGCGACTGCGCAAGAACGTTCTGCGCGCCGCGCGGTTCTTCCGCGGCCCCGTTGCCGCCGCTGCGTGCGGCGTTTTGTCCAGCGTTGCGTCCGATTCTCGCCACTGCGTGCCTCGACTCGTTGCTTTTGGTTCGTGGCGAGACTGCGAGCAACGGCCGTGCCGCGCGCTATTTTCTGAGCGCGACGCTCACGGCAACGCGAGTTCGCGCGCCCCTTCGGACGCCGCCCAGCGTTCCTTGACCGACCAGATCTGGTCGCTGCCGACTTCCACGATGGTCAGCCGTCCTTCCGCAGCGAACGCGCCCGTATCGATATAGATCTGCGAGCCGATTTGCCGGACTGCGCGCATCGGCGTGTGGCCGCAATAGGTCGGCGACAGCCCGCGCTGGCGCGACGGGTCCGCGTTGCCGAGCGCGAGGCTGCGGCCCCAGAGCATCTGGCTGCGCGTGTCGTCGGAGAACTCGGCGGCATCCAGATCCGCGTCGCTGCCGAAGAATTCCGCGTGCAGCACGTTGAAGCGTCGCGCGCCTTCGCCCACGACGCGCACGAGCGGCAGCGTCGAGAGCTTGGTGGCGAGCGCGGCGAGTTGGTCGTCGGGAAGCGCCTCGGCCCACGCGCCGCCGATGGCGTACCACGACTGACGGCGCATCTGGCCCGCCGCCACCGCGACCAGCGAATCCTCGTGATTGCCGAGCACCGGATAAAACCACGGCTTGTCGATGAGCTCGACGGCCGCGAGCGAATCCGTGCCGCGGTCGACCAGATCGCCGACCGAAAACAGGCGGTCGCGCGAGCCGTCGAAGCCGATCTCGCTCAAAAGATAGCGCAGCGCATCGACGCAGCCATGCAAGTCGCCGACGACGAAGTCGCGGCCGATATCGTTGGCCGGATGCCTGCAGACGGCGGAATAGGTCGGATCATTCATGCGTCGATCTTAGCGCCGGGACAATGGAACGTGTGCGTGTTGGGTCGCTTTCGCTGCGGATTTCGTAGCGTCGGCGGGCGGCGTTTCGCAAGCCGGTCCGATGCCTGATTCCTTGCTCATTCATTGGCTCTCGGCAGGAAGCGAACTGAGCGAGCCCTATTATTGCGCGATCGAGCGCAGCCGCGCGACATCTTCGGGCTGCGTCGTCGCGCGAGGGTCGCCGAACTGCTGCGTCACATAGTTGGCGAGCGCGGCGACGTCCTCATCGGATAAGGACGCGCCGAACGCCGGCATGAGCGCCGGGGCAGCGTGGGTCTCGCGGTTCACGCCATGCAGAATCACGAGGACGAGGTTGCTCGTGTCCATCGAGCCGAACGCGGCAGTCACAGCGTTGTGGACGAGCGACGGGAACGCAACGCCCGCGCCCTCGCCCGAGACGCCGTGGCAACTTGCGCAGGCGGCGGCGTAGAGCCGGGCGCCTTGGGGATGGGTGGCGTTGGCTGCGCCGGGGTCGCCTTTAGTGGCGTGTCGCGGGCTCTTTTGGGCGTCTGCGCTGGCGTGGGCGGGATCCGTTGAGGCGGTCGGCGTCTTCGCGGTGCTTGCGCTGTCGTGGCCGACTTTCGTCTCGGTGGCTGGCGGTTTCGCGGTGCTCGCGCTGTCGCGAGCGATCTCAGTCGAGGTGGCCGGCGTTTTTGCAATGCTCGCGCTGTCGCGGCCGAATTCCGTCGCGGTGGCTGGCGCTTCTCCGGTGCTCGCGCTGGCGCGGCCAAGTTCCGTCGCGGTGGCTCGGATTTTCGCGGTGTTCGCGCTGTCGCGGCCAGATTCGCTCGCGGTGGCCGGCGTTTCTGCGGTGCTCGCGCTGTCGCGGATGGAACTGGTCTCGGCACTCCGCGTCCGGGCAGTGCTCGCACTGTCGCGGGCGATCTCGGTCGAGGTGGCCGGCGTTTTCGTGATGCTCGCGCTGTCGCGGCCAAGTTCCGTCGCGGTGGCGGCCGCTTTCGCGGTGCTAGCGCTGTCGCGGGCGATCTCAGTCGAGGTGCCCGGCGCTCTACCGATGCCCGCGCTAGCGGGGCCGGAGCTTGTCGCGGGACGTGAAGTCTTCGCGCCGCCAGCACTGTCGCGTTCAGAATCCGCAGCCGCCGCCCGCCCTCTCCCGCCGTTCCCGCCGTCGCCCCCAAACGCGCCCACCGCATCTAGCGTCGTGATATCAGCCTGCCCCGCCGCGCCGAAGCTCCATCGCGAACGCGTGCCGCTATGCCCGGCGACAACCGGCATCGCGCGAAGATAAGCAACCATCGCCCGACGATCCTCATCGGTCAGAAACTGCGTGCCGTTCGCGACGACTTCCGCCATCGGCCCGATCGCGTACGCGCGCCCCGGCGCAGCGCCGCTCGCCAGATAGCGCAGCAACTCGTCGTCGCGCCATGCGCCGATGCCCGCCATCCGATCGGGTGTCTGATTGCCCGCGCGCCACCCCGCCACCGACGCGCCGCCGAGCCGCTCGCTCTCCTTCAACCCGCCCAGCACGTTGCGCGGCGTGTGGCACTGTCCGCAATGCGCGAGGGCTTCGACGAGATACGCGCCGCGATTCCACTCCGCGCGCTTGCCCGGGTCCGGCACGAACCGGCCCGGCGTGAAGTTGAACGCGTTCCACGCAGCCATCAGCCAGCGCCAGCCGAACGGAAACCGCAGCGCGTGCGGCGGCGGCGCGTAGCGCACGGGCGGCACCGTCGCGAGATAAGCGCGCATGGCGAGCACGTCGGCGTCGGAGAGCCGCGTATAGGCCGTGTACGGAAATGCGGGATAAAGATGCTCGCCGTTCCTGCCGATGCCTTCGCGCATCGCCCGGACGAACTGCGCGTCGGTCCATGCGCCGATGCCCGTCGCGCGGTCGCTCGTGATGTTCGGCGTATAGAAGGTGCCGAAGCGCGTCTGCATGGCGCGGCCGCCCGCGAACGGCCGCGCCGGGTCCGCCGTGTGGCACGCCATGCAGCCGCCTGCGCGCACCAGATATTCGCCGCGCGTAGCGCTCTCGGCCCGCGCGGGCGCCGCGGTCTCGCCGTGTTGCGGTTGCGCCGAAAGATGGCCGAACGCGACCGCGAGCGCAACCGCAAGCATCGCGGTCACGACGAGCAAACGCCGCCGCGTCATCGCAGCGACGCTTCGATGGTGCCCGCGAGCCGCAGCGCGAGCGCCGCGATCGTCAGCGTGCAGTTGACCGAGCCGCCCGCCGGCATCACGGCGCTCCCCGCGACGAAGAGATTCGGGTGGTCGTGCGCGCGGCAGTCGGCATCGACGACGGAATCGCTCGCGTCGCGGCCCATGATCGCCGTGCCCATGATGTGGCTGCTCGGCTCCAGACCGTCGTCGTGCTCGATGTGCTCGCCGCCGAACCATCCGGCAATGCGCTCGAACACCGCCCGCGTATCAGCGGCGCTGCGGCGCACGTAATCGTCGATGGAGTAGCGAATTTCCGGGCGCGGCAAACCGAGCGCGTCTTTCTGCGCGGACAGCGTCACGCGGTTGTCCGGCGACGCCAGTTGTTCGTGGAAGCTGCCGAGCGTCAGCCGTCGCGCGGACTGCTCCCGGATTTGCCGGTCGAGCTCGCCGCCGGTCAGCCCGGCTTCGATCAGCTTCGACGTGACGACGAGCGTCGGCGATGCATTCGACAGATGCAGCTTCTTCGCCGCCTGCTGCGCGCGAAAGGGGCCGTCGCGGAAATCGACGACCGAACTCATCTCCACCGGCCCGCGGCCCGGCCAGAGCGCCTCGTTCGCAAGGAAGCTCACGGCCACGCCCGGATGGTCCATCAGATTGCGTCCGACCTGATCCGACGCATTCCCGATGCCCTTCGGAAAGCGCGTGGACGCCGACATCAGCAAGAGCTTCGGCGTTTCAATGCCGTTCGCCGCGATCACGAAGCGCCTGCCGGTCACGCGCGTGCTCGCGCCGTTCGGGTCCTTGTAGTGAATGGCGATGATCTCGCCCTTGTCGTTCGCTTCGATGCGATACGCGACCGCCTGCGCAATCAGCGTCGCGCCGGCGCGTTCGGCCTTGTCGGCGTGCGTGCCGCCGTGATAGAGCGCGCCGATCGGGCACACCGGCATGCAACTGTTCGCGCCGCAGCACGGCGGCCGGGCGTCGTACGCGCGGCTGTTGCGCGCCATCGGCTCCGGCACCGCGCGCATCGACTGCCCCGCGAGCACCTGCGCGAACCGCTGATCCAGATACGAGAGCGGCAACGGCGGCATCGGATACGGCGTCGAGCGCGGCGAGCCGAGATCGACGTCCGGCCCCGCGACGCCCAGCTCGCGTTCGGCCTGTCCGTACCACGGTTCCAGCGTTTCATAGGGAAACGGCCAGTCACGGCCGACGCCATGCAGCGTGTGCAGCCGAAAGTCCGCCGGCAACAGACGCCACGCCGCGCCTGCCCAGTGCCACGTCGTGCCGCCGACGAGTCGCAGAAACTGCGGCTCGTACGCCTTCTCCCCGCGATTCACGAGATAGCTGCCCGGATTCGCCGGATCGGAGCGCGGCGCGTGGCGAACGAGCGGATAAGGCGCGCACAGATCGCGCTTCTCGGGCGCGCGCCGGAAGTTCTCGACGATCTGCCAGCGCGCGAGACGCGGCCCCGCTTCGAGCAGGATCACCGACGCGCCCGCCTTCGCCAGCCGGTACGCGACGAGACTCCCCGCCACCCCCGACCCGACGATGACCACGTCCGCCGCTGTCGATCCCGCCATGCGCTTCGCCTTTGTTCGTCGTTGTCGTTGTCGTTCGGGGAGCCGGGATATCGGCTACGGCTTGTTCGCCCAGTCGGCGGGCGCGCCGCGGCAGTACGAGGGAACCGTGAGCATGTCGCGGACGGGATCGAACATCAGTGCGCGTTCGAACGCAACGACCTCCGCCTGCTCGCCTTCGCCGACGACGCCCAGATACCACGCCCGCACCACGCTGCCGACGGCCTTCGCGAGATCGGGCTGTGTCGCCCGCAGCGCGGCAGTGACGACGTCGCTCGGCGTGCCGCCGTGCGTCGCGAGCCAGTGTTCGAGGCGCTTCATGTTGTCGGCGAAATTCGCATCGGCGCGAAGCAGAGCCGCGTGAACGCGCGCGGCGACGAGCGGATCGAAGGCGGCGCGGCCGGTCAGCTTCATCGACACCGCGATGAACGTGTCGAAGTCTTCGCCGACCGCGGGCGCCGCGCGCGAAGGCGCGAACGCCAACGCAGCCGACGCCCCCGCGCCCGCCAGCATGCCTCGACGCATCGTGAAGGACACGCGCTTACGTTCAGCCATCGGTCGTCCTCATGTCTATGTAAGGCGCGTCAGTGATAATCGCTGGCGTCGAGCGAACCGAGCCGTTGCCACGCGATGAACCTTATCCCGTCCGTTTTGCGCACTCGTCCGCGAGCCATGATCGGCCTGCTGGTTGGTTTCGTCATCGCGGCTTTGGTTCCGGCGCACGTGCGGCCGGCCGCCCGCGCGCTGATCGGCTGGGACTCGGCTGTCTGGCTCTATCTCGCGCTGATCTGGCTACAGATGGGCACCGCGCGCCAGAGCAACGTGCAGGCGCTCGCCGAACGCGAAGACGAGAACGCCGCCGCCGTGCTCGTGATCGTGAGCCTCGCCGCCATCGCGAGCCTCGTGGCGATCGTCGTCGAACTCGCCGCAGCGAAGAGCCTCGGCTTTCGCGCGTTTCCCAACTATCTGCTGACCGGCGCGACGATGCTCGGCGCCTGGTTCCTCATTCCCACGATGTTCACGCTGCACTACGCCCGGCACTACTATCGCTCGCCGCGAGGCGATGCGGCGCTGAGATTTCCCGACCGGCATCTGAAACCCGATTATTGGGATTTCCTCTACTTCTCGTTCACCATCGCGGTCGCTTCGCAGACTTCGGACGTCGTGCTCTGCTCGACGAGCGCGCGACGCACTGCGCTCGCGCAGTCCGTCCTCTCGTTCTTCTTCAATCTCGCGGTGCTCGGTTTGTCCGTGAACATCGCCGCGAGCCTCGTCGGCGGCTGACGCCGGGCATTCGTCTCCGCTCTTCCTCTGACGCGGCGCGCAACGCGCCTGTCACACGCCGTCCTTAGTCTCTCCAAGCGCCCGACGAAACGCGTCATGTAAAAACGCGGCGCGCGCGGCTGTCAGTTTTACATGCGCGACGGCTTCGCGCGTTTCGGGTTTTCGCGTGCGCGCGAGCAGACCCTCGTCGAGCATCAGTCCGAAATGATCGTGGTCCAGCGCACATACCGCACCGACCAGTGGCACGTAGATTGCTGCACTGCGCCAGCACTACGAATTAACCCCGATCAGCACCAGGATCGCGCGGCCCGGCCTTTTCCTCGTCACCCGAGTACGCACGTCGATGACGCACGTCGATGCACGTGAACGAGGCGCATGGTCATCGTCCGCGTCTGCCCGCACAGGAGCCCATTTTGCCTTTGAACGTACTGCTGGTCGCCTCCGAGGCCGTTCCGCTCGCCAAGACGGGCGGCCTCGGCGATATGGTCAGCGCCTACGCCGCCGCCCTGCGCGCAGCAGGCGTCGATGCCACCATCCTTCTTCCCGCCTACCCGAAAGCGCTCGCGCAGGCCGAAGGCGTGAGCAAGCTCTGCACCTTGCGCGGCCTGCCGGGCGGCGACGCCGCGCTCTTGCGCGCCCGCATGCCGGACACCGGCGTCCCGGTTCTGTTGCTGCGCTGCGATGCACTCTACGCGCGCACCGGGCTCTATCAGGATGCGCAGGGCCGCGACTATCCGGACAACGCCGTGCGTTTCGCGACGCTTTCGGCCGCCGCCGTGCGCATCGCGCAGGGCGTGCGCGGCGTGAAGAAGCCCGACCTCGTTCATGCGCACGACTGGCATACCGGCCTCACGCCGCTTCTGATGAAGGATGCGGGCGTGCAGGCGAAAAGCGTCTACACGATCCATAACCTCGCGTTCCAGGGCAACTACACGCTGTCGCTGGGCGCATCGCTCGGCGTGCCGGCGAAATGGCTGGTTCATGCGCTCAGCAATCCGGAAAGCATCGAATTCTATGGCGCGCTGAGCCTCATGAAAGCCGGCATCGTCCATAGCGACCGCGTGACGACCGTCAGTGAAACGTATGCGCGCGAGATCCTGACGCCGCGCTTCGGGCACCTGATGGAAGGCGTGCTGCAAAGCTGCGCGGACAAGCTCTCGGGCGTCGTGAACGGCATCGACGAAGACGTGTGGAATCCTGCGACGGACCCGCTGATCGAGCGCGCCTATTCCTTCGACGACATGCGCGGCAAGCACGCGTGCAAGCGCCGTCTCCAGCGCATGTTCGGGCTGCCGGCCGATCCGTTCGCGCCGCTCATGGCGATCGGCAGCCGCATGACCGGCCAGAAGCTCGCGGACGTCGTGATCGACGCCTTGCCGCGCCTCCTGGAGAAGCATCCGCGTCTGCAGTTGGCCGTGATCGGCCAGGGCGAGGCGTACATCGAGCGCGGTTTCCGCCAGCTCGCGCAGCAATGGCCGGATCGCGTCGGCGTCCATATCGGCTATGACGAGCGCCGCGCGCACGCGCTGCACGCGGGCGCCGACATTCTTCTGCACGGCAGCCGCTTCGAGCCGTGCGGCCTCACGCAGATGTACGCCATGCGCTACGGCACGCTGCCAGTCGCCTCGCGCGTAGGCGGGCTCGCCGATACCATCGTCGATGCCGGGCACCACGCCGAACTGGCCTCGCGCGAGACCCTCTATGTCCGCGACGGCACGCATGACGCGCCCATCGCGATGCATGACGCGCACGACACGACGCCCGCGCCCACGGGCTTTCTCTTCGACGGCGAAACGCCCGACGACGTGATCGCCGCCGCGAGCCGCGCCATCGACGCCTACATGCGCCCGCCGGTCTGGCGCGCGATGCAGCGCAACGCGATGTCCAGCGATTTCGGCTGGGGCGAAACCGTGGCGAAGATGGTTGCGCTCTACAGCGATCTCACCGGCCTGCGCCCGAGCCGCACCGCCGTCCGTCTGCGCCGCGCTGCCGATAGCGACGCCCACGCGCTCGGCCACCGCACGCACGAGAGCGGCAAGCCGCTCGTCGCGAAGACCGCCTGACCACCGCGTGAGCCCATGCCGCGCGCGCCCGCCCGCCTGAGCGCACAGCAGCGATGCAGCGAATGCGTCGCTGTTGCGCCGGGCGCGGCACGTAACGTGCTCCCAAGCCCGTGCAATGCCCGCAGGACATCCCTTTTGGGACCGTGGCGCCCACCGGCGAGCGCGACCAGGCGGCAGCTGCGCTCGATGCATGGTGCACACGAGACGCGACCGGGACTTGCGCCGCTCGACGGCGCGGCGGTGTCCCACGGTTCGCGACGCGCGATGCGCGCCATGCGGCGTAACGTGCGGACCGGCTCTTCAGCCAGTTTGACCCGTGAGCGTGATCGCGATTGGTTGCCCGCATCCCCGCCACCGCAGGACGACTCTGGAAAAGACGAACGATGGAAAACCATCAAGCTCATCATGCGTACGCACCCCGTATTTATTTCATCGATCCCCTGCTCGTCGGACCGCTGTCCAACTGGCCTGCCCAGTTCGAACACGCGGCGGCGCTCGGTTTCGACCATGTCCTGATCGGCTCCCCGTTCGTGCCCGGCAGCAACGGGCATCGCGAGGCCGTCGCCGATCATCATCGCCTGCACCCTGTCTTCGAATGCGACGCGAGCGCCGCGGACGGCCTGCGCCAGCTCGCCGACGCCGCGAAAACGCATGGCCTGACGCTGCTCGTCGATATCGTGATCAACCGCGTGAGCGCGGAAGGCGGTCTGTATCAGGACAACAAGCACTGGTTTCAGCCGTTCGAGAGCGCGGATGCGCGGCTCGATCCGCGCCGTCCGCCGCAACAGCGCGACGTGGCCTACGCCAATTTCGCCGATGGCGAAGCCGCGCATCAACTGACGCAGTGGTGGGCGCGCGAGCTGAGCGTGATCGCGGACGCGGGCATCGGCGGCTTTCGCTTCGACTCGCCGCACGCGGTGCCGGCGCACGTGTGGCGGCGGCTCGGGGCCGCGGTGCGGGAAAAGCATCCGCAGACGCGCTGGCTCGCGTGGACCGTCGGCGTATCGCGCGATGACCTGCGCGCGCTCGCCGATGCCGAGTTCGATGCCGTCTTCGCCTCGACGCGCTGGTGGGACTTCAAGGGCGCCTGGCTCGTGGACGAGCACGCGGCGCTTTCGCGCATCGCGCCGCCGATCTCGTTCCCCGAGGAGCCGTTCGGCAAGCGCCTGATCGCGGACCTGAGCGATACGAGCGATACCGCGCTCGTCGAACGTGCGTATTGCCGCGCGCTCTACACGGCTACCGCGCTCGGCACGGGCATCCTCGTGCCGATGGGCTTCGAATTCGGCGTCGGCTTGCCGATGTCGCAGCAGTACGGCGTCGCAGCCGAGTATCAGCGCGCACAGAGCGAGGCGCGCATCGACCTGTGCGAGCAGATCAAGCGCGCGAACGGATTGCAGCGCGATACCGCGACGCTTTCCGATGTCGGCGAACTGCGCTCGCTGACAGGCGCGGGCACGCCGTACGCCGCGCTGATTCGCGCGGCCGGCGGCGACTTGCGCGATAGCGATTCGGCGGTGCTCGTGCTCGTCAATCCCGATCTGGTCGCGCCGGTGCAGGTGGACACGCGGCATTTGCTGGAAGGCGTGCCCGGCAACTACACGCGCTTCGCGCCGCTCGGCGACGCGAACGCCCCGGCGGAGCGCCTCGCGGCGTTGTCGCTGAAAGCCGGCGAAGTGCGCCTCTTCCGCGCGGAAGCCGAGCCGTTCATTCTGCTCGCGCAGCCGCAAGTGAAGCGCGGCGCAAAGACCGCCGACAAGAAGTCCGTGAACGAAGCGATCGCCGCGCCGCGCGTATCCATCGAAAGCGTCACGCCTTCGGTCGATCACGGGCGCTTTCCGGCCAAACGCATCGTCGGCGAAGCGGTCGAGATTCAGGCCGCGATCTTCGCGGAAGGTCACGACAAGATCGCGGCGGCGGTGCAATGGCGCGCCGCCGACGAAACCGAGTGGCACGAAACGCCGATGTCGCTCGTGCTTCCGCTCGGCAACGACTTGTGGACGGCGCGCATTCCGCTCGAACGCGTGGGACGTCACGAATTCGTGGTGATGGCGTGGCGCGACGACTTCGCGTCGCTCGTCGATCACATGCAGAAGAAGCTGAAGGCCGGGCAAACGGTCGAGCTCGAACTCGAAGAAGCCAAGCACCTGTTCGCGCTGATCCTCGCGGAAGTGAAGACCGTCGAGGGCTCGGACAGCGCGCCGCTCGAAGCCATCGTCAAGGAGTTCACGAAGGCCGAGTCCGAGCGCAAGCTCGAACTCGTGCTCTCGGCCGCGACGGCGAAGGCGGTCGCGGCGGCGCGGCACCGGCCGTTCCTGTCGCGCGATCCGGTCGTGTATCGCATCGACTCCGAACGCGCGGCGGCGCGCTTCGCGAGCTGGTACGAGATCTTCCCGCGCTCGATGAGCGACGACGAGAACCGTCACGGCACGTTCATCGACGTGATCGGCAAGATGCCGCGCATTCGCGAGATGGGCTTCGACGTGCTGTATTTCCCGCCGATCCATCCTATCGGCATGGCGAACCGCAAGGGCAAGAACAATTCGCTGACGGCCGAGCCGGGCGACGTGGGCAGCCCGTACGCGATCGGCGCGAAGGAAGGCGGCCACGATGCGGTGCATCCGGAGCTCGGCAACTTCGACGACTTCAAGCGCATGCTCGAAGCCGCGCACGAGCACGGGCTTGAGATTGCGCTGGACTTCGCCGTGCAGTGCTCGCCGGATCATCCGTGGCTCAAAGAGCATCCGACATGGTTCGCGTGGCGGCCCGACGGCACGTTGCGCTATGCGGAGAACCCGCCGAAGAAGTATCAGGACATCGTGAATCCGGACTTCTACGCGCAGGACGCGAAGCCCGATTTGTGGATCGCCTTGCGCGACGTGTTCCTGCACTGGATCGCGGCGGGCGTGCGTATCTTCCGCGTCGATAATCCGCATACGAAGCCGTTCCCGTTCTGGGAATGGGTCATCGGCGACGTGCGCGCGCGTCATCCCGATGTGATCTTCCTCGCTGAAGCGTTCACGCGGCCGCGCGTGATGAACCGGCTCGCGAAGCTGGGCTTTTCGCAGTCGTACACGTACTTCACGTGGCGCGAGACCAAGCGCGATTTCCTCGAATACATGCACGACCTGACGCAGACGGACGCGAAGGATTACTTCCGGCCGAACTTCTTCGTCAACACGCCGGACATCAACCCGCGCTTCCTGCAAAGCTCGGGGCGTCCCGGCTTCGTGATTCGCGCCGCGCTCGCCGCGACGCTTTCCGGGCTGTGGGGCGTGTACAGCGGCTTCGAATTGTGCGAGTCCGCCGCGCTGCCGAATAGCGAAGAGTATCTGGATTCCGAGAAGTATCAGTTGAAGGCGTGGGACTGGAACCGGCCCGGCAATATCGTCGGCGAAGTGACGGCGCTCAATCGCATTCGACGCGCGAATCCCGCGTTGCAGACGCATCTCGGCGTGAACTTCCTGCCCGCGCATAACGATCACATCCTCTTCTTCGAGAAGGCCAACGCATCGCGCGATAACGTGGTGCTCGTCGCGATCAATCTCGATCCGTTCAACGAGCAAGGCGCGGATATCGAACTGCCGTGGCAGACGCTGGAGCGCTGGGGCGTGAAGGAATGGGACGCCATCGCGGTCGAGGATCAGATGACGGGCGAGCGTTTCGAGTGGCGCGGCCGGCGTCAGCATGTGCGGCTCAACCCGCATTCGCTGCCCTTCGCGATCTGGCGCATCTCGCCGACGTGGGGTCTGCCGAAGCCTTCGCCCGACGGAGAACGTTAATTGCGACACGGTACGAATGAGCAGCCAACGTCAGCGACGACAGCGAACCGATAACAGGGCAGAGATTCGCCTACAAGAGCACTGGAGCAAACCGTGGATACAAGGGTGAAGCGCAGCAAGAAGTCGTCGACTCTCAGCGACGATCCGCTGTGGTACAAGGACGCGATCATCTATCAGGTGCACATCAAGTCGTTCTTCGATGCGAACAACGACGGCATCGGCGACTTCCCGGGCTTGCTCGCGAAGCTGGATTACATCGCGGAGCTCGGCGTCGACGCCATCTGGCTGCTGCCGTTCTATCCCTCGCCGCGCCGTGACGACGGTTACGACATCGCCGATTATCGCAACGTGCATCCGGATTACGGCACCATCGCCGATGTCAAACGCTTCATTCAGGAAGCGCACGCGCGCGGCATTCGCGTCATCACGGAACTGGTCATCAATCACACGTCGGACCAGCATCCGTGGTTTCAGCGCGCGCGCCGCGCGAAGCCGGGATCGAATCACCGCAACTACTACGTGTGGTCCGATACCGACAAGAAGTACGAAGAGACGCGGATCATCTTCATCGACACCGAGCCTTCGAACTGGACGCATGATCCCGTCGCGGGTCAGTACTACTGGCACCGCTTCTATTCGCACCAGCCGGATTTGAACTTCGACAATCCGGCCGTGATGAAGGAAGTGCTGCAGATCATGCGCTTCTGGCTCGACATGGGCATCGACGGTCTGCGGCTGGACGCGGTGCCGTATCTCGTCGAACGCGAAGGCACCAACAACGAGAATCTGCCCGAGACGCACGCCATCCTGAAGCAGATTCGCGCGACCATCGACGCCGAGTATCCGAACCGCATGCTGCTCGCCGAAGCGAACCAGTGGCCGGAAGACGTGAAGGAGTACTTCGGCGACGAAGACGAATGCCACATGGCGTTCCACTTCCCGCTGATGCCGCGCATCTACATGTCGATTGCGAGCGAAGACCGCTTCCCCATCACCGACATCATGCGGCAGACGCCGGACCTCGCCGAAACGAATCAGTGGGCGATCTTCCTGCGCAACCACGACGAACTCACGCTCGAAATGGTCACGGACTCCGAGCGCGATTACTTGTGGAACACGTACGCGAGCGACCGCCGGGCGCGCCTGAACCTCGGCATTCGCCGGCGTCTCGCGCCGCTGATGGAACGCGACCGCCGCCGCATCGAGCTCATCAATTCGCTGCTCTTTTCGATGCCGGGCACGCCCGTCATCTACTACGGCGACGAGCTCGGCATGGGCGACAACATCCACCTGGGCGACCGCGACGGCGTGCGCACGCCGATGCAATGGTCGTCGGATCGCAACGGCGGCTTCTCGCGCGCCGATCCCGAACAACTCGTGCTGCCGCCGGTGATGGGCTCGCTCTACGGCTACGACGCGATCAACGTCGAAGCGCAAAGCCGCGACCCGCATTCGCTTCTGAACTGGACGCGCAAGATGCTCGCGGTGCGGCGCTCGAAGCACGCGTTCGGACGCGGCACCATTCGTTTTTTGAAGCCGAGCAATCGCAAGATTCTCGCGTATCTGCGTGAACTGAAGGGCGAGCCGCCTATTCTCTGCGTCGCGAATCTCTCGCGCGCGCCGCAAGCGGTGGAGCTCGATCTGTCGGAATTCGCGGGCTCCGTGCCGCTCGAAATGACGGCGGATCAGCCCTTCCCCGCCATCGGTCAGCTCACCTATCTGCTGACCTTCCCGCCTTACGGCTTCTTGTGGTTCCAGCTTTGCCCCGGCAACATGCGCCCCGCATGGTCGCAGGCACCGTCGGAGCAGTTACCGGAGTTCGTCACCATGGTGATTCGCGCAGGGCAAACGGGACCGACGCCCGAGAACGTGCGTCTGCTCGAATCGGAAGTGCTGCCGAGCTATCTCAGCAAGCGCCGCTGGTTTGCATCGAAAGATCAACAGTTGCATGCGGTGCGCCTCGCCGCGCTCACGACAATCGAAGGCGCGGGCTTCGCGTTCACCGAGATCGAAGCCGACGTCGGCGATCACACCGAACGCTATGTGTTGCCGCTTTCCATTGCATGGGGCACGGAAACCACGTCGCCGCTCTATATGCAACTCGCGCTCGCGCGCGTGCGGCGCGGCCGCACGATCGGGCATATCACGGATGCGTTCGCGGTGCCGCAATTTACCTACGGCATCTTGCAGAAGCTCGCGCAGCGCGCCGTGGTGCCGACCGTGCAGAAGAGCGAGATCCGTTTCTTGCCGACCGAACGCTTCGGCACGCTCGACATGAATCCCGCGTCGCCGCCCGAGATTCGCTGGCTCGCGGCGGAACAGAGCAACAGCTCGCTCGTGATCGGCGACAAGATCGTGCTGAAGCTGGTGCGGCGCGTGGTCGGCGGCATTCATCCGGAAGCGGAGATGAGCCGCTATCTCACGAAGCTTGGCTATGCAAACACCGGCCCGTTGTATGGCGAAGTCGTGCGTGTCGATCCGCAAGGCGTCCCGCATACGCTCGTGATTCTGCAAGGCTTCGTCGACAATCAGGGCGATGCATGGAACTACGCGCTCGACTATCTGCGCCGCGTGGTGGATGAGCTTGCCGTCACGGTCGATACCGAAGATAGCAAGCCGGATCACAGCGCTCAATTGAACGGCTTCGAAGGCTACGGCAACATCATCGGGATCATCGGCAAGCGGCTGGGTGAATTGCACGTCGCGCTCGCCACGCCGACCGACGACGAAGCATTCTCGCCGCGTCGCGCGACGGCGGAAGACGTGCAAGGCTGGATCGACGGCACGCTGCAACTGCTCACCAGCGCGCTCGATATCCTCGCGCAGAAGATCGGCGGCTTCAACGAGCACGACCGCTTCCTCGCGCAAAGCCTGCTGGACCGCCGAGAGAAGCTCATCGAAGCGGTGAAGCAGCTCGTGACGTCCGACGCCGATGCGCTGTGCATTCGCATCCACGGCGACTTCCACCTCGGTCAGGTGTTGATGGCGCAAGGCGACGCCTATCTGATCGACTTCGAAGGCGAGCCCGCGCGCACGCTCGAAGAGCGTCGCAAGAAGACGAGCCCGCTGCGCGACGTGGCCGGTCTCTTGCGTTCGCTGTCGTATGCGAGCGCCGCCGCGCAGCCGACCACCGAAGCCGCGCCGGCGCAAACGGCCGACCGCAAGCGCGCGCTGTTCGAACGCATGCGCGCCGTCGCGGAAGAGAGCTTCATGCGGCAATACCGCGAAGCGATTGCGTCGTCGCCCGAACCGATTGCGGGCGAGAGCGCGTTGCCTGCGCTGCTCGATCTCTTCCTGATCGAGAAAGCCGCTTACGAAATCCGCTATGAAGCGGCGAACCGGCCGACGTGGATCGGTCTTCCGCTGCGGGGCCTCGCGTCGCTCGCGAGCCGCCTGCTCGGCGACACGGGCGAGCCGCCCGCGCCCGGCACGCGGCCCGTGTTCGATGTAACCAAGGACAATCCGGATGGAACTCACCATGAATAACCGTAGCGATCCGGGAGCGGATACGAGGAATCCGGCCCACGGCCTGAATCCGCTCGACATCGATGCGCTCGTCGAGGCGCGGCATCCCGATCCGTTCTCGATGCTCGGCCTGCATCAGACCGAGCACGGCTATGTCGTGCGCGTGTTTCTGCCGAACGCGGCCGGCGTGAGCGTGCTCGATGCGGGCAGCGGCGAGCCGCTCGGAACGCTCACGCGCATTCACGATGCGGGTCTTTTCGCGGGATTCATCGAGCGGCCCACGGCTTACCGGCTTCTGATCGACTGGCACGGCACGCCGCAGGAGACACACGATCCGTATTCGTTCGGCCCCGTGCTCTCCGATGACTGGCTGCATCGCCTGTCGCAAGCCGATCCGTATGCGGTGCTCGAATGTCTCGGCTCGCGGCCGATCACGCATGGCGGCGTGGCGGGCGTGCGCTTCGCGGTGTGGGCGCCGAATGCGCGGCGCGTGTCGGTGGTCGGCGACTTCAATACGTGGGACGGACGCCGCCACCCGATGCGTCTGCGTCATAACGCGGGCGTGTGGGAGCTGTTCATTCCGGGCATCGGCGCGGGCACGCGCTACAAGTACGAGATCGTCGCGCGCGAGGGCTACACGCTGCCGCTGAAGGCCGATCCGTGCGCGATGCAAAGCGAGAAGCCGCCTTCGACCGCATCGGTGGTGGCGGATGCGGACGCCATCGACCATTACGCATGGACCGACGCCGAATGGATGAACTCGCGCGCCGGCAAGCAGACGCCACAGGCGCCGATCGCGATTTACGAAGCGCATGCGGAATCGTGGCTGCGCGTGCCGGAAGAAGGCAATCGCGGCATGAACTGGCACGAGCTCGCCGAGCGCCTCATTCCGTACGCGAAGGGCATGGGCTTCACGCATATCGAGTTCATGCCGGTCGCGGAGCATCCGTTCGGCGGATCGTGGGGCTATCAGCCGCTCGGCCAGTTCGCGCCGTCCGCGCGCTTCGGCACGCCGGAGCAGTTTGCGGAGTTCGTGAACCGCGCGCATGAGGCCGGGCTCGGCATCATCATCGACTGGGTGCCGGCGCACTTTCCGAACGATGCGCACGGCCTCGTGCACTTCGACGGCACGCCGCTTTACGAGCATGCCGATCCGCGCGAGGGGTATCACCAGGACTGGAACACGATGATCTACAACCTCGGCCGCAACGAGGTGAGCGCGTTCCTGATCGCATCGGGGCTCGCGTGGCTGAAGCGTTATCACGTCGATGGACTGCGTGTCGATGCGGTTGCATCGATGCTGTATCGCGACTATTCGCGCAAGGCGGGCGAGTGGGTGCCGAACATCTATGGCGGCCGAGAGAATCTCGAATCGATTGCGTTCCTGAAGCGGCTGAATCAGGAAGTGCGGCACATTCCGGGCGCGATCACGATTGCGGAAGAATCGACGGCGTGGCCGGGCGTGACGGCGAGCGTCGATAGCGGCGGACTCGGTTTCGACTTCAAGTGGAACATGGGCTGGATGCACGATACGCTGCACTACATGCAGGAAGATCCGGTGTACCGGCAGTATCACCATCACCTGTTCACGTTCGGTATGGTGTACGCGTATTCCGAGCGCTTCGTGCTGCCGCTATCGCACGATGAAGTCGTGCATGGCAAGGGATCGCTCATCGGCAAGATGCCGGGCGACCGCTGGCAGAAGTTCGCGAACCTGCGCGCGTATTTAAGCTTCATGTGGACGCATCCGGGCAAGAAGCTGCTTTTCATGGGCGGCGAGTTCGGCCAGGTCGCGGAGTTCAATCACGATCAGTCGCCGCACTGGCATTTGCTCGATGACGCGATGCACGGCGGCCTGCAAAAGCTCGTGCGCGATCTGAACATGCTCTATGCGCATGAGTCTGCGCTGCACAAGCTCGATAGCGATCCGCGCGGCTTCGAGTGGATTGTCGGCGATGACAATGGCAATAGCGTCTTTGCGTTTCGGCGCACGGACGCCGAGGGGCGCGAACTCGTGGTCATATGCAACATGACGCCGGTGCCGCGGCATGGGTATCGCGTAGGGTTGCCGCGCGGCGGGCGCTGGAGTGAGATCCTCAATTCGGATGCGGCCATTTATGGCGGGTCCAATATGGGGAATGGGGGCGTTATTCATGCCGATGACCATCCTAGTCATGGGAAGCAGCAGTCTGCTGCACTGACTTTGCCTCCTTTGGCTGCTATCGTTTTGCGGGCTGATTAGACGTTTTGCTTTTGCCTGCGGCGCTTTTTCGGGGAACTTGCTTTCGCGTCGGTCTATTGGCGTTGCCCCTCCCCGGGGCGGGGGTCACTTTCTTTGCTGCTGCAAAGAAAGTAACCAAAGAAAGCAGCTTTTTTCTGGGCCCGCAGCACTGAAAAGGTAGTCACTTCGCAGAGAGACCGTGGCACTCAGTTGGATACAGCCTTGAATCGCCTTCCGCGCCCGCTGAGCACCACGTCCTCCGAGCCCCTTGGCTCGTTAACACCAACGTGCGTTTGCGCGTGTCGCATGCAAGAAGGAAGTGCCTGTGTCCAACGATCTCGAACTACCTGCGCGCTTCGATTGGCTTGGGCAACGCGAGAAGAGCGACATGAGCGATGTTCCCGACGGTTTTGACGAGCCAATGGGCTTGAGGACGTGCTGGTCGGGGGGCGTCGAGGGTAACGCAACTTCGGCCGCGCTACTGGCAGGCATCATACGAGCGATGCTCCCGAAGGTTTTGACGAGCCAAGGGGCTCGGAGGACGTGGTGGTCAGCGGGCGTGGAGGGTGATTCAGGGTTGATTCAAGCTGAGTGCCAATGACTTGCTGCGGAGTGACCACACTGTTCGTGCTTTGGGCTAAAAAAAGCTGCTTTCTTTGGTTACTTTCTTTGCAGCAGCAAAGAAAGTGACCCCCGCCCCGGGGAGGGGCAACGCTAATAGACCGACAAGAAAACAAGTTCCCCGACAAAGAAACCAAGCACCCCTGAGCGAAGCTCAAAAAAAACCACTATGCCGAACGCACTCCCCGAAAAGTTGCTCCCGGGCGCTCCGTACCCGCTCGGAGCCAACTGGGACGGTTTGGGCGTCAACTTCGCCGTGTTCTCGTCGAACGCGCACCGCATCGAGGTGTGTCTCTTCGACAGCACCGGCCGCAAGGAGCTGATGCGCTTCGACCTGCCCGAATGCACCGACGAAATCTGGCACGGCTATCTGCCGGGCGCGCATCCCGGCACCGTGTACGGCTTTCGCGCGCACGGGCCGTATCAGCCGCAGCACGGGCATCGCTTCAATCCGCACAAGCTGCTGCTCGATCCGTACGCGAAGAAGCTCGTCGGCCCGTGGCGATGGTCCGATGCGCTCTTCGGTTATCGCGTGCATTCGAACCGGCTCGACATGTCGATGGACCGCCGCGATTCCGCGCCCGCGATGCCCAAGTGCATCGTCACCGACGACGCCTTCGACTGGTCCCGCGACGTGCGCCCCGATACGCCCTGGGGCGAAACCATCATCTACGAAACGCATGTGCGCGGCGCATCCATGCTGCGCGGCGATATTCGTCAGCACGAACGCGGCACGTTCGCGGCGCTCTCCTCGCCGTGGTTCATCGAGCACTTGCAGAAGCTCGGCATCACCGCCGTCGAGTTCCTGCCGGTGCACGCGTTTCTGAACGACCGCTTCCTCATCGAGCGCGGACTGCGCAATTACTGGGGCTATAACACCGCGGCGTTCTTCGCGCCCGAGCCCACGTATCTGTCCACGCATCGGCTCAACGAAATGCGCATCGCCGTGCGGCAACTGCACGCGGCAGGCATCGAAGTCATACTCGACGTCGTCTACAACCACACCTGCGAAGGCAGCGAACTCGGGCCGACGCTGTCGTGGCGCGGGCTCGACAACGCCAGCTACTATCGTCTGATTCCCGGCGACGAACGGCATTACATCAACGAGACCGGCTGCGGCAACACGGTGAATCTCTCGCATCCACGCGTGCTGCAAATGGTGATGGATTCGCTGCGCTACTGGTGCACGGCGTTCAACATCGACGGCTTTCGTTTCGATCTCGGTGTCACGCTCGGGCGCGAAGGTCATGGCTTCGATCCGGGCTCGGGCTTCTTCGACGCCATCCGCCAAGACCCGATTCTCTCCACGCGCAAGCTCATTTCCGAGCCGTGGGATATCGGGCCGGACGGTTATCAGGTCGGCAATCATCCGCCGGGCTTCGCGGAATGGAACGACAAGTTCCGCGACGGCGTGCGGCGCTTCTGGCGCGGCGACGCCGGCATGCGGCCGGATCTCGCCGCGCGTCTCACGGGCTCGGCGGAACTCTTCAACCGGCGCTTTCGCAAGCCGTGGGCGTCGGTGAACTTCGTCGCGTCGCACGACGGCTTCACGCTCGCCGACGTGACCGCCTACACGCACAAGCACAACGAAGCGAATCAGGAAGGCAACAACGACGGCCACAACGAGAATTTCAGCGCGAACTGGGGCGTGGAAGGCCCGACCGACGACCCGAAGATCCTCGACATCCGCGCGCGTCTCGCGCGTTCGATGATCGCGACGACGCTGCTCTCGCTCGGCACGCCGATGATCCTCGGCGGCGACGAATTCCTGCGCACGCAGCGCGGCAACAACAACGCGTACTGTCAGGACAACGAGTTGTCGTGGATGGATTGGGACGCGGCGCAAAGCCCGCGCGGCGTGGAGATGACGGAGTTCGTCGCGCGCGTGATCGCGCTGCGCAAAAAATACCCGGTGCTGCGCGAAACGCGCTTTCTCTACGGCGACCGCGAAGTGCTGCCCGGCCTCTACGACGTCAGCTGGTTCGACGAACGCGGCAACGCGCTCGCCATCGAAGCGTGGCAGGACCCCGAAGGCCGCGCGTTGACTTTGCGTCGCGCGGGACCCGGCATCCACAGCGAAATCGACGTCATCCTCATCATGATCAACGGCTCCGCGAGCCCGCTCGCGTTCGCGCCGCCCGCGCCGCACTTGGAATGGAACGTGCTGCTAGACAGCGCGGAACCTGACGCCGTCGAACGGCCGCTCGTGGGCAGCGAACTGCAGCTGGAAGCGCATAGCATCGTCGTGCTGCTGGCGCAGCCGTCGGGCCAAGCGGACTGGCAGGCTGTCTGGATGGCGGGCGCGCATCAGGGCCCGCGACTTCTGACCGCGCTGCCGCCGGACCCCGGCACGTTGCCGTCGAACCGGCCACACGAGACCGATTCGACGCAGTAGCGCCACGTCGGACGCACGACGTCGAGGCTCGCGCGGCACGCTCCACCGTAGGCAATGCGACAAGCAAACCTGGCACTCAATCATGTCCGAACGTCCGATCGATCCTCATCAGCATCACCACGCGCATTGCCTTCCTTTCGGCGCGCATCTCACCGGCGCGGCGGGCGACAATCCGCGCACGCGCTTTCGCTTTTGGGCGCCTTCGCGCGACCACGTTCAAGTGGAGATTCAACGCCCCGGCAACACGACGCCCGACCTCGTCGACATGCAGCCGGCCGGCGACGGCTGGTTCGAAGCCGAAGCCGATGGCGGCGCGGGCACGCTGTATCGCTATCGTCTTGATGCGGACCTCGCCGTGCCCGATCCGGCCTCGCGCTTTCAGCCGCAAGACGTGCACGGCCCGAGCGAAGTGGTCGATCCGCGCGCGTATCGCTGGACGAATACCAACTGGCACGGCCGGCCGTGGGAAGAGACCGTGCTCTACGAGCTGCACGTCGGCGCGATGGGCGGCTACGCGGGCGTTACCGCGCGTCTGCCGGAACTCGCGCAACTCGGCGTCACGGCCATCGAACTGATGCCGCTCAACGACTTCTCCGGCACGCGCAACTGGGGCTATGACGGCGTGCTACCGTATGCGCCCGATTCGGCGTATGGCCGTCCGGAAGAACTGAAGCAGCTAATCGACACCGCGCACGGCTTGGGTCTCATGGTCTTTCTCGATGTCGTCTATAACCACTTCGGCCCGGACGGCAACTATCTGCACGCCTACGCGAAGACCTTCTTCCGCGAAGGCGTGAACACGCCGTGGGGCCCGGCTATCGACTTCGAACGTCCGCAAGTGCGCGACTTCTTCTTCGACAACGCACTGTACTGGCTCAACGAGTACCGTTTCGACGGCCTGCGCCTCGACGCGGTGCATGCGATCAACGACGACGAATGGCTGCGCGAACTTGCGGACCGCGTGCGCAGTTCCGTGGAGGCGGGACGTCACGTGCATCTGGTGCTCGAGAACGAGCACAACACGGCGAGCCTGCTCGAGAACCACTTCAACGCGCAGTGGAGCGACGACGCGCACAACACGCTGCACGTGCTGCTCACGGGCGAAAACGAGAGCTACTACGGCGCGTATGCGGAGGAGCCCATTCAAAAGCTCGCGCGCGTGCTGTCCGAAGGCTTCGTGTATCAGGGCGATCCGTCGCCGATTCACGACGGCGCCCCGCGCGGCGAGCCGAGCGGTCACTTGCCGCCCACGGCCTTCGTCATGTTTCTGCAGAATCACGATCAGGTTGGCAACCGCGCGATGGGCGACCGCCTGCGCGCGCTGACCGACGACGAATCGCTCTATGCGGCCACCGGCCTTTTGCTGCTATCGCCGCAAATTCCGATGCTTTTCATGGAAGAACAGTACGGCTCCAGGCAGCCGTTCCTGTTCTTCACCGACTATCACGATGAACTGGCCGACGCCGTGCGCGAAGGACGTCGCAAGGAATTCGCGAAGTTCTCCGCGTTCACGGATGAAAAGCGCCGTGCGCAGATTCCCGATCCGAACGACAAGCGCACATTCGAGATGTCCTCGCCGAACATCGCGAACAAGGAAGACGAACTGGATCGCCTCGAATGGCTGCATTTCTATCGCTCGGGGCTGACGGTGCGCGCGAAGCTCATCACGCCGCGTCTGAAAGGCGCGAAGGCGCTCGGCGCGAACGTGCTCGGCGAGAAGGCGCTCGTCGCGCGCTGGAAGCTCGGCGACGGCGAGACGCTCACTATCGCGCTGAACTTGGCCGATGCGCCCGTCGCGCTTTCCGATGCACCTTCCGATGCACCACAAGGCAAGGTGATCTTCGAGACGCCGCCGCGCGCGCAGGATCGCACGGCCAAGGGTGAACTGGGCGGCCGCACGTTCGTCGCGTGGCTGACCGGCGAAGTGAACGAATACGCGACCGCGCACGACGCGCGCCGCTTCGAACCGACTGAAGGACAACGCTCGTGAGCGCCGCGAATCAAGGCAAAAGTGAGCGCCCGCGCTCGTCGATCGAAACCCTCGCCGAGCGCGCGGGTTTCGAAGTCGAGTGGCAGGACGCGCACAAAAAGACGCAGCGGGTGCCGGAAAACACGCTGCGCATCCTGCTCGAAAAGCTCGGCCTGCCGTGCGGCAACGCCACGCAGATCAAGCAAAGCATGGCCGCCGTCGATGCCGAAATGAGCGGCCGCAAGCTGCCGCCGCTCATCACGGCGGAAGTGGATCGCGGCATCGCGCTGCCGGCGGCGGCGGCGAAATCGGGCGCGCGCTATCGCGTCGAGCTTGAGAACGGCGAGATCATCGACGGGCGCTTCACGTCGCCCAAAGGCGAAACCGCGCTGCTCGCGCCGATTGCCGAGCCGGGCTATCACACGCTCGTCATCAACGACCATCGCACGACGCTCGCTGTCGCGCCGACGCGCTGCTATACGGTCGATGACGCATGGCGCGCGTTGCAGGACGACGCCGGCGACACCGAACACGCGCCGCCGCTCTGGGGCATCGCCGCGCAAGTGTATGGCTTGCGCCGCAACGGCGACGGCGGCGTGGGCGACTTCACCGCGCTCGCCTCGCTCGCGACGCAGGCGGCGAAGCAAGGCAGCCACGCGCTCGCCATCAGTCCGATGCACGCCATGTTCACCGCCGAGCCGAACAAGTGCAGCCCGTACTCGCCGTCGTCGCGGCTCTTCGTCAACATCGCGCATATCGATCCGGCCGCCGTGCTCGGCGCGCCGGCTGCACGCGCCGCGATCGAGAAAGCCGGCGTCGCCGATGAACTCGCCGCGCTCGAAGGACTGCCGCTGATCGACTGGCCGCGTTTGATGCAAGCGCGCGTGGCCGTGCTGCGCGCCCTCTTCGACGGCTTCTCGCAAGACGACGATTCGCCCTTTGCAAAGGACTTCGCATCGTTCGTCGAGAAAGGCGGCCGCGCGCTGTTAGACCACGCGCGCTTCGAGGCGCTGCAAGCCGAACAGATCGCGCAGAACGGCGAAGGCCACTGGCGCAACTGGCCCGAGGAACTGCGCGACCCGCGCAGCGAAGCGGTGACCGCGTTCGCCGAGGCGCATCGGCGCGAAGTGGACTTCTATCTTTTCACGCAATGGCTCGCGGCCAAGGGACTCGCGCACGCCCAGCATGCTGCGCGCGATGCGGGCATGGCGGTCGGTCTCGTGGCGGATCTCGCGGTCGGCTGCGATAGCGCGGGCAGTCACGCGTGGTCGTATCGCGACGACATGCTGACCGGCGTGTCCGTCGGCGCGCCGCCCGATCTCTTCAATCAGGCCGGGCAGTCGTGGGGCCTCACGACGTTCTCGCCGCGCGCCATGCGCATGCAGGGCTTCGCCGCGTTCATCGACATGCTGCGCGCCGCGTTCGCGCACGCGGGCGGCATCCGCATCGACCATATTCTCGGGCTGCGCCGCCTTTGGCTCGTGCCCGAAGGCGAAAGCGCGAAAGACGGCGCGTATCTGCGCTATCCGTTCGAAGACCTGTTGCGGCTGATCGCGCTGGAATCGTGGCGGCATCGCGCGATCGTGGTCGGCGAAGACCTCGGCACCGTGCCGCCGGGCTTCAGCGAGCGCTTGCAGGAGCAGGGTTTGCTAGGCATACGTGTACTCTGGTTCGAACGTGCTCAGGATGGCGAAGGATTCAAGCCGCCGGGCGAGTGGAGCGATGGCGTGACGGCAACGACGACGACGCACGACCTGCCGACCGTCAACGGATGGTGGCGCGGCGAAGACATCGAATGGCGCTCGAAGATCGGCCAGACGATGGCGCGCGCCGATGGCCGCGATCCGGTCGAGGCGGCGATGGAAGAGCGCGGCGTCGATCGCGGGCATCTGTGGCAGGCGTTCCAGGAAGCCGGCATCGCGCCGAAAGACGTGCCGCCGCCTTCCGTCGACAACGCGCCCGTGGACGAGGCGTTGGCCTTCGTCGGCATGACGCCCGCGCCGCTCGTCACGTATCCGCTCGAAGACCTGCTCGGACTCGTGGAGCAGCCGAATCTGCCCGGTTCCATCGACGAGCATCCGAACTGGCGGCGGCGTCTCGCGCTGCCGGTGGACGAGATGATGAACGACGATGCGTTCCGCGACCGTCTGCTCGCCGTCGAATCAGCCCGCAAGCGCGCCGTGCGCCCTGACAACTCAGACACACCCAAATCCGAAACACCATGACCGTACCGCGCTCCACGCTAAGGCTTCAGCTTCACAAGGACTTCACCTTCGACGACGCCGCCGCGCAAGTGGACTACTTCGCGTCGCTCGGGGTGAGCCACGCGTATGCGTCGCCGATCACGACCGCGACCTCCGGTTCCACGCACGGCTACGACACCGTCGACTACACGAAGGTCAACCCCGAGCTCGGCGGCGAGGAAGGCTTGCGCCGCTTCGTCGAAAAGCTGCGCGCGCATGACATGGGCTTGATCGTCGACGTCGTGCCGAACCACATGGGCGTCGGCGGATCGGAGAACGCGTGGTGGCAGGACATCCTCGAATGGGGACGCCACGCGGCGCATGCGCGCTTCTTCGACGTCGACTGGCACTCGCCCGATCCCGCGCTGCGCGGCAAGGTGCTCGCGCCTTTTCTGGGCGCGGCCTACGGCGAAGAGCTGCAAGGCGGCAAGATCAAGCTCGCGTATCGTCAGGAGGAAGGCCGCTTCGTCATCGAGTATTACTCGCATGTGTTCCCGGTGTGTCCGGTGGATTACCCCGCCGTGCTTCAGGAAGCGCCCGAGCTTGCGCAACGCTTCGCCGGCCTGACGACGCAGCCCGTCGATCAGCCGCGCGCCGCCGACGCGCGCACGGCGCTCGTGACCATCGCGAACACGGAAGGCGGCCGCGCCGCGATCGAAGCGGTGCTCGCCGCGCATTCGCCGCAAACGCCGGCGGGCCGCGAGCGTCTGCACCGGCTGCTGGAGCGCCAACACTACCGGCTCGCATGGTGGCGCACGGCAGCGGACGAAGTGAACTGGCGGCGCTTCTTCGACGTGAGCACGCTCGGCGGCGTGCGCGTCGAGCGGCCGGAAGTGTTCGAGGCATCGCATGCGCTGATTTTCCGGCTCTTCACCGAAGGGCTGATCGACGGCGTTCGGATCGATCACGTCGATGGTCTCGCGGAACCGCGCGAGTATTGCCAGCGCCTGCGCGCGCGGCTCGAAGAACTGTCGGCGGAGCGGCCCGAAGCGTTGCGCAACGGCAATGGCCACACGTATTTCGTCGTCGAGAAGATTCTGGCGCGCGGCGAGCCCTTGCGCCGCGACTGGCAAGTGGACGGCACGACCGGCTACGACTTCATGAACGACGTCGGCGCGCTCCTGCATGATCCGGCGGGCGCGGAGCCGCTTGCCGCGCTGTGGGCCGAGATCACGGGCAAGAGCAGCGAATTCGCGGACGAGGCGCTGATCGCGCGCCGCAAGATTCTCGCGGAGAACCTGTCGGCGGAACTGGATCGCGTGACGCGGGCGCTGCATCGCATTGCACGCGATGCGCAGACCACGCGCGATTACACGTTCACGTCGATTCGCCGCGTGGTGGCGGAACTCGTCGTCCATTTCCCGGTGTATCGCATTTATCCGGTCGGCGGCGTGCGCAGTCCCGAAGACGAGCGCTACTTCTCGCAGGCGCTCGAAGCCGCCCGCGCGTCGCTGGCGCGCGCGGATCACGTGATACTCGATCAAGTCGCGCAATGGCTCGGCGGCAAGCTGCCCGACGACGGCGCGCAGCACGAGCGCGGCGACAAGAACGACCGTCAGCGGGATCGCGCGGCCGAACGCAATCGCGACCGCAATCACGCGCAGGTTCACGCGGGTCAAGGCCAGAACCCGAATCAGAACCCGCAGGCATCCGCGGGATCGCAGCGGCGCGCGGCGCAGACGTTGTTCTCGCAACTCACCTCGCCTGTCGCGGCGAAGGCGGTCGAGGATACGGCGTGCTATCGCTACGGCCGCCTCATCTCGCGCAACGAAGTGGGCGCCGATCCGGGCGAGTTTTCACTGTCGCTCGAAGAGTTCCACAAGGCCAATCGCGAGCGGCTTGCCTCCTTCCCGCACGCGATGCTTTGCACCGCGACGCACGACCACAAACGCGGCGAGGACGTGCGCGCGCGCATCGCCGCATTGAGCGAGATTCCCGACGAATGGGCTGCGACGCAGAAGGCGTGGTCCACGCTGAACGCGCCGTTGCGGCGCGGCCCGAACGGCGGCCACAACGAAACGAGCGACAGCCACGACTGGGCGCCCGGTCCCGCCGCCGAATCGATGCTCTATCAGACGCTCGTCGGCTGCTGGCCGCTCACGCTCTCGCCAGACGACGAAGCGGGCGTGCAGGAACTCGCCGAACGCGTCGCGCAATGGCAGCTGAAGGCATTGCGCGAAGGCAAGCTGCGCACGAGCTGGTTCGCGCCCGACGAAGCCTACGAGCAGGCGTGCCGCGACTTCCTGTTCGATATCGTCGCGCCGCAGCGCCGCAGCGGCTTTCTTCAGGAGCTATCGAAGTTCGTCGAGCGCCTTGGGCCGCTCGGCGCCATCGACAGCTTCCAGCAGACGCTCCTGCGGCTCACGTCGCCGGGCGTGCCGGATCTGTATCAGGGCACCGAGCTGTGGGATTTCAGTCTGGTCGATCCGGACAATCGGCGTCCGGTGGATTACGCGCTGCGCCGCAAGTGGCTCGAAGAGATCGACGAAAAAGGACCGCCGTCCGAGCAGATGGAAAACTGGCGCGACGGGCGCGTGAAGCTCGGGCTCGTGCGGCGAGCGCTGGCGCTGCGCAAGCACTGCGAGTCGCTGTTCGCGCAGGGCGACTACGTGCCGCTCACCGTGCAGGGCCAACACGCGAAGCATGTGATCGCCTATGCGCGGCATGCGGGCAGCGCGTATGCGATCGTCGTCGCGACCCGGCATGCGGCGCGTTTGCTCGGCGATAAGCGCGATGTGCCGCTGGTCGAGCCTTCGGTCTGGGGCGATACGTCGATCGTGCTGCCGGAAGCGCTGCATTCGCGCGCGCTCTTCGACTGGCTCAGTCCCAACGCGCCGAAGGCCGATGGCGAGCGGTTGTTCGTGCGCGACGTGCTCGGCGTGATGCCGGTCGCGTTGCTCGTGGAGGAAGGCGTTCCGGGCGGTTGATAGGTCGATGTTGCGATGGCCGCGAGCGCCCGCTCGCGGCCACGCGTTATTCGGCCCCTTCGAGCGCCTCTTCGCGGGGATACACGCGAACGAGCACGATTCTCGGCCCGTTCATCTTCTTGACGACGATATCGAAGCGATCGAAGCCCACGCGCTGCCCTTCCGACGGCAGATCGCCCAGCGCGTTGATGACGAGCCCGCCGACCGACTCCGCTCGGCCTTCGTCGATATCGATACCGAGCGCGCGCTCCAGCGACACCACCGGCAATGAGCCCTTGCCCATCAGCGTGCCGTCGTCCATGCGCGACCAGTCCGCGTCGCCCTGGCGGAATTCATCGTGAATCTGGCCGACGAGCGCGCCGAGCAGGTTATCGAGCGTGATGAAGCCGATCGGCTTCGCGCCCTTCCTGCCGACAATGGCGAGATGCGGCGCGCCCTTGCGAAAGCGCCGGAAGAGTTCGAGCGCGGACAGATTCGGCGCGACGTACTGCACCGGCCGCGCATAGCGCGAGAGCTTCTCCAGCTTGCTCGCGTCCTTCGTGATGCTGAAGCTGAACGTGCGGCTCGCTAGCCCGCGATCCAACAGCAAGTCCTTCAGATGAACCATGCCGATCACGCGCTCGCCGGAAGCGTCCGCATACAGCGGATAGCGGCTGAAGCGATGCCGCGAAATGATCGCGAGATTCTCGCGGGCGGGCAAGTCGTTGCGCAGGCCGACGAGTTCGTGCGCGGGCCGCATCAGATCGGAGACCGTCATGCGGCTGAAATCGAGCGAATGCGCGATGGTGTTCCACTCGTCGGCGTTATACGACGACGCGCCGCCATGACGCCGGCCGCGCAGGATCAGCTTGAGTTCGTCGGTCGAATATTGGGCGTCGTGGCCGTGCTCAGCCGACATGCCGAAAAGCCGCAGCACGAGATTCGCGCTCGTGTTCAGCACCCAGATGAACGGGTACATGAGCCAGTAGAAACCGTAGAGCGGCGTGGCGAGCCACAAGCCCACCTGTTCGGCGCGGCGAATGGCCCACGACTTGGGCGCGAGCTCGCCGACGACGATATGCAGAAACGAAATGACGGAGAACGCGAAGAACAGCGAGACGGACTCGATCACCTGCTCCGAATGCACGCCGACGAGCGCGAAGAGTGGATGCAGCAACGCGGCGAATGCTGGTTCGCCGATCCAGCCGAGCCCGAGCGATGCCAGCGTGATGCCGAGCTGGCATGCGGAGAGATAGGCGTCGAGCTGCCCGTGCACTTTGGCGAGCAAGCGGCCGGGCAAGCCGTTGGTCCGCGCGATGGCCTTGACGCGCGTCGCCCTCAGTTTGACGAGGCCGAATTCCGCCGCAACGAAGAAGCCGTTGAGAGCGACCAACAACAATGCGCCGATCAGCGCGACAACCTGAGCCAAAGCAACTCTCTTCGAAAATGGAAAGTGTCAGTATATGGGCGACAGGTAATCGAAAGTCAACTTACATTCCTGCGACCGCGATACGCACCGACAGCACGGCCTCCTGGCCGTCGACGATATTCGCGTGCTCGAAGCCGCCGCCGTGCGCCTCGGCAACGCGTTTGCAGAGCGCGAGCCCCCACGCGATGCGACCGGCCTCGCGCGGCTCGAGCGCCTGCCTGCGCGCGAACGCTTCGAGCGCGTGCGGGGAGGACGCATCGGTCAGCGCCTGCGCCGATGTCGTGAAGCGCACGTCCGTGCGCCACATGCCGCCTTCCATGACGCTCGACACTTGCACGCTCGCGTCGCGCGCGCTCGCTTCCGCGGCGAACGTGAGCATGAGCCACAGCATTTGAGTGAGACGCTCGGCATCGCCTTCGACCTGCTCTTCGGCCAACGACGATTCCACCGCGAAGCCGATGCCACGCGAGCGCGCAATGCTTGCACGCGCGAGCGTCACGCTCTTGTCGAGCAGCGGTCGCACGGCCACCGGCGCCAGCGAGAGCGCGACGGCACGCGTTTCGGCGCGCGTGGTATCGACGGATTGCTCGATCAGCTTGACCTGCTGCTCGACGCCGGAGCGAATGCCCGTCAGCGCGCGTTGCGCGGCGGGATCTTTGGCGTCGACCTTGCGTTCGAGCACGTAGCCCCAGCTGTGAATGGCATTGAGCGGCCCGCGCAGGTCATGCGAGACGATGGACAGCACGTGATCGCGCATGAAGAGCGCGGCCTCCGCCCGAAGATGCGCGATGCGTCCGGGCGCCACGTCCTGCGACGCATCGGCCGATGGCGAGACCACGACCGTCACCGCCCCTGCCGATGGCAACGCGAGAATGGTGAAGCTGCGCGAGGCGGCATCGTCATCGAACGTCACCCGCGCGCGGCTGATGCCGTTGCCGGCGAGCGCGGCGTCCGCGGCTTCGCCGAGCGCGGCCGCGAGCGGCTTGGGCAGCGGCGTGTCGGCGAGCGCGCGATTGGCGAGGCCCGCGGCGTCCAGTTCGAAGAGATGGGCGAAGGTGGCATCGGCCGAGACGCAGCGCAGCGCCGCGTCCAGCACCAGCACGCCGTCGTTACCTGCGACGACCGGATCGCCGGACTGCGCGCCTGTGCGTTCGACCGTACTTGAGAAAGACGTGGTCACGGTTGTTAGTCCTTGCATGTATCGATGTTGCAGTTGATGACGCTGAAGCCGATGCGTTCCGGTCGCCGATGAGCGCCCTGAGCGATGCAAGCCGTGTGGCCAATCTGTGTAGCCCTATCGTCAGCCCATTATATGTGAGCGCCGAACGCGCATGCGGCGAGAAACAGCGCCACTTGCGTCCATCCCGGCTCGCGGCAATCCCCTGCCCGATGAGCAAGCGGCGTGCGTGACACGGCTTTCGCCTTGCGTTTTATGCACGTCCGTGCGGCGAGCGTGCGTCGTCGAACGTCGCGGCTTCAGAGAAAGGTCTATGCTGCGGTTCTCGATAGCGCAATGACTTTATGTCCTCGACGCGCGCTCGCTCATCGGGCGCAAGCGCGAATCCATGTATCGCCGCACGGGACGCTGCTCAGTCGACATCCTCGCCGAGGCTTCCATCCCAGCGCTTCGCTCTCTTTGCGTCGCGGATGCACACGCGCGCCGGTTCGTGCGTGTGGCAACCCACTGAACAATTCTTTTTTTTCCTGTTAAATACGCGTTACTTGTGTCCGCGTCATACTCGTGCCCCGTGGTGCGATACTGACGCGACTCGGTCATGTCGTTGCATCGTTACCTCGCATGTTCCTTCGCTCACTCGCCGTCAGGCCACGACGCGGGTGCTTCACCTTCTTCGGCCTACGTCCTGCCGCTGCAACGCGCGCGTCCGACGAAACTATTCGTCCGATGCGTTGTCAGGCAATGGCTCGCCGAAAGGGCGAACATGCATGGGTCACGTATGAGTCAGCATTTTTTGCGTCATCGAAATCAAGCGCAGCACTCAAGCCGGGAAAAATCGCTCAATGGCATCTTTTCGAAAGAACTTCACGATTCTGATGACGTTGCAGGTATCGACGTACCTCGCACCGCTCCTGACGCTGCCGTGGCTCGCACGCGTTCTGGGCCCGAGCGAGTATGGCCGGCTTTCGTTCGCAATGGCCTTCACGGCCTATTTCATCACCCTCACGAATTTCAGTTTCTCACTGACCGCCACACCCAAGATATCCATCAATCGCGATAACCGCGCGGTGCGTTCCCAGATCTTCTGGGAGACCATGTATGCGCAGATCGCGCTCTCGGTAGCCGGCTTTCTCGTGCTGCTCGTGCTGACGTTCGTCGTTCCGACGCTCGCGGAGAATCGCCAGTTGCTGCTCGTCGGTTTCGGCATGGCCATCGGCTCGATGCTCATTCCCACGTGGTACTTCCAGGGCGTGGAAGACCTCGGCGTGATCAGCGCGCTCGTGTTCGTGGGCCGCGCGCTCAGTATCCCCGCGATGTATCTCTTCGTGCGTCATCACGACGACGTGAACAACGCCATGCTCGTCAACACGCTCGTGCCGCTCGGCTCGGGCATCGCGATCTGCATCTACTTGTACTTCCGGCGCGATATCGACTTCGTTCACGTCTCGCTCAAGACCGTCATCGATCGTCTGAAAGACGGATGGAGCGTCTTCATGGCGACATCGCTCGTCGACATCTATGCGTCGAGCAACATCGTGCTGTTGACGTTCATCTCCGGCAACGTCGCGGGCGGTTACTTCGCCGCGGCGGACAAGCTGATTCGCGCCGCGCTGAACATGCTGAGACCGCTCAAGACGGCGGCTTATCCGCGCGTGAGCTTCCTCATGCATCACGCGCGCGAAGATGCGTTCGCGTTCCTGCGCAAGATGTTCGTCGTGCAAGGCACGATCGTTTCGCTCATTTCCGTGGGCATTTTCTTCGGCGCGCCGCTTGCCGTGAAGCTGCTGTACGGTCCGCAGTTCGCACCGACCGTCGATGTGCTGCGCTGGATGGCCTTCGTGCCGCTGATGTCGGGCCTCACCGATCTCTTCGGCGTTCAGACCATGCTTCCGCTCGGCATGAAGTCGCACTTCAGCCGGGTGCTGATCGGCTCCGCGATTCTGAACTTCAGCCTGCTCGCCGTGCTGGCCATGCTCTTCGGCGAACAGGGCGCGGCGGCAACCGTCCTCATCGTGGAGACGGCCATTGCGGCAGCCATGGCCTTCACGCTGCATCTCGAAGGCGTGCCCTTGCTGAAGCGTCCCATGACGCCCGGTGGAGCGGGTTGAGACCTGGCCCGTTTCCTGCGTCTTCACGTGGGCTGTCTTGCCTGACAGCCCCGATTTTCCTTCGCACCCCGACTCTGCCTGCACTGTCCTGCTATAGAACTTTCACAGGCGACATGCCAAAGCTGCACGTCGCTCGGTGAAGTGTTTGCATCTTGCTTGCCTGCTACTCCGAAAGTTGCACCGGTGTATGTGGGCGAGCGCACGGACGGATCATGATTCGGGGCTTAAGGTACTAGGTATCAATCCTTATTGTGAGCGGTGGCATGAAACCAGACGACCTATCGTTCGAACGCGTGCAAAGGCTGGTCGAGCGCGCTGAAAACTTGCGTATGCAATCCGCTGCGGTGCCGGTAAAGGATCTTCGTATCCTGCTGGACGTATGCGAAATAGCCTTTGCACAACGGACCATGTCCGACATCAAAACAGAACCCGAAGTCAACTGACTTCACCATCATCAGTAAAGTCCGCGTGGGTCGGCCGGCACGGCAATGCGCAACATGCCCGGCCTGTCGGCACAGGCTATCGTCGAACCGGTCGGTTTCGACTGATTGCATGACAAATGGACTTTACGTTTCCGCACGGATTTTTTAAAGCAGACTCGATAACCTCGCTTGCGCGGCGATTCGTGCGCGCGAACGGACCTGCGTTATCTGTCCGGAAAGATCGATTGAGCATTACCTGACTCGCCTGCTCGGACGAACGGCGAGTGCTGACGGGATGGCGCATCTCACGAAGGACGCGGCAACAGCAGAAGACAGACGATACGTTCTAGTGGCTGGCGGCGTGCGCAGCAACGCATTCCGACCGAGTGGTCGAAACCACACTCGATAAGCAATGCCGCGCGCCTAGTTCTGTTTTTTGTGTTTTCCTTTGAACGTGGATGCGCCTTTGCCGTCAGAGCATGCTGCACATGGCGATATGTGGGTTACCGACCATTGATAACGACAAGACCGCTGTTCTTCTCCATTGCGATTGCCGCGGGGCGCAGGTAATACGCTATTCGAAGAGTCAAACATGAAAGAGATCGTCCATATAACAGAAGCGTTCGGAGGCGGGGTTCTCTCGATGCTGACCCAGCTTTCCAACCGCGCAGCGGCCGCAGGAGTCGGCGTAACGATCCTTCATTCCATCCGGCAGGAAACCCCAGCTAACTTCGAGAAGCTCTTCCACCCTGCGGTCAGGCTCAAGCACGTCAACATGTGCCGCGAAGTGCATCCGAAAAACGACTTTACCGGCGTTCGGGATCTGGCGCGCGCGCTGCGCGAATGCGATCCGTCGGTCGTGCATCTGCATTCCTCGAAGGCCGGCGTGCTGGGCCGCATCGCTGCTCGCATCGCCGCGCCGCGCGCACGCGTCTTCTATTCGCCGCATGGACTCTCGTTCCTGCGCCGCGATGTATCGCCTACCAAGCAGTTCGCGTATCTCACGTTCGAGCGCATCGCGGCGCGCATGGGCGGCACCATCGTCGCCTGTTCGACGAGCGAGCTGCGCGAGATCGAAACGAAGGTCCGGCCGCCCGACGCGCGGATGATCGAGAACGGCGTGAACGTGGCCGAGATTCCGCCGCGCATCGAGAAGACGAGCGGCGAGCTCGTCATCGGCATGAGTGGCCGCGCTTCGTACCAGAAGAATCACGAGGCGTTCGTGAAGCTCGCGACCGACTTGCATGCGCCAAAGGTCAAGTTTCTGTGGATCGGCGGCAATGTCGAAGAACTGCCGGGCCAGTCGAAGAGCGCGGTCGAATGCAGCGGCTGGGTGACGCGCGAGCGCGCGCTCGAACTGACATCGGAACTGGACATCTATGTGCAGACGTCGCGCTGGGAAGGCATGCCTATCGCGCTGATCGAAGCGCAGGTGGCGGGCATTCCGGCAGTCGTCACCGATGTGGTGGGAAACCGCGACGTGGTTCAGCACGGCGTGACGGGCTTCGTCGCGAAGAGCGAGGAAGAGATGGAAGGCTATATCGCGCGTCTGCGCGACGACTCCGCGTTGCGCGCTCGCATGGGCGCCGAAGCGCGCGCGTCGGCTTGCAAACGCTTTTCGATGGACGCGATCTTCCGCCAATGGCTCTCGATGTATGAGTTCGGCTCGGACCGCCATTCGCGCGAACCGCTCGGCGCGAATGAAGTGGCATCGTATGAGACGAGCTCCGATTCACAGTTCTGACGCGTAAGACATGAATACCTCCTTCGCCCCAAACAAGCTCGTCTACAACGGCCGCTTCACGAGCCAGAAGACTACCGGCGTGCAGCGCGTCGCGCGCGAACTCGTCGCCGCCTTGATGAAGCTGCCCGAGGGCTCGCATGTGACGCTGGCGGTGCCGCCGCAGCCGGGCCTCGTGCCGGTGGACGGCGTGCCGACCGTCGAACTCGGATTCGGCAAGGGCGTGTTCTGGGAGCAGATCGTGCTGCCGCTGTTTGCGGGGCGCTCGCGCATCGTCAATCTCAGCAACTCGGGCTCGATCTTCCGGCCGAACCAGATCATCTACATGCACGATGCCGCGGTGTTCGACACGCCCGCGCATTTCTCGTGGAAATTCCGCATGTGGTACCGCGTGATGTTCTGGATTCTCGCGCGTACTTCGAGCTGCGTGATGACGAACTCCGAGTTCTCGCGTGATCGTCTCGCGCATCACGTCGGCGTGGACCCGAAGCGAATCGGCGTCGTGCCGCTCGCGGCGGACCATCTGGATCACATCGTGCCGGATACGTCGGTCATCGGAGACCTCAAACTCACGCCGAACCGCTACGTTCTGGCCGTGAGCAGCATGAATCCGACGAAGAACTTCAAGCGTCTCGTCGAAGCGTTCATGCGCCTGAACGATCCTTCCATCGACCTTGTGATCGTCGGCATGAAGAATGCGACGATCTTCGGCAAGGCGCAGGATCTCTCGAGCGCGCCGAACATCAAGCAAGCGGGCTACGTGAGCGATGAAAAGCTCAAGGCGCTGTACCAGCATGCAGCCTGCTTTCTTTACCCTTCGATCTATGAAGGCTTCGGCATTCCGCCACTGGAAGCAATGCGCAATGGGTGCCCCACGCTCGTCGGCCGCGCAGCCGCGCTGCCCGAAACGTGCGGCGATGCGTCCATCTACTGCGATCCCTTCTCGGTGGAAGACATCGCCGCGAAGCTGCGTGAATTGCTGGACTCGCCGCAACTGAGCGAAGACCTCCGACGTCGTGGGCTCGCGCATGCGGAGCGGTATCGCTGGACCGAGAGCGCGCGAATGCTGATGCAGTTCATAAATAGACGATAAAGCAGATGTCAAAGCGCGCCAACGCGTGCGACAGGGGAACCACAGTGAACGTTGGAATCTATTGCGATTCGGGCATCAACGGTGGGCACGAGGAGATGCTCAAGCGTTTCATGCTCGCGCTCATCTCGAGCGGGAATGTCGACACGCTCCACATTCTCGTGCCGCGGAGTAACGCAGCCCTCTACCGCTATGTCAGCGATCTGAGCCGCCAGCATCCGAAGGTCCGCACCGTCGGGCTCGCTTATACGGCGGAGT
Organism: Caballeronia sp. GAWG1-5s-s; assembly: GCF_023631445.1. Taxonomy (NCBI): domain Bacteria; kingdom Pseudomonadati; phylum Pseudomonadota; class Betaproteobacteria; order Burkholderiales; family Burkholderiaceae; genus Caballeronia; species Caballeronia sp. GAWG1-5s-s. Next base: position 26,814 of record NZ_JALQDC010000022.1, on the reverse strand, counting down.
CCATTCGCGGCGACCTATTTGCGCTCTTGGGCGCGATTCGCTCCACAGCAGCGACGCTGCGCACGCTCAATCTCTCGAAGCTGCTGATTGCACAGGGCACGATTGCATCGGGCCTCGCGGGGCTGCTGGGCGCGCGTTATGCGCGCGTGCCGACGCTGAGCTATTTGCCGCTCGTCGATGAAGCGCCCGAACACGCCGGCGTCACCGACAAGATCAAGTGGCTCGTCAAACGCGTGCTGTACCGCATGCCGGACGAGTTCGTCACGCTCAACGAACATCTGCGCGGCCAGTTGCGCGCGCTCGCGCCACAGGCGCGCACGATGATCCTCGAAAACTACGTCGACGATCGCTTCAGCCGTTCCATGCTGACGAAGCCCGCCGCGCGCGCCGCGTTGGGCTTGCCGGACGATGGCACGACGATCATCGCGCATATCGGCCGCATCAACTTCAAGCAGAAGCGTCAAGACTTCCTGATGGAAGCCATCGAGCGGCACGCGGACGCGTTCAAACATACGGTCGTGCTGATCGTCGGCGAAGGACCGGATGCCGCGCGGCTTGCCGAGATGGTCGATGCAAGCCCGGTCTTGTCCGCATGCGTGCGCATCGTCGGGCCGAAGCACGACGTGCTGCCGTACATCGTCGCAAGCGATACGCTCGTGTTGCCGTCGGCCTTCGAAGGCGTGCCGCTCGTGATGATCGAAGCGGTGCTGGCCGAGCGGCCCATCGTCGTGTCGCGTATCTCCGGACTCGATTCGTACTTGCCGAATGCGCTACTCTTCCGTCCCGGCGATCACGAGGCGTTCGTCGAGCGCATCTTCGCCGCGCGCGATGTGCCGATAACCGCGCTGGCCAACAGCTTCCGTCGCCGCTTCTCGCGCGAAGCGTTCGACGCCCAAGCGCAAAACGTGATGCTGCCCGCCATGCCGTGCCGCGGCGCGTTCGATCCGGCATCGCCTCAGCACTCCGATGTTCCGGGCTGATCTGGTTTTCTCATGAGGGATGCATGTTGAAGCAAAGGCTGTGGGTTGCCATCTCGTTGGTCGGCGCGCTCGTGTGCGGCTCTGCCGTGGTGCAGGCGCGAACCGGCGCGGTGCAGTCCGCACCGTCCGATGCCCCGAAGATGAACTGCGGTGATCGCACGAACGGCGTGTTCTACGGCGTCGTCGGTCATCTGGAACATCGCGGCGTTTATCGCACGACCGACTTCGACCTGCAGATTTCGCAACTGCGCGATCTGGGCGTCACGATGTACGCGCAGGACGTGTCGAGCGAAGACAGCGCGCATCTCGTCGCGGATTTCGCGCGTCAGGCCGCGAAATCCTGCATCGGCGTGCTCGCGCTCGTGACGCCGTTCGAGCCGCAAAAGCGCGCGAACGAGCAGGAGACCTTCGAGCGCGGCTATGCGCTCGGCAAGACGGCGGGGCGCGTGTTGAAGGGCCTCGTCACCTACTATCAGGTCGGCAACGAGTACGACAACTGGACCATCCTGGGCTCGGATCGCAGCGGCGAGCATCCGTCGGATTACGACAACGCGCGGTTCATGAAAGCGCGTGGCTCGATACTCGGCCTCATCAAAGGCATACGCGAAGCGAACCCGGACGCGAAGATCCTGCTCACGTCCTTCGGATGGCTGCATTACGGCTTCACGGACATGCTCTTTGCCGGCACCCAGCCGGACGGAACCAAAGGGCATCCCATCCCTCAATGGGATATCACCGCGTGGCACTGGTATTCGAACATGGGTTCGATCACGGCGGCCGGCCCGAAGAAGGTCAATGTGCTCGAACGTCTGCGCGATAGCTACGGCAAGCCTATCTGGATCACGGAATTCGGCGTGCGCCCGAACCATGCGGACCCGGGCGGCTTCCTGACCGGCAAGGACGCGCTTGCGGGCTTCGTGAAGGCGGCCAAGACCTACGACATTCAGAACGTCACGCTCTACGAGCTTTACGACGACCAGCGCTTCGGCGGCGACGGAAACTACGGCGTCATTCACGACGACGGACAGACGCGCAAGCCGCGCTTCAATGTCGTGCGCGACTTCATCAAAGCGAACCCCATGCCATAACGGAAAAAACGTAATGTGTGACGAATGTCGCGCGGGCCAAACCAGTAAGTATGGCCTGTTGCGCCGCGGATGCAAGTGCGCTAACCGTCATTACGCTCATATTTGGTTCGCTACTTAACAGACGGAAGCAGTTCGAGTCCGGAAGATTAGTCTGACGCTACGTATTTTGGGCGTATGGTGTCGATTCGCACACACGGCGTGGGGCGAACACCCTGCCGTTGCAGATCGATAGAGCGCCTTGCCGATTCGCGCTCTTCTCGTTCGGGCGCAACTCGACGAGCCGTACCGCCTGACGCCCTTTGACTCTCCCGGCCACGCCGGATACACACACGAACGACGTAACGCGGCCAACCGCGCGGGCTTTGCGTTTTTGTCTGGCCCGGAAAACTACGCTCAACATTCGAACAGAGGATGCCGCCTTTGAACACGCTATACGTCAACTCCGGATCTTCGCGTCCTGGCAAGGACGACAATGAATTCACTGCGGGCGACATGATCAAGCTGCTGCGCGATCACATCGGCATGTTGCTGGTGTTCATCGTCGCGGCCGCTGCGCTCGCCTCCGCTTACGCTTTCCTCGCGGAACCGATCTATTCGGCCGACGTCGTCGTGCGTGTCGATCCTCCGGATCCGAACGCGCTCGGCATCGCGCCGCAAAACCAGATGCAGGCGCAGCAGCAGCAAACGCCGGTCACTCAGCTCGCGCCGGCTGAAATCTCGGTAATGAAGAGCCGCTCGGTGCTGGAGCCGGTCGTCAATCAGTTCCACTTCGACATCAAGGTCAAGCCGCATACCATGCCGGTGCTCGGCTGGATCGCAGGCATGTTCGCCCAGCGCGGCCATCTCGCGCCCGCATGGTTCGGCATGAAGTCGTACGCGTGGGGCGGCGAAGATCTGCGCATCGCGCGTCTCGACGTTCCGCCGTCGCTCGAAGACGCGAAGCTCGACTTCACGCTGCTCGACAACAATCAGTTCCAGCTCGAAGACCCGGACGGCAACGTGCTGTTGCGCGGCACCATCGGCCGCCCCGCTTCGGCGCACGGCGTGTCGATGCTCGTCGAAGGCGCGGTCGGTCATCGGGGCGTGCACTTCACGGTCACGCGCTACAACACGCTGGATGCCATCGATCTGCTGCTGAAGTCGATCAAAGTGGCCGAGTCCACGAAGGACACCGGCATCGTCGAAATCTCGTATAACGGCGACGATCCCGATCAAACCGCCGATGTGGCGAACGCGCTGGGCCAGGCGTATCTCGCCGCCGCCGTCGCGAGCCGTCAGGCCAACGATACGAAGACGCTCGAATTCATCCGCTCGGAACTGCCGCGCCTCGAGCGCGATCTGAAGGACGCCGAAGGCCGTCTGAGCGCATTCCGCGCGAAGTCGCAGTCGGTGCAGCCGATCAACGAAGCGCAGGCGTATCTGCAAGGTAGCATCACCTCGATGCAGCAACTGGCGATGCTGCAACTGCAACGCACGCAAGCGTTGCAGCGCTTCACGCCGGACAGCCCGCAGGTTCGTAATCTCGATCAGCAGATCGCGCAATACGAGCAGACCAACAAGCAGATCCAGTCGCGCTTCGACAGCATGCCCGCTTCGGAACGCCAAAGCGCCGAGCTCACGCGTGATGCGCGCGTCGCGGAGACCGTCTATCTCGGCATGATGAACAAGGCCGAAGAGCTGTCGATTCGTCGCGCCAGCACGAGCGGCGGCGCGCATATCGTCGATAACGCACTGCGTCCGCATCGTCCGGTGAAGCCGAACAAGCCGCTCGTGATCGTCGCGGGCACGGCCCTCGGCTTCTTCGTCGGCACGTTCTTCATCTTCCTGCGTCGTCACGCGATGATCGGCGTCACCGATCCGATGTTCGTCGAACGTCGCCTCTCGGTGCCGGTGCTCGGCGAGGTGCTCTTCAGCCGTCAGCAGCAGTTGCTCGATCACGAGATCTCGGTGTCGCCTGTGGGTCACGCGCTTGGGTCTTCGGGCATGCAGACAGGCAGCGCGCCGAAGGCGTTGCCGCACGTCAAGCGCGAAGCGCACGATGACATCACCATGCCGAATCTCGGCGATAACGACCGCGACGCTTTCGTGCTCGCCACGCGCTATCCGCACGATCCGGCCGTCGAAGCCCTGCGCGCGGTGCGCACGGAGCTGTATCGCGACCTCGTGAACGCGCCGAACAACATCGTGATGCTGACCGGTCCGATTCCGTCGGCGGGCAAGAGCTTCGTCGCAGCGAACCTGTCCGTGCTGCTCGCGGAGATCGGCCTGCGCGTGCTCCTGATCGACGGCGACTTGCGCCGCGGCCATATCGCGTCGTTCTTCAAGCAGTCGAATCCGGGCGGTCTGTCGGAAGTGCTGAAGGGGCAAGTGGGCACGGCCGAGGCCATTCGTCAGGTCGGCGTGCCGGGGCTTTCGTTCATGTCGTGCGGCAGCTACCCGGAGAATCCGTCGGAACTGCTGATGATGCCGGGCTTCCGCGACATGCTCGCGCGCCTGAGCGATCAGTACGACCTCGTGCTCATCGATACCCCGCCCTTCCTCGCCGTCACGGACGCGGCCATCGTCGCAAGCGATGCAGGTTCGACGGTTCTCGTTCTGCGCTCGGGCATCCAGAGCGAAGAGGAGATCGAAGAGACCGTGAAGAAGGTGCAGCGCGCAGGCGGACGTCTGGTCGGCTCGGTGTTCAACGCCATTCCGAAGCGTCGCAGCAACCGCCGCACGTATGGTTACGCGGCGGCCTACACGAGCAGCTTCAAGTCGGCGAACTGATGGTCGTCTCGAAGCACAGCATGATTGCCTGAGCGAAACGCCGCGTGCCTGCCACGCGGCGTTGCGTTTCAGGGCACGGCCTTCGGGCAACGGCAGGCAAAACAAAAGACGCAGCCACACTCTCTACGATGAAAGACAAAGCAACGCTGATCGACAAGTACTACCGCATCTGGGCTTTCGCGATGCCGGTCACGTCGTTCCTCGTGTTCCCGTCCATTCAGGGCACGACGATCGGCTATCTCATGTGCTTCCTTTCCGTGCCGCTCGTGCTTTTGTTCGGCGGCCGTTCGCGCAAGAACTACTTGCACTTCGTGGGCGCGGCCATCCTCGTCTGGCTCCTGATGCTCTGCACGACGCAACTCGCGGACGTGATGGCGCCGTTCGATCCGGACTTCAGCAAGATAGCGCTCGTCGACGACAAGGATCCGGTCACGTTCATCCTCCGCAAGAGCATGTTCACGCAGTCCATCTACGTGGCGGCGGTCGTGCTGTACGCGGCGTACGTGTACTACTACTACCGGCCGACGTGGGACCAGTGGATCTTCGCGGCGGTGACGCTCTTCGCCCTCTACGGCATCTATGAAGTGGTGTTCTACGTGCTGACGGGCTCGCCCGGCGACTTCATCTCGAACCGCGCGTTCGGCGACCAGTTCGGCCGCGGCATCGTGCGCTCGGACGGCACGGTGAACGGCAGCTCGTTCCAGGTCGTGAGCGCGGGCGGCATGTCGATACAGCGTCTCAAGGCGCTGACCGGCGAACCGTCGATGTACGCCATGTCCATCTTCCCCTTCTGGATCTACTTCAACGCGACGGCGCGCTTGCGCTGGCCGGTGTGGATCATCGGGCTGTCGCTCGTGATGAGCACGTCGTCGACGGTGCTGATCGGCTATGCGGTGTTCGCGCTCATTCGCATGCGCAAGCTCGGCATCAATCCGATCAAGGCGCTCATCGGCGTCTTCCTGCTCGCGGTGGTCGCGTTCGTGTTGCAGGACTATATCGCCGACCTGTTCCAGCAGATGGTGATGGACAAACTGGAAGGAAAGAACGAGTCGGGCTCCGACCGCGCCATGCTCTTTTTCGAGTCGTTGCGCCTGTGGGTGCATGCTTCGCCGCTGAACCAGCTATTCGGCATCGGCTTCGGCTATATCCGCTCCACCGACCTGTTCTCGACCCTGCTCGTCAACACGGGCGTGATCGGTCTCGTCGGCATCAGCGCGCTGATGCTCTACCCCGCGTTCAAGCTCGACTGGGACGCGCGCGGCATGGCCCTGCGCCAGTGCTGTGTGGCGACGTGGACCATGATGATGGTCTCGGTGCCCGAGTTCGCCTACCTCGCGCCGTGGACGTTCATCGCGATGGCGTACGTGCGCGTGCGGGCGCTGAAGCTCGCGCGGAAGAACACGCGTGACGTCATGCCGGGTCATGCGATGGAGCCTTCGTACATCAGCCCGGAATTCGGCGTGAGCGTGAGTCCGAACGTCGGCGCCCGGGTCGGCTCGCCGATGAACGCGAACCGCCCGCGCATCGGCAGCCGCATGAATCCGCGCGGCCGTCACTCCTGATCGCCCTGACTCGCTTCGTTGCTACGCTCTACAATGGTGGTTTCGACCATCGGCGTAGAGCCGTGCAACCAGGAGCAAACAATGTCGACAGTCACGACCGATTCCGGTCTCAAGTATGAAGACGTCACCGTCGGCGAAGGCGCCGAAGCCGTCGCGGGCAAGACCGTCAGCGTGCACTACACCGGCTGGCTGACCGACGGCCAGAAGTTCGACTCCAGCAAGGACCGCAACGATCCTTTCGCCTTCGTGCTCGGCGGCGGCATGGTCATCAGGGGCTGGGACGAAGGCGTGCAGGGCATGAAGGTCGGCGGCGTGCGCCGTCTCACCATTCCGCCGCAACTCGGCTACGGCGCGCGCGGCGCGGGCGGCGTGATTCCGCCGAACGCCACGCTCGTCTTCGAAGTGGAACTGCTCGACGTCTGAGCATGACGGCATGAACGCGCCGGTCCCCCGCCCTACCGTTTCGCTGCGCCGCTATGAAGCGGTGCAGGCGTCGGACGAGCACGACTTCCATCAGATCGTGCTCGGTTTCGATGGCGCAATGGGCATGGCGGTGGATGGCGGCGAATCGCTCATCGACCGTCATCGCGCGTGGATCATCCCGGCCGGCGCGCGTCACGAGTACTGGGCCGAAGGCGTCAATCGCCAGCTCGTGCTCGATCTTCCCGCTTCATCGGTCGCGGTGCCCGCGCGTTTTTTCGAGCGCGCGCGTACCGTCGATCTCGATTCATCGGTCACGCAGCTCGTCGCGAACGTCGCCAAGCGCCTTCCTACCGACGACGCCGCCCTGCCCGCGCGTCTGGGTTGGCAAGCAGCCACGCATCTGTGCGGCGCCTTGATGGCCGGCGCGGGCGCATCGCTCGATGCCGAGTTGCGCGGCCTCGACTTCGCGCGCATCGACCGGTGGCTGCGCGCGCATCTTTGCGAGCCGCTGCGCATCGCGGATCTCGCCGCGCATTGCGGCTTCGGCATGCGGCGCTTTCACCAGTTATTCAGCGAGGCGTTCGGCGAAACGCCGCATCGCTATCTGCATCGCCTGCGTCTGGACACGGCGCTGACCCTGCTCGCCGATCCGCGCGCCTCGCTCACGCACGTCGCGCTTGAAGTCGGCTTCGCGGATCAAAGCGCGTTCACGCATGCGTTCTCCAAGCGCTTCGGCATCGCGCCGGGGCAGTGGCGCAGCGGCGCGTTAATGACACAGCGCGAGCCACAGACGCAAAAAAGCCCGCTCGTCTGATCGACCGAGCGGGCTTCTCGAAACCAATACGAAGGCTTATTCCACCGACAGTTGCAGATGCAGTTGCGAACGCGCGGGACCGCCTTCGAGCGCCTCGCCCGCGATATCGCGGTCCGTTTGCTCTTGCGGCGCGAGACGCGCGGTTTCGATGCGATCGAGATAGTCGGTCGTGACGTCGCCGGTAATGTAGTGACCGTCGAAGCACGACGCCTCGAAATCCTTCAGCGCCGGATTGATGTCGCGCACCGCGTTCTTCAGGTCCTCGACATCCTGATACACCAGATAGTCCGCGCCGATCATGCGCGCCACTTCTTCGTCGCTGCGGCCATGCGCGACGAGTTCGCCACGCGTCGGCATATCGATGCCGTACACGTTCGGGAACTTCACCGGCGGCGCGGCAGACGCGAAGATCACCTTGTTCGCGCCTGCATCGCGGGCCATCTGCACGATTTCATGCGATGTCGTGCCGCGCACGATCGAATCGTCGACGATCAGCACGTTCTTGCCCTTGAACTCGATGCCCATCGCGTTCAGCTTCTGGCGCACCGACTTCTTGCGCACAGCCTGGCCCGGCATGATGAACGTGCGGCCCACGTAGCGGTTCTTGAAGAAGCCTTCGCGATATTCGACGCCGAGCTTCGCGGCCACCTGCATCGCGGCGGGGCGCGACGAATCGGGAATCGGCATCACGACGTCGATCGGCACGTCCGGCAGCACGCGCTTGATCTTCTCGGCGAGATAGTCGCCCATGCGCAGACGCGCGTTGTAGACCGGCACGCCGTCGAGGCACGAATCCGGACGCGCCAGATACACGAGTTCGAAGATGCAGGGGTTCAGCACCGGCTTTTCGGCGCACTGGTGACTGTGCAGATTGCCGTCTGCGTCGATGAAGATCGCTTCGCCCGGCTCGATGTCGCGCACGAATTCGAAGCCGATGCCTTCGATCGCCACCGATTCCGACGCCACCATCCACTCGACGCCCGTCGACGTTTCCAGCTTGCCGAGCACGAGCGGGCGAATGCCGAACGGATCGCGAAACGCCACGAGACCGTAGCCCGCGATCAGCGAGACGATCGCGTAGGACCCCTTCACCCGCCGATGCACGCCCGCGACCGCCTTCCACAGCGCGGCTTCGTCGAGTTCGAGGCCGGAGCTCGCCAGTTGCAGTTCGTGCGCGAAGACGTTCAGCAGCACTTCGGTGTCGGACGCGGTGTTGATGTGCCTGCGGTCGATCCGGAACATCTCGTCCTTCAGCTGCATCCAGTTCGTCAGATTGCCGTTGTGCGCGAGGATGATGCCGAACGGCGCGTTGACGTAGAACGGCTGCGCTTCTTCCTCGTTCGACGCCGAACCGGCCGTCGGATAGCGCACTTGCCCGATGCCGACGTTGCCCGGCAGGCTGCGCATGTTGCGCGTGCGGAACACGTCGCGCACCATGCCGTTGGCTTTGTGCATGTGGAAGTTGTTGCCGTTCGCCGTGGCGATTCCCGCCGCATCCTGCCCGCGATGCTGCAAGAGCAGCAGGCTGTCATAGATGAGCTGATTGACGGGGCTTTGGGAAACTACACCTACGATGCCGCACATGGCATGGTCCTTCAAAGAGTCGAAACGGTAGAGAGGCGTGCCGGCGTCGCGCCAGGTCGAACGAGCCCCGCCAGCGGGCGCGTTCGGCGGCGCAAGTGGCCGTCGCGCGTTCCTCGTGTAGCCTGCCGTTCGTCTATTGTGCGGCGCTTGGCGCCGTGTCGCCTGATTGCGGCGCGACGTGCACATACGCGGCGAGCGTATCGGGGAGAAGCGGTCTCAATTCGCGCACGCCTTGCTCGGCCATGGGCCGCAGCAGCGCGTGACGCCAAAAATCCTTCTGCGGCAATTCGGTCAGACCTGCGAGCGCGACCAGAATCACCACCAATATAGCGCCTCGGACGAGGCCAAACAGCAGCCCGAGCGAACGATCCACGCCGCGCAGGCCCGTCACTTCCGTGATGCGCGTGAGCAGCGCCGACAACACGCTCGACAGCAGCAGCACCGCGCCGACCACCAGCAAAAACGCGACGAGCCACTGAGTCAGCGCGCCGCCCGGCCAGTATGCCGGGATGTACGGCACCACCACGCTCACGAACCGGCCCGCGATCAAAATCGCAGCGACCCAGCCGATCAGCCCGAAGGCTTCGGCGAGCAACCCGCGCCACATGCCGCGCAAGGCGGACAGGCCGATCACGGCCATCACGGCGTAGTCGAAGCTCGTGAACATCGACATCGACGCTTAGTTCGACGCCGACCGCTTGCCGCCGGCCAGACCCGCCTGCCGCACCTTGACGAGCGCGGCGGACGCCGACGCGCGATCCGGGAACGGTCCTGCGCGCAACAACGCGCGGGACGAGCCATCCGACTGCTGACGATGTTCGAGATATGCGGGCACGCCCGCGGCTTTCAACTTGTTGACCCAGTTTTGCGCTGCCGTGTCGTCGTCGAACGTGCCGATCTGAAGCACGAAGCGGCTGCCGGCCGGCGACGACGGCGTATTCGCCGCGCTCGATGCCGGACTCGCGGTGGTGTCCTTTTCCGCGGCCGCTTGAGCCTGCGGCTTCGCGGCTTCCTTGACAACGGGTGCCGGCTTGCTTTCAGCCTTCGCTTCCGGCTTCGCCTGCGCAGTGGCAGCGGGCGCCGAAGCCGACGGTTGCGGCTGCGTCACGCCTGCGGCCACGTTCGCCGTATCGGTTGCCGCAGCGGGCGACTCATGCGCGACGCCTGCCTGCGTGTCCGCGTCGTTCGCCTCGCGGGACTGCTTCGCGGCGGGCGCGGCGCGGTTGGGAATATCGATGGAAATGTCGTCGGCGACGGGTTTGGGGCGCGAATCCAGCACCATCGGCAGGACGATGACCGCCGCCAGCACCAGCGCGATGGCCCCGACGAGCCTGCGCCGCGCGCGCTGCTTCTCGGGAAGCGTGGGGTCGAGCATCATGGCGTCGGCATCGGGACGGTCCGTGCGGCGCGTGCGGCGCTCCGTGCGCGCGGTATGACGCGAGCCGCGCGGGGAATCGGAGTATGCGTCGCTCGCGGCGCGGGCGTCGTCTTTCTTGCCGAACGAGAAAAGTCCCATGTATGGCTTGGTGCGAGAAGCTTCAGACGGCCTGCCGTCTCAGTGATGCTGCGATTTGCGGTAGGCCATGACGCCAGCCACCGTATAGAAACTGCCGAAAACCACGATTCTATCATTTTCGGACGCGCGGCTTAACGCGTCTCGAAATGCATCGGCCGGGGTCTCGAATCGTGCAACGCTGCTGTCGGGGCCGTCGTTGACACCGGCATCGCGCAGGACGGCTTCCAGACGGTCGGCGGTGGCCGCACGCGGCGTCGGCAGCGCGGTCACGTTCCAGTGGTCGATCTCGCCCGCGAGCTGCTTCACGATGCCTTCTATGTCCTTGTCGCCCATCGCGCCGAAAACCGCGTAGGTGTACGGGAAATAGCCCATGTTGCCGAGGTTTTGCGCGAGCACGGCGGCGGCGTGCGGATTGTGCGCCACGTCGAGAATGATCTGCGGCTTGCCCGGCAGCACCTGAAAGCGCCCCGGCAATTCCACGTTCGCGAGCCCCAGACGAATGTCCTGCGCGGACACCGGCAGCCGGTCGCGCAACGCCTCCAGCGCGGCGAGCGCCGCCGACGTATTGATGAGTTGATTTGCCCCGCGCAGCGCCGGGTAAGCGAGCGCCGCGCGCCGCTGCGTGCGGCCGATGTAGCTCCACTGCTGGCGTTCGTTGCCCGGCTGGGCTTCGTAGCGAAAATCGCGGCCGACGAGCCACAGATCCGCGCCCACGGCGGCGGCATGGTCGATCAGCGTCTGCGGCGGCGAAGGATCGCCGCACACGGCAGGCTTGCCCGGACGGAAGATGCCCGCCTTCTCGAAGCCGATCTTCTCGCGCGTGTCGCCGAGATAGTCCGCATGATCGATGTCGATGCTCGTCACCACGGCGCAGTCCGTATCGACGATATTCACCGCGTCCAGCCGCCCGCCGAGCCCCACTTCGAGGATCACGACATCCAGCCCGCGCGACGCGAACAGATGCAGGATGGCGAGCGTCGTGAATTCGAAATACGTCAGCGAAACCGGATCGGGTAAGCTGACTCGCGCCTTCTCGACGGCTTCGAAGTGTTCCAGCAAGTCAGCGTCGGTGGCTTCAACGCCGTCGATGCGCGCGCGCTCATTGAACGACAGCAGGTGCGGCGACGTATGGCAGCCCACGCGATAGCCCGCGCGCAGCAGAATGCTTTCAAGGATCGCGCACGTCGAGCCCTTACCGTTCGTGCCGCCGACGGTGATCACCGGGCAGTCGAAGCGCAGGCCGAGCGCCTCCTTGACGCGCCCGATGCGCGCGAGGCCCATGTCGATGCCGACCGGATGCGCCGCTTCCAGATGGGCGAGCCACGCGTCGAGAGTGGGAAATGTGGTCATGTTCGGTAGTCGGAAAAGCAAAAACGCCGCGCGGAACCTCGCGGTTCACGCGCGGCGCGGCGCGGGCACATTACGGCGTCAAGCCACCGAATCGGCCGGCTGTCGCGTCATCAGCGCCATCAATTGAGCGATTTCTTCGCGCATCTTGCGGCGATCCACGATCATGTCGATCGCGCCCTTCTGCAACAGGAATTCCGCGCGCTGGAAGCCTTCGGGCAGCTTCTCGCGCACCGTCTGCTCGATCACGCGCGGGCCGGCAAAGCCGATCAGCGCCTTCGGCTCCGCGATCACGACGTCGCCCAGGAATGCGAAGCTCGCGGACACGCCGCCCATCGTCGGGTCGGTGAGAACGGAAATGAAGGGCAGTTTCGCGTCGGCAAGCTTGGTCAGCATGGCTGTGGTCTTCGCCATCTGCATCAGCGAGAGCAGGCTTTCCTGCATGCGCGCGCCGCCCGACGCCGTGAAGCAGACGAACGGCACGTTCTGCTCCAGCGCGTTGCGCGCGCCGCGAGCGAAGCGTTCGCCGACCACCGAGCCCATCGAGCCGCCCATGAACGCGAACTCGAAACACGCGACCACGCACGGCAGCGTATGGATTGCGCCGCCCATGACGACCATCGCGTCGGTTTCGTCGGTGTCTTCCATCGCCTCTTTCAGGCGGTCCGGATACTTGCGGCTGTCCTTGAACTTGAGCGCGTCGACCGGCACGATTTCCTGGCCGATCTCATAGCGGCCTTCCGGGTCCAGCAAGCGGTCGAGCCGCTCGCGCGCGCCGATGCGCATGTGGTGGCTGCACTTCGGGCAAACATGCAGATTCGCCTCGACGTCGTTGCGGTACAGCACCGCCTCGCACGACGGACACTTCACCCACAGCCCTTCCGGGATGCCCTTGCGGTTCTTGGGATCGGTTTGCTTGATCTTGGGCGGCAGCAGTTTGTCGAGCCAGCTCATCGTTGTTCCTTGACTGATCGGGGCAGCGCCGCGCACCGTCGAGGACGGCCGCGGCGGCTAAATGTTATTTGGCGGAATCGAGCGCCGCGCGAATTTCCGCAATGAAGCTCGTGAGCGACGCGGCGGCCGTGTCCGGCGGCGCCTCTTCGAGCAACTGCACGAGCCGGCTTCCGATGACGACCGCGTCCGCGACCTCCGCGACGGCGCGGGCCGTCTCTGCGTCGCGAATGCCGAAACCGACGCCGACCGGCAGCGGCACCTGCGACTTGATGGCCGGGATTTTACTCGCGATGCTGGAAACGTCCAGATTTGCCGCGCCGGTCACGCCCTTGAGCGACACGTAATACACGTAGCCGCTCGCGATCTTGCCGACCGCCGCCACGCGTTCATCGGTCGATGTCGGCGCGAGCAGAAAGATCGGATCGATGCCGGCCGCGCGCATCGTCGCGCCGAAATCGCTGGCTTCCTCGGGCGGATAGTCGACGACGAGCACGCCGTCCACCCCCGCCTGCTTCGCGGCTTGCGCGAACGCGTCCGCGCCCATGCGTTCGATCGGGTTCGCATAGCCCATCAGCACGACGGGCGTGTCGGCGTCGGTCTCGCGAAAGCGCGCCACATCGGCGAGCACGCGCTTGAGTGTGACGCCGCGCGCCAGCGCGCGCTCCGACGAACGCTGGATGACGGGGCCATCGGCCATCGGATCGGAAAACGGCACGCCCAGTTCGATGACGTCCGCGCCGCCCCGGGCGAGCGCGTGCATGAATTCGACGGTTTGCTCGGGGTTCGGATCGCCCGCCGTGATGAACGGAATCAGCCCTTTGCGGCCTTGCGCGGCAAGCGTCGCGAAAGTGTTCTTGATACGGGACATGGGAATTCTCGTAAGCGTATACGTTAGCGTCGATCATTCGACGCGATCAGCGACGAAGCTGCGGCTCGCGCGTTATTCGGCGGTCTCGGTTTCGGCGGTCAGCGGCGCATCGAGCTTCGCCAGGCGGCTTTCCGCGATGGCGCAGTAGTCCGCGTTGATCTCGAAGCCCGTGAACAGCCGGCCCTGGCGCGCGCACGCAACGGCGGTCGTGCCGCTGCCCATGAACGGATCGAGCACGCGGCCGCCCGGCGGACAGCTTGCCAGCACCATGCGCTCGACGATTTCCAGCGGCTTTTGCGTCGGATGATCGACCCGCTCCGCGTGCTGCCGATGCAGCCGCGAGACGGACCACACATCCTTCGGGTTGTAGCCCATCTCGAGCCACTTGCTGCCTTCGAAAATCTTGCGCGAGCGCGCCTTTTTCGTCGCTGCGTCGTAAGGAATGCGCACCGGATCGAGATTGAAGTAGTAATCCTTCGATACCGCGAAATAGCCGATGTTGTCATGAACCGACGTGTATTTGCGCGTGGTTCCGCCCATGCTCGGCACGCGCCGGTCCCAGACGATCTCGTTGACCATCGTCATCCGGCGCTTCAGGAACACGAACAATTCCGGCGAATACTGCCAGGTGCAGAAGATGTACATCGACCCGCTTTTCTTGAGCTTCGGTATCGCGATGTCCAGCCAGCGATACGTCCACGCAAGAAAGGCCTCGCCGGACAGCATGTCCGAATCGTTCCCGTAGTCCTTGCCGAGCCCATACGGCGGGTCGGCGACGATCAGATCGATCGACGCATCGGGAATGGAGGCGGCATCGGCGAGAAAATCGCGGTTCCGAATGTCGATGCCGGCGCCTTGCAGCGCGCCGGCGGACATCGGTTCGTCGATAACGGTGCGCATCTGCGGCTTAGAACTGGATGCCCGATCGCTCGGCGACCGTGTGCATGTCCTTGTCGCCGCGGCCCGACAGGTTGACGAGCAGCACCTTGTCGCGCGGCAACGTCTTCGCGAGCTTTGCGCCGTATGCCAGCGCGTGACTCGACTCCAGCGCCGGAATGATGCCTTCGATCCGGCAGCAGTCGTGGAACGCTTTCAGCGCCTCGTCGTCCGTGATGCCGACGTACTCTGCGCGGCCGACGTCCTTGAGCCACGCGTGCTCCGGACCGACGCCCGGATAGTCGAGCCCCGCCGACACCGAATGCGTCTCGATGATCTGGCCGTTGTCGTCCTGCAAGAGATACGTGCGGTTGCCGTGCAGCACGCCGGGGCTTCCGCCCATGAGCGACGCCGCGTGCCGGCCGGTGTCGATACCGTCGCCGGCCGCCTCCACGCCGATCAGTCGCACGGCTTCATCTTCGATGTACGGATAAAAGATGCCCATCGCGTTCGACCCGCCGCCGACGCACGCGATCACGGCATCCGGCTGGCGGCCCGCCATTTCGGGCATCTGCACGCGGCATTCGTCGCCGATCACGCGCTGGAAGTCCCGGACCATCATCGGATAAGGATGCGGCCCGGCCACGGTGCCGATGATATAGAACGTGTTTTCGACGTTCGTCACCCAGTCGCGCATGGCCTCGTTGAGCGCGTCCTTCAGCGTACGCGAGCCCGATTCCACGGGCACGACGGTCGCGCCGAGCAGTTTCATGCGATAGACGTTCGCCGCCTGCCGCTTGACGTCCTCCGCGCCCATGTAGACCACGCACTCCATGCCGAAGCGCGCCGCGATGGTCGCCGTCGCCACGCCGTGCTGTCCTGCGCCGGTTTCCGCAATCACGCGCGGCTTGCCCATCTTGCGGGCGAGCAGCGCCTGCCCGATCACGTTGTTGACCTTGTGCGCGCCCGTGTGATTCAGGTCTTCGCGCTTCAGATAAAGCTGCGCGCCGCCGAGCATGTCGCTCCAGCGTTTTGCGTGATAGATCGGGGAAGGACGGCCGACGTAATGCTTCAGTTCGTAGTCGTATTCGGCCTGGAATGCCGGGTCCTGGCGGGCTGCGTCGTATGCGCGGCGCAGTTCGTCCAGCGCGTGGATAAGCGTTTCGGAGACGAACACGCCGCCATATTGGCCGAAGTGGCCTCTTTCGTCAGGCAAGTTGTACATTGCGTCACTCTCTCGGTGGCGAGCCATGGTTGGCTCGCAGTCGGAATCAGCCGGCGTCCGCTTCGCGCACTGCGCGCACGAACGCGGTCATTCGGGCGGAATCTTTCACGCCCTTGGCGCCCGGCACTTCGATGCCGCTCGAGACATCGACCGCGAACGGGCGCACGCGCCGGATGGCGTCACTGACGTTTTGCGCGTTCAACCCACCACTCAAAACGGCCCGATGCCCGAGATCTGTTGGAATAAGTGACCAATCGAATACCTTTCCACCGCCGCCGAAGCCCTCGACGAGTGCGTCGAGCAAAATACCGCCTGCAGCCGCATAGTTAAGCGACGATTCTACCAAATCGCTTGCGGCCGCATCAGGCCCTACACGCACTGCGCGCCACCAGGGCAAACCCGCAATCGCGGCCAGTTCTGCGCACTGCTCGGGGGTTTCGTCGCCGTGGAATTGCAGCAGCGAGAGCGGCACGTTCGACGTCACCTCGCGAACCCATTCGGGCGTCGCGTTGACGAACAGACCGACCGCCGCCACGAGCGGCGGCACGTAGCGGCACAACTCCACCGCTTGAGGCACGGTCAGCGAGCGCGGACTCGGCGGATAAAAGACGAAACCCACAGCGTCCGCGCCCAGCGCGACGGCGTGCTTAACGTGCTCCTCTGTCGAGAGCCCGCACAGCTTGATTCTGGTCCGGTGCAAATCTTGAGTTGTCATGGCTGGTCAGCCCAAACGGCGCTCCACGGCATGCTTGCAATATGCGGCGGCGGAACCGCGAAACGCTCGGGATATCCGACTTCCGCGAGATAGAGCCCGTCGGGCATGAAGGTCGGCGCGGCGGCGCGACGGTCGCGCGCTTCGAGCACGTCCGCCATCCACGACGCGGGATAGCGTCCGCGCCCGATCGCGACGAAGCAGCCCATCAAATTGCGCACCATGTGATGCAGGAACGCATTCGCCCGAAAACGAAAGTGGATGAAATCGCCCTGTTCGCGCACGTCGATCCGATAGAGATGCTTGACCGGCGTCTTCGACTGGCAATCGGCCGCGCGGAACGACGAGAAATCGTGCTCGCCGATGAGGCACGCGGCGGAATCGCGCATGGCGGCGACGTCGAGCGGCGTGTGCACCCAGCCCGCGCGTTTCGCCACCATGGGTGAACGCACCGGATTGACGTACAGAACGTAAAAGTACGTGCGCTCGAAGGCCGCGAAACGGGCGTGAAAGTCGTCGGGCATCGGCTTAGCCCACTGGACGGCGACCGAACTCGGCAGAAACGCGTTCGTCCCGCGCACCCACGAGAAGTCGGTACGGTCCAGTTCGGTGTCGAAATGCACCACTTGCCCGAGGCCGTGGACGCCCGTGTCCGTGCGTCCAGCGACGACCGTCTGAACCGGCGTCTGCGTGAATTCCGTGAGCGCACGCTCCAGTTCATTCTGCACCGTATTGCCGTGCGGCTGCGATTGCCAGCCGCAAAACGCCGCCCCGTCGTACTGAACGCCTAACGCGATGCGCATATCAGGAGTGCGGCGCGAGCGTCGAGAGCAAACCGGCCGCTTGCTGGCGCGTCGCCTGATCGTTCGATGCGATCACTTCCTGCAACAACGTGCGAGCGCCGCCCAGATCGCCCAGTTCGATGTATTCGACCGCCAGCTCCAGCTTGTTGCGCGCGATGGTCGCCAGTTGTGCGGCGGTCAGCGCGGGCAGCGGCTCGGTGTGGCTCGATGGCAGGTCCAGATTGAAGTCGAGACTCAACGGGCCGAACTGCGTCGCCCCCAGCCCTGCGACCGACGGCGCGCCGGCCGTTCCCGCTTCGATACGCGCTGCGGCGGACGACTCAACCTCGTCGGCAACCGACGGCAGCGCGAACGCCTGCGCCTCGTGGGCCGCGTCGGTCTCGGCAATCGGCTGCGGAACGAAAGGCTCCTGCCCGACCGACGCGTGCGCCGGCGCGTCGTGGCGCGGAGCGTGGTCATCGGAAGGCGGAGCCAGCGTCAGTTCCATGCGAGGCGGCAGGCTCATGTCGAGCGAGTCCAGCGCCTGGACGGCTTCGGTCGGAAACTTGGGCATCGGGAAGCGATCGGCGGATGCCGGTTCGTCGTCCTCGACGCCCGCAAGATGCTGCTCGGCGTCGCGCGCGGCTTGCTCCTCGACGGCGCGTTGCTGCGCTGCGCGCTGCTCCGCCGCTTGCTGCTGGGCGGCAACCGCCTGCGCTTCGCGCAATTCGGCTTCGCGAGCGATGATCTCGCGCGCCGCCGCCTCGCGAGCCTGATGCGCTTGCGCTTCCTGTTCGGCGGCTTCGCGAGACGCCTCGTCGCGCCCGGCAAGCTCGCGCTCCAGTGCTTCGCGCGCTGCGGCTTCACGCGCTGCGGCTTCGCGCTCCTCCGCTTCTCGCGCGGCGGCCTGCCGCGCGGCGGCTTCCCGCTCCTCGGCTTCCCACTTTTCGGCTTCGTGCGCTGCGGCCTCGCGCGCGGCGACTTCCCGCGCGTGAGCCTCCTGAGCCTCATGCGTTTGCGCGTCGGCCGTGCCCGCATGCGAAAGCGGCGGAACGAAGGCAGCGTGAGCCGCGGCCGGCGGCGTCGGAATGAACGGCTCGGCCGGCTCTGTGCGATTCGGCTGGTCCGTGCGCCCTTCGGGCGTTCTGACGGACTCGGGCGCGTCATCCTCCGACGGCGTCGCGAAAGACTGCGCCGCCTCGTAACTTTCAAGGCTCGCGGCCACGGCGTTCAGTTCGGATTGATCGCGCGCGACGGCGGTGCCTTCCAGATCCGCCGCCGATTCAGCACGCGGCGGCGTTGCGGCGGGAACCGGCGCGGGCGGCTGCTGGTGGGCTTCGGCTTCGGCCTGAGCGCGGCGCTTGTTGCGGCGGAGCAGGAGGAACAACAGCACGGCGACGACCGCGAGAACGAGAGCGATCACCTTCGGATCAATGCCGCCGTGGGTTTGCGGCGCAGCGTCGGCCGCGGGCGCGCTCGCGACGGGCGCGACGGCAGGCGCGGCCTCGGGCGTGGCTTGCGATGCCGCCGAAGCCGTGGCCGGCGTCGCCGGCTCGCTCGCGGCCGCTTCGGCGGCGGACGCCGCCGGCTGAACCGGCGCGCTTTCGACCGCCGGAGACGACGACTGCGCTGCACTCGCCGCATTCGTCGACGGCGCGCTCGGCTGAACCGCCTGCGGCGCTGGCGCCGGCGCCGCGGCGCCCTCAGAGGCCGCGCCGGCATCCGTGGCCGGCACGTTCAACACCGCGCCGAGCTTCAGCCGATTGATGTCGTGGCCCGCGAACGCGTTCGGATTCGCGTCGAACAGCGCGCGCGCCATCTTCTCCTTGACGGCCCGCTCTTTCGAACCCGTGAGCTCGCCCGCGATATCGCTCAGCGACTGCCCCGGCTTCACGGCGTACCGCTGCGCGGGCGCATTGCCGGGCGCGCCGGCATCGGCTGTCGCGCCGCTCGCCTGCGCGAACGCCGCGCCGGAGTTCGTCCAGAGCGCCGCGCACAGAACGGCGCTGGCCGCGGCAAGCGCCGCACGCGATGACGGGATGAAGGACCGGCGGGGTCGTCGAATCATTGAAGCTCCAGAAGTACGGCGAAGGTTGATACGAACAGCAAGACTGATGCGCGCCCCAATCGTACGACCGGTCGATTCGCTCGCAGTCCCAAAAATGCGGCTCCATAAACAAAAAGCGCCGCGATAACGCGACGCTTCCTGGACGAGGTCCGCGCTCTCAGGCGCGTAGTTTACTTTACTTGTCCAACAGAATGCGAAGCATGCGGCGCAACGGCTCCGCGGCGCCCCACAGCAGCTGGTCGCCGACGGTGAACGCCGACAGGTATTCGCCGCCCATCGCGAGCTTGCGCAGACGGCCGACCGGCACCGTCAGCGTGCCGGTGACGACTGCCGGCGACAGATCGCGCATCGACGCTTCGCGCTCGTTCGGCACGACTTTCACCCAGTCGTTTGCCGAGGCCAGAATGCCGTTGACCTCGTCGAGCGGCACGTCCTTCTTCAGCTTGATGGTCAACGCCTGCGAGTGGCAGCGCATCGCGCCGATACGCACGCAGAGGCCATCGACTGGAATGGAACCCGGCTGGCCCATCGCGGGCTTGCCGAGAATCTTGTTGGTTTCCGCGCCGCCCTTCCACTCTTCCTTCGACATGCCGTTGCCGAGATCCTTGTCGATCCACGGAATCAGCGAGCCGGCGAGCGGCACGCCGAAATGGTCGGTCGGCATCGCGTCGCTGTTCATGGTGGCGAGCACCTTGCGATCGATATCCAGAATGGCCGACGACGGATTCGCGAGATCGCCCGCCACCGACGCGTTCAGCGCGCCCATTTGCGACAGCAGTTCGCGCATGTTCTGCGCGCCCGCGCCCGATGCGGCCTGATACGTCATGGCCGTCATCCAGTCGACGAGGTTTTCGCGGAAGAGGCCGCCGAGCGCCATCAGCATCAGGCTGACGGTGCAGTTGCCGCCGATGAAATCGCGCCCGCCCTTGACGAGCGAATCCTTGATGACGTCGAGGTTCACCGGATCGAGAATGATGACCGCGTCGTCCTTCATGCGCAGCGCCGAGGCCGCGTCGATCCAGTAGCCCTTCCAGCCCGCCGCGCGCAGCTTCGGATACACGTCGTTCGTGTAGTCGCCGCCCTGGCAGGTGATGATGGCGTCGCACTTTTTCAGGTCGTCGATGCTCGTCGCGTCTTTGAGCTTCGTCTCGTTTTTGGCGAACGACGGCGCGTTGCCGCCCGCATTGCTGGTGCTGAAAAACACCGGTTCGATCAGGTCGAAATCGCCTTCCTGCTGCATGCGCTGCATCAGCACGCTGCCGACCATGCCGCGCCAACCCACGAGACCTACGTTCATGACTAACCTTATTTGTTGAGGCTTCCCCGCATCCTTACCCGGCGTGGCCGCGCGGGGAAGACGCTCGGACACGAGGGACGATCAGCGAATCGTGATCGCTTTGATGGAGAGTTTCGTAATGCGCGTTTTCGACGTGCCGATAGTGCCGATAGCGCCAATGCTGGCGATGCCGTCGATGCGCGTGACGATGGCGAAGCCGGTCGCGCGAGCGTCGATGCCGCGGCCGATGCAATCCGTAGAGAATTGAGAGTTCTTCGCCATGACCAAAGAATATACACGAAACGCGGCGTTTTCGTCGGAAGTACCGCCTTTCCGGTGAAATCGCCGCGAATTACGCGTCAACTGTACCGACTCGGGCGATCCCGAGACGGACATTACAGCGCTGCCAGCACCGCGTCGCCCATTTCCTTCGTGCCGACGGTCTTGCCGTCCTGCGTCGCGATATCGCCGGTGCGGTAGCCCTGCTCGAGCACCTTCTTCACCGCGTTCTCGATGCGATCCGCCTGCTCCGTCTTGCCGAGCGAATAACGCAGCATCATCGCGGCCGAAAGAATGGTCGCGAGCGGATTGGCCACGCCCTTGCCCGCGATATCCGGCGCGGAGCCGTGCGACGGCTCGTACAGACCCTTGTTGTTTTTGTCGAGCGATGCCGAAGGCAACATACCGATGGAGCCGGTCAGCATCGCGGCTTCGTCGGAGAGAATGTCGCCGAACATGTTGCCGGTCACGACCACGTCGAATGCCTTCGGCGCCTTGACGAGCTGCATCGCCGCGTTGTCCACATACATGTGCGACAGCTCGACGTCCGCGTATTCCTTCGCGACGTCGATCATCGTGTCGCGCCACAGTTGCGACGTTTCCAGCACGTTGGCCTTGTCGACGCTCGTCAGCTTCTTCTGGCGCTTCTGCGCGGCCTGAAACGCGACGTGCGCGATACGGCGCACTTCGGGCTCCGAATAGCGCATGGTGTCGAAACCTTCGCGCGCGCCTTCGAACGGGCCGTCCGGCGCTTGCCGCACGCCGCGCGGCTGGCCGAAGTAGATGTCGCCGTTCAGTTCGCGCACAATCAGGATGTCGAGCCCCGACACGATCTCCGCCTTCAGCGACGACGCAGCCGTCAGTTGCGGATAGCAGATTGCCGGGCGGAAGTTCGCGAAGAGCTGCAGATGCTTGCGCAGGCCGAGAATGGCTTGCTCCGGGCGCAGCGCGCGCTCGAGCGAGTCGTACTTCCAGTCGCCGACCGCGCCGAAGAGAATCGCGTCGGCCTCTTTCGCGAGCGCGAGCGTCTCGTCGGGCAGCGGATGCCCCTTCGCCTCGTAACCCGCGCCGCCGACGGGCGCTTCCTCCAGCTCGAACTTTTCGCCGAGCGCGTTCAGCACCTTGACCGCTTCGGCCGTGATTTCCGGACCGATCCCGTCGCCGGGGAGCACTGCAATCTTCATGTCGCTTCCTTCTACGTGTGCGTGTTTCGTTTATCCGACGAGCCGATTGTTCAGCCACGGCTGCTTCGCGAGCCGCTCGGCTTCGAACTGCTTGATCTTGTCCGCGTGACGCAGCGTGAGACCGATGTCGTCGAAACCGTTCAGCAGGCAGTACTTGCGAAAACCGGGCACGTCGAACGCGTACTCGGTGCCGTCTCCGGTGCGCACGACTTGCGCTTCGAGGTCGATGGTCAGCTTGAAGCCGACGAACGCGTACGTCTCGTTGAAGAGCTTGTCGACCTGTTGCTCCGACAGCACGACCGGCAGCAAGCCGTTCTTGAAGCAGTTGTTATAGAAAATGTCCGCGAAGCTCGGCGCGATGATCGCGCGGAAACCGTACTGTTCCAGCGCCCACGGCGCATGCTCGCGCGAGCTGCCGCAGCCGAAGTTCTTGCGCGTGAGCAGAATCGACGCGCCCTGATAGCGCGGCTGGTTCAGCACGAAGTCCGGATTCAGCGGACGCTTGCTGTTGTCCTGGCCGGGCTGGCCGACGTCCAGATAACGCCATTCGTCGAACGCGTTCGGGCCGAAACCGGTGCGCTTGATCGACTTCAGGAACTGCTTCGGGATGATCGCGTCGGTATCGACGTTCTCGCGGTCCAGCGGCGCCACGAGGCCGCTATGCACGGTGAATTTTTCCATGATCTGTCTCTGTGTCCCGTTGGGTTACGCGAGCTTGCGCACGTCGACGAAGTGGCCTTCGATCGCCGCCGCCGCGGCCATCGCCGGGCTGACGAGATGCGTGCGGCCGCCCGCGCCCTGACGCCCTTCGAAATTGCGGTTCGACGTCGATGCGCAGCGTTCGCCCGGCTCCAGACGGTCCGCGTTCATGGCGAGACACATGGAGCAGCCCGGCTCGCGCCACTCGAAACCGGCGTTGGTGAAGATCTTGTCGAGCCCCTCGCGCTCGGCCTGCGCCTTCACGAGACCCGAGCCCGGCACGACCATGGCGGTGCGGATGTTCGACGCCACGCGCTTGCCGAGCGACTTCACCACGTACGCGGCGGCGCGCAGGTCTTCGATGCGCGCGTTCGTGCAGGAGCCGATGAAAATCTTGTCCGGCTTGATCGATTCGATCGGCGTGTTCGGCTGCAGCGCCATGTAATGCAGCGCGCGCTCCATGGCATCGCGCTTGACGGGATCTTTTTCGCGCTCGGGATCGGGCACGCGACCGTCGATGGACGTCACCATTTCCGGCGACGTGCCCCACGTCACTTGCGGCACGATCTCGGCGGCATTGATTTCGACGACGCGGTCGAAGTGCGCGTCCGGGTCCGACTTGAGCGTGCGCCAGTACTCGACTGCCTGATTCCACTCGACGCCCTGCGGCGAATATGGACGATCCTTCAGGTAGTTGATGGTCGTATCGTCGACGGCGACCGTGCCCGCGCGCGCGCCCGCTTCGATCGCCATGTTGCAGACGGTCATGCGGCCTTCCATGCTGAGCGCGCGAATGGTGGAGCCGCCGAACTCGATGGCGTAGCCCGTGCCGCCCGCCGTGCCGATCTTGCCGATGACCGCGAGCGCGATGTCCTTGCCCGTGCAGCCGCGCGGCAGCGGACCTTCCACCTTGACGAGCATGTTCTTGCTCTTCTTTTGCAAGAGCGTTTGCGTAGCGAGCACGTGCTCCACTTCCGACGTGCCGATGCCGTGCGCGAGCGCGCCGAACGCGCCGTGCGTGGAGGTGTGCGAGTCGCCGCAGACGATGGTCATGCCCGGCAGCGTCGCCCCCTGCTCCGGCCCGATGATGTGGACGATGCCCTGCCGCAAGTCGTTCATCTTGAACTGCGTGATGCCGAACTCGTCGCAATTGGCGTCGAGCGTGTCGACTTGCAGTTTCGACACCGGATCGGCGATGCCTTGCGAGCGGTCGGTGGTCGGCACGTTGTGATCGGACACGGCCAGATTCGCGCTGATGCGCCAGACAGGACGCTGATGCAGCTTGAGCCCTTCGAAGGCTTGCGGGCTCGTCACTTCATGCAGCAGATGACGATCGATATAGAGGATCGAGGTGCCGTCCTCTTCCGTGTGGATGACGTGCGAGTTCCACAACTTGTCGTAGAGAGTCTGGGACATGGTGAGCGCTTCTCAGATGACTGCGGGGTGACGCTGCTTCGCTTCGTCGGCAGCTTGTTGGACGATTATGCCACCTTCGCGCGCCGCGTGGGTACTAGGCTAGGGCAAAAAAGCTATTGAAAACATGGGGTTATGGTAGTGGTATCAGTACCTGGATGGGCACTACCAGCCTAACGTTTCCTGCTTTTCAATGCCGGAGCACCGCGTTGACGCCGAGCTCTTCCGTGACTTTGTGCAAGCGCTTGTCGCGCGTCCAGATCCTCATGCCCTTTCTACCGACGACGGCGAGCGCCTTCAACCTCCGGCTGACTGCCGCCGACGCTCGCAAGCCGCCGCGCTGCTTCGCGTTGCACGAGCGCCTTCAGTGCCTCGTGAACAATTGCGGATTCGTCGGTCAGACCGGTGTAAGCCTGAGCTTTAGCCAATAGGTCACGATCAATCGCGATAGTCGTTCGCATATCAGTATCCCCGTCGATTCTGTCATCCACAACGCAAAAGGCCCCGGCAGTCACCCGCCGGGGCCTTCAACCTTACTTCAACCGGGAATCGGCTTACCGCTGGTCGAGCGGCTTCACCTCACGCGGCGTATGCCCAACGAACAACTGACGCGGACGGCCGATCTTCTGCTCGGGATCCGCAATCATCTCGTTCCACTGCGCGATCCAGCCGACGGTACGCGCCATCGCGAAGATGCAGGTGAACATCGACGTCGGAATGCCCAACGCGCGCTGCACGATGCCCGAGTAGAAATCGACGTTCGGGTACAGCTTGCGCGACACGAAGTATTCGTCTTCCAGCGCGATCTTTTCCAGTTCCATCGCGAGCTTGAAGAGCGGGTCGTCGTGCAGGCCGAGCTCGTTCAGCACTTCGTGGCAGGTTTCGCGCATCAGCTTGGCGCGCGGGTCGTAGTTCTTGTAGACGCGGTGGCCGAAGCCCATCAGCTTCACGCCCGAATTCTTGTCCTTCACCTGCTTGATGAATTCGGGGATGTTCTCGACCGAGCCGATCTCTTCCAGCATGTTGAGCGCGGCTTCGTTCGCGCCGCCGTGCGCCGGGCCCCACAGACACGCGATACCGGCCGCGATACACGCGAACGGATTCGCGCCCGACGAGCCCGCGAGACGCACGGTGGAGGTCGACGCGTTCTGCTCGTGATCCGCGTGCAGAATCAGGATGCGGTCGAGCGCGCGCACCAGCACGTCGTTGACCTTGTACTCCTCGCACGGGTTCGAGAACATCATGTGCATGAAGTTCGCGCTGTACGACAGGTCGTTCTTCGGATACACGAACGGCTGGCCGATGCTGAACTTGTACGCCATCGCGACGAGCGTCGGCAGCTTCGCGATCATGCGAATCGCGGAGACCTCGCGGTGACGCGGGTCGTTGATGTTGAGCGAATCGTGGTAGAACGCCGACAGCGCGCCGACTGCCGCAGTCAGCACGGCCATCGGATGCGCGTCGCGACGGAAGCCGCGGAAGAAGAAGTGCATCTGCTCATGCACCATCGTGTGACGCGTCACCGTATCGACGAATTCCTTGTTCTGCGCCGCGTTCGGCAGTTCGCCCTTCAGCAGCAGGTAGCAGGTTTCGAGGAAGTCGGCGTTCACGGCCAGTTGCTCGATCGGGTAGCCGCGATACAGCAGCTCGCCCTTGTCGCCGTCGATATACGTGATCGCCGAATTACACGCCGCCGTCGACATGAAGCCCGGGTCGTACGTGAACTTGCCGGTCTGCCCGTACAACTTGCGGATGTCGATCACGTCCGGGCCCATCGTGCCCTTGTAGATCGGCATTTCGACGCTCGGCGAGTTGTCGCTGAACGATAGCGTGGCTTTAACATCTGACGGGGTCATAGCACATCCTCAATCGAAGTATGGATACAGGTTTTCGATAATTTGCACGACGGAAGCTGCGCGGCAACGCTCGGGTAGCCGCGAGTGCTTAGGCTGGTCGTCGCTTGGGGTTTCGGCCCGGTTCCTACGCGTATTGTGCAAAACTCCCGGGATCTCTGCCGAAATCACACCGAACGCAGCCACTGCAGCAGGCGCAACACGTCCGGCGTGGCGAGATCGCCTTCCGGTTCGGTGCGCGCGAGCAGCAGGTCCATCAGTTCGTTGTCGCTCAGCTCCAGCAGGCGGGTCAATGCGGCCACGTCGGCGTCGCTGAGGTCATGCTCATATCGGCTGAAAAAACGCTCGAAGATCAGATCGTTTTCCAGCAAGCCGCGCCGCGCGCGCCAGCGAAGACGCGCACGGCGAAGAGGGTCGGACTGATGCGAGTCGTCTTGCTTGTCGACCATGTCATCATCCTTTGTCAAACCGCCCGCCGCACCAGCATTTCCCGAATCTTGCCGATGGCCTTCGTCGGGTTGAGACCCTTCGGGCACACATCG
>NZ_JALQDC010000021.1:0-48560 GCF_023631445.1 Caballeronia sp. GAWG1-5s-s | reverse complement strand
ACTTCGCGATCTGTCCAAGCCCGATGTTCCGGTACTCGGGCCTTGGTTTTTTTACGGCTTCAGCCATGCTAGACCCCAACTTGTTATTACACTAACCCGCGATTTTAGCGCCTTTTCATTCCGCAACGCAGCGAAAAGCGGCCCAAGAGACTGTTGCCGCCCACGCGAAAATAGCGCCCTCGAATGCCCTTGCCGGGCCGCTTCCATCCAGGCGGACCACTCGACCCAAGCCCGCGCGCTCAACTCAAGTCGTTCTGATAGTAATAGCCGCTCGTCACGTACCAGCCGCGCCGCACTTCCACCGGACGATCGCCGTAGGTGTACGAAATACGTTCGACCGACAACAGCGGATAGCCCGGCTGCACATCCAGCAATTGCGCGACCGGCTCTTCCGCCGCGACCGCCCGAATCTTCTCCGACGCGCGAATCATGCGCGTGCCGAACTCCGTTTCGAACATCGCGTAGAGCGGGCCTTTGTAGTCGGCGAGGCGCTCCGCCGTCAGCCCGCGAAACACGGCGCCCGGCAACCAGATTTCGTCGAAGACCGTGGTCACGCCATCGAATTGCAACAGACGCTTGATAAGAACGACGGGATCGGCGGGCTTGAGATCGAGCTGGCGCGCGATTTCCGCGGGCGCGCGCAGGCGTCGGCATTCGAGCAGGCGGCTGACATGGGGATGAATGTCGCCATCGTCGGGCAGAAGGCGCAGGAAGCGGAATTGCACGCGATCTTCGCTGTGCGTCGCAACGAACGTGCCTTTGCCCTGGCGGCGCACGAGCAGGTTGTCCGCGGCAAGTTCGTCGATCGCCTTGCGCACGGTGCCCTGGCTCACCTTGTAGCGGGCCGCGAGCTCGACCTCGCTCGGGATGATCTCGCCCGGCTTCCATTCGCCGGATTCGAGGCCCTGCGTGATGAGCGCCTTGATTTGCTGATACAGCGGGCTAAACGTCGGCGACGGCGCGCCCGCGGGCTCGCCCGCCTGTGCGCTGCCGTTCTGTGGGGGCGTGCCCGCCGAGTTTGGCGCGTTCGAATTCATGCCGCGCATTTCAACACAAAGGCCCGTCGCGCGTCCACATTTTCGCGCGAGGTTCTATGTCTTATATAAGACATAAGATAGTGTTGACTTTGCCTGCGGGCAATCCTACACTCCTTGTCGAGCAAGGGTTTGCGGGTCGTCGCACGGTTCCGGAAACGTTAGTTCGGCGCGGTTTTTCCGGCGGTTTTCGCCGGAATCGCCAGTGTCGGGCGCGCGCCGGGTCCACGCCACCAACCGCCAGGCACGCCCTTTCGCTTCGCCTTACGCCGATCGGCCACACGATTCGCGCGCCGCTGCCTGTCTACCGCCTCGCAACGTCCAGCGCCGTCTCGAATGGGCGCTTGCCGTCAGACTCTAGCGAAAATGCGCCTCCTCGGGCAGTCCCGCACTTTCCGCTCATAGAAGGATTCATGGCATGACGGTCATGCCGCCACGCAGCCATGCGGCGCGCGGCCCGCGTGGCGGAAGGCTCTCAGCAATCCGCGGGCGGCATGTCCGGCATGACATCATCAACGCTTTGCGTAACGCGCATAAAATGGCGTTTTTCCCTAGCGTTCCACGTACCGTCCAGGAGAGTTTCAATGGCTAAGTCCGCAAAGCGCGTTGCCGTCACCGGCGCCGCAGGTCAAATCGGCTACTCGCTGCTGTTTCGCATCGCCAACGGCGATCTGCTCGGCAAAGACCAGCCCGTGATTCTTCAGCTGCTCGATCTGCCGCAAGCGCAAGCCGCCGTCAAGGGCGTCGTGATGGAACTGGAAGACTGCGCCTTCCCGCTGCTCGCGGGCGTCGTCGTCACGGACGATCCCAAGGTCGCGTTCAAGGACGCCGACATCGCGCTGCTCGTCGGCGCACGTCCGCGTTCGAAGGGCATGGAGCGCAAGGACCTGCTCTCGGCGAACGCCGAAATCTTCACGGTTCAGGGCAAGGCGCTGAACGAAGTCGCGAGCCGCGACGTGAAGGTGCTGGTCGTCGGCAACCCGGCGAACACGAACGCCTACATCGCGATGAAGTCGGCGCCGGACCTGCCGAAGAAGAACTTCACCGCCATGCTGCGTCTGGACCACAACCGCGCGCTGTCGCAACTGGCGGCCAAGTCGGGCAAGCCGGTGGCGTCCATCGAAAAGCTCGCCGTGTGGGGCAACCACTCGCCGACCATGTACCCGGACTTCCGCTTCGCGACGGCCGAAGGCGAGAACCTGACGAAGCTCATCAACGACGACGAATGGAACCGCAACACGTTCATCCCGACCGTCGGCAAGCGCGGCGCGGCGATCATCGAAGCGCGCGGCCTGTCGTCGGCGGCATCGGCGGCTAACGCGGCGATCGACCATGTGCGCGACTGGGTGCTCGGCACCAACGGCAAGTGGGTCACCATGGGCATTCCGTCGGACGGCTCGTACGGCATTCCGGAAGACATCATCTACGGCGTGCCCGTCACGTGCGAAAACGGCGAGTACAAGCGCGTGGAAGGCCTGGAAATCGACGCGTTCTCGCGCGAGAAGATGGACAACACGCTGAACGAACTGCTCGAAGAGCGCGACGGCGTCGCGCATCTGCTGGGCAAGTAAGCACGGCGGCACGGGGAAGCGCACGCGCTTCCCTTCAGCGCGGACTTCACGGTTCGCGCCTGATCCGGTCGCGCTTGCGTACCTCGCGTACCGCTGCGAGCGCGGCCGAATCAGAACACGAGCAGCATCGAATTCACATTTCTTCGGACCCGACGCCGACAATGCCCGCTCTCTCCCCCGCCGACGTGCTGTTTGACGGCGAGCCGCAACCCGCAGTTCTGCCGCCCTGCGATCACTACGCGGGCAGCGAGAAGCTGATCAGGAAGTCGCTCGCGTTGCAGGCGCAGCTCGGCCCGGTGTTCGACATCACGCTCGATTGCGAGGACGGCGCGCAGGTCGGTCGCGAGGCCGAACATGCGGAGATGGTGGCGTCGTTCGTCGGCGGAGAGGACGACCGCTTCGGGCGCGTCGGCGTGCGCATTCACGACTTCCAGCATCGCACATGGCGCGACGACGTGCGCATCATCCTGCGTCAGGCGAAGCAGGCGCCGGCCTATGTGATGCTGCCGAAGATCCGCAGTGTCTCGGATGCCGCCGAGATGGTCGCGTTCATCGAGGCCACGCGGCGCGAGTTGGGCATCGCGAAGCCCATTGCCTGTCATGTGCTGGTCGAAACGCACGGCGCGCTCGCGGATGTCTTCCGGCTGGCCGCGCTGCCCGGCGTCGAGTCACTGAGCTTCGGACTGATGGACTTCGTGTCCGCGCACAACGGCGCAATTCCGGATTCCGCGATGCGCTCGCCCGGTCAGTTCGATCATCCGCTCGTGCGACGCGCGAAGCTGGAGATTGCGGCCGCATGTCACGCGCATGGCAAGGTGCCGTCGCATAACGTGTCAACGGAAGTGCGCGATATGGCGGTCGTCGCGAACGATGCCGCGCGCGCCCGCAACGAGTTCGGCTACACGCGCATGTGGAGCATTCATCCGGAACAGATTCGCCCGATTGCCGAGGCTTTCTCGCCGCGCGCCGACGAGATCACGCTGGCCGCCGAGATTCTGCTCGCGGCACAGCGCGCGCAGTGGGGACCGACGCGCCACGGCGACACGCTGCACGACCGCGCGAGTTATCGCTATTACTGGTCGGTGCTGCGCCGGGCGAAGTCGACGGGACACGCGCTGCCCGACGGGTGCGCCGCGCTTTTCGGCGCGAACTAGATGCAAGCTGACACGAGCCTTTGGTCACGCGGCGCGAGCGCAAGCCCGGCGCGCGTTTCAAGCGAAAGAGACGACGCCGCGGGACGGGCGTTCACAGGAGACTTGAAGCAATGAGCGACACCGTATCGAGCGACGCAGCCGCAGCCGGTGGTTTCAAGCCGAAGAAATCCGTCGCGCTGTCGGGCGTGACAGCGGGCAATACCGCGCTTTGCACCGTCGGCAAGACCGGCAACGATCTGCATTATCGCGGCTACGACATTCTGGATGTGGCGACCACGTCGGAGTTCGAAGAGATCGCGTATCTGCTCGTGCATGGCAAGCTGCCGAACGTCGCGGAACTGAAGGCGTACAAGACGAAGCTGAAGGCGCTGCGCGGCTTGCCTGCGAACCTGAAGGCTGCGCTCGAATGGATTCCCGCCTCCGCGCACCCGATGGACGTGATGCGCACCGGCGTCTCCGTGCTCGGCACGATTCTGCCGGAGAAGGAGGATCACAACATCGCGGGCGCGAGAGATATCGCCGACAAGCTGATGGCCTCGCTCGGCTCGATGTTGCTCTACTGGTATCACTATTCGCACAACGGCAAGCGCATCGAAGTGGAAACCGATGACGACTCTATCGGCGGGCACTTTCTGCATCTGCTGCATGGCGTGGAGCCGTCGCAGTCGTGGGTGCAGGCCATGCATGTCTCGCTCAATCTGTATGCCGAGCACGAGTTCAATGCGTCGACGTTCACGAGCCGCGTAATTGCAGGCACGGGCTCGGACATGTACTCGGCGATCACCGGCGCAATCGGCGCGCTGCGCGGTCCGAAGCACGGCGGCGCGAACGAAGTCGCATTCGAAATTCAATCGCGCTACGAGACGCCCGACGAGGCGGAAGCCGACATCAAGCGTCGCGTCGAGAACAAGGAAGTCGTGATCGGCTTCGGGCATCCGGTGTATACGATCTCCGATCCGCGCAACAAGGTCATCAAGGAAGTGGCGAAGTCGCTGTCGAAAGAAGCGGGCAACACGAAGCTCTTCGATATCGCGGAACGCCTCGAAACCGTCATGTGGGACGCGAAGAAGATGTTCCCGAATCTCGACTGGTTCAGCGCGGTGTCGTATCACATGATGGGCGTGCCGACCGCGATGTTCACGCCGCTCTTCGTCATCTCGCGTACGTCGGGCTGGAGCGCGCACATCATTGAGCAGCGCATCGACAACAAGATCATCCGGCCGAGCGCGAATTACACGGGACCGGAGAATTTGAAGTTCGTGCCGATAAATAAGCGAAAATAGCGGGCTGCGCGATCGGAATTCGCGTTTTGGCGACTCCCATCCGCGCAGCAACCGCCACTCAACCCAAATGTTTCTGAAAGGTTTCACCGATGAATAAACTTCTGATCGCTGCAATCGTCGGCACGCTCGCCACGTCGAGCGTGTTCGTGAGTGCCGACGCCTTCGCCGCGACAACCGAATCGAGCGCGGCCAAGGCCAAACGCCCCGCTCCGGCACGCCGCCTGATCAAGCGCAAGCCCAAGGCCGAAGCGGCCGCGGCAGCGAAGACGGACCCGATCCCCGACGGCGCAGTCAAGTGGTCCTGCAAGGACGGCATGGCTTTCTACCTGAAAGGCGACATGAAGCGTGACGCGATCGTCACGGTGAACTGGGCCAAGAAGGACTACAAGCTGCCGCGTCAGGACACCACGACCGGCGCAGACCGCTTCCACGACGCCGCAACCGGCATGGACCTCGTCGTCATCCCGACGAAGGCGATGCTGTTCTCGGACAAGGACTCGTCGCGTCTCGCCGACGAATGCGTGACGGCCGAGATGGCAGCCGGCGCCACGGCGCCCACGCAGGCGGAAGCGTTGAAGCAGAACCCGCTGATGCTCAAGCCGGCGGAATAAGCCACATCAGTATTCAATACAGGAATCCTCGATGTCCGCACCGATCTCCAATGTCCGGCCCGAACCGGACAAGGTACTCGTCGACATAGTCGACTACGTTCTCGATTACGACGTCGACAGCGCCCTTGCGCTGGAAACCGCGCGCAATTGCCTGATCGACACACTCGGTTGCGGACTCGAAGCCCTCTCGTACCCCGCCTGCACCAAGCTGATGGGACCGATCGTGCCCGGCACGATCGTCCCCAACGGCGCGAAGGTGCCGGGCACCCAATTCCAGCTCGATCCGGTTCAGGCCGCGTTCAACATCGGCGCGATGATCCGCTGGCTCGACTTCAACGACACGTGGCTCGCCGCCGAATGGGGCCATCCGTCGGACAACCTCGGCGGCATTCTCGCCACCGCGGACTGGCTCTCGCGCAACGCCGTCGCGACCGGCAAGCAGCCGCTCACGATGAAAGACGTCCTGATCGCGATGGTCAAGGCGCACGAAATTCAAGGCTGCATCGCGCTCGAGAACTCGTTCAACAAGGTCGGGCTCGATCACGTGCTGCTCGTCAAGGTCGCATCGACAGCGGTGGTCGGGCAGATGATCGGCCTGTCGCGCGAAGAACTGATCAACGCGGTATCGCTCGCCTTCGTGGACGGCCACTCGCTGCGCACCTACCGTCATGCGCCGAATACCGGCTCACGCAAATCTTGGGCGGCGGGCGACGCGACTTCGCGCGCCGTGCGCCTCGCGTTGATCGCGAAGACCGGCGAAATGGGCTATCCGTCCGTGCTGACCGCCAAGACGTGGGGCTTCTACGACGTCCTTTTCAAGGGCAACGAGTTCAAGTTCCAGCGTCCGTATGGCTCGTACGTGATGGAGAACGTGCTCTTCAAGATTTCTTTTCCTGCCGAATACCATTCGCAAACGGCGGTCGAAGCGGCCATGACGCTGCACGACAAGCTGAAGGAAGTCGGTAAGGGCGTCGAAGACATCGCGAAGATCACCATTCGCACGCACGAAGCGGCGATTCGCATCATCGACAAGAAAGGCCCGCTCGATAATCCGGCAGACCGCGATCACTGCATTCAGTACATGATCGCCGTGCCGCTGATTTTCGGCCGGCTGACGGCTGCGGATTACGAAGATGTCGTGGCGAAAGACCCGCGCATCGACACCTTGCGCGCGAAGATGGAATGCGTGGAAGACCCGCAATTCACGAAGGATTATTTCGACCCGGACAAGCGTTCGATCGCGAATGCGCTGACTGTCGAGTTCAACGACGGCACGAAGCTCGATGAAATCGCGGTCGACTATCCGATCGGACACAAGCGCCGCCGCGCGGACGGTATTCCGCTGCTCGTCGAGAAGTTCAAGACGAACCTCGCGCGGCGCTTTCCCACCAGGCAACAACAGGCGATCCTCGCGGTATCGCTGGACCAGGCAAAGCTGGAAGCAATGCCGGTCAATGAATACGTCGATCTGTACGTGATTTAGTCGATCGACTCGGTCATACAGAAACGTTGCATCGAAGCTATTTCCTCGTTTAGCCCTAGGAAAATAACCATGGCCCACAATCTCCACAACACGCTCAAGGAATTCGACAGCGGCTCCGGCAAAGGCAAGTACTACTCGCTGCCGCAACTCGGAAAAGCACTGAACGTCGACATTCAGCGCCTGCCGGTTTCGATTCGTCTCGTGCTCGAATCCGTGCTGCGCAACTACGACGAAAAGAAGATCAGCGAGGAGCACATCAAGCAGCTCGCGAACTGGAAGCCGAACGCCGCCCGCGTCGATGAAATTCCGTTCGTCGTCGCGCGCGTGGTGCTGCAGGACTTCACCGGCGTGCCGCTGCTCGCCGACATCGCCGCGATGCGCGGCGTGGCGAAGCGCACGGGCAAGGACCCGAAGGCCATCGAGCCGCTGGTTCCGGTGGATCTCGTTGTCGATCACTCGGTGCAGATCGACCACTTCCGCGAGCCGAACGCGCTAGACCTGAACATGAAGCTGGAATTCCAGCGCAACAACGAGCGCTACCAGTTCATGAAGTGGGGGATGCAGGCGTTCGACACGTTCAAGGTCGTGCCGCCGGGCGTCGGTATCGTGCACCAGGTGAACCTCGAATACCTGGCGCGCGGCGTCCACAAGAAGGACGGCGTCTATTACCCGGACACGCTCGTCGGCACCGACAGCCACACGACGATGATCAACGGCATCGGCGTGGTGGGCTGGGGCGTGGGCGGCATCGAAGCGGAAGCGGGCATGCTCGGCCAGCCGGTCTACTTCCTGACGCCGGACGTGGTCGGCGTCGAGCTGAAGGGCAAGCTGCGCGAAGGCTGCACGGCCACCGACCTCGTGCTGACCATCACCGAGATGCTGCGCATGGAGAAGGTCGTCGGCAAGTTCGTCGAGTTCTTCGGCGAAGGCACGGCGTCGATCGCGGTGCCGGACCGCGCGACCATCGGCAATATGGCCCCGGAATACGGCGCGACCATGGGCTTCTTCCCGGTCGATGAAAAGACCATCGACTACTTCCGCGGCACGGGCCGCACCGACGAAGAAATCTCGGCGTTCGAAAACTACTTCAAGGCGCAGAACCTCTGGGGCGTGCCGAAGGCCGGCGACATCGAATACACGAAGACGCTGACGCTCGATCTGTCGACCGTCGCGCCGTCGCTCGCAGGCCCGAAGCGTCCGCAAGACCGCATCGAGATCGGCAATGTGAAGAGCACGTTCACCGACCTGTTCTCGAAGCCGGTCGGCGAAAACGGCTTCGCAAAGAAGCCGGAAGACCTGCAAGCCACGTACAAGACGGCAGACGGCATCGAAGTGAAGAACGGCGACGTGCTGATCGCGGCCATCACCTCGTGCACGAACACGTCGAACCCGAGCGTGCTGCTCGCCGCCGGCCTGCTCGCGAAGAAGGCGGTCGAAGCCGGCCTGACGGTCGCGCCGCACATCAAGACGTCGCTCGCGCCGGGATCGCGCATCGTCACCGACTATCTGACGAAGACGAACCTGCTGCCGTATCTCGACCAGCTCGGCTTCACGCTGGCCGCTTACGGCTGCACGACGTGTATCGGAAATGCGGGCGACCTGACGCCGGAACTGAACGACGCCATCGTGAAGAACGATATCGTCGCGGCGGCCGTGCTGTCGGGCAACCGCAACTTCGAGGCGCGCATTCACCCGAACATCCGCGCGAACTTCCTGGCATCGCCGCCGCTGGTCGTCGCCTACGCGATCGCCGGCAACATCACGCGCGACCTGATGACCGAGCCGGTCGGCCAAGGCAAGGATGGCCGCGACGTGTTCCTGGGCGATATCTGGCCGACGAGCGAAGAAGTGCACGCGCTGCTCAAGTTCGCCCTCGACGCGGATGCGTTCCGCCAGAACTACTCGCAGCTCACGAAGGAAGGGGATCTGTGGAGCAAGATTGCGGGCGAAACCGGTCAGGTCTATGACTGGCCGAAGTCGACGTACATCGCGGAGCCGCCCTTCTTCGGCAATGACTTCTCGATGAAGCCGGCCGATTCGATTCCGGCGGTGACGAAGGCACGCGCGCTCGGCATCTTCGGTGACTCGGTGACGACCGACCACATCAGCCCGGCGGGTTCGATCAAGGAAACGTCGCCGGCGGGCGTGTGGCTGAAGGCGAACGGCGTGCAGAAGGCCGACTTCAACAGCTACGGCTCGCGCCGCGGCAACCACGACGTGATGATGCGCGGCACGTTCGCGAACGTGCGGATCAAGAACCTGATGATCCCGCCGAAGGCAGACGGCACGCGCGTGGAAGGCGGCCTGACGATTCACCAGCCGAGCGGCGAACAGCTCTCGATCTACGACGCCGCGATGAAGTACATCGACGAAGGCACGCCGACCATCGTGTTCGCGGGCGAGGAGTACGGCACGGGTTCGTCGCGCGACTGGGCGGCGAAGGGCACGCAACTGCTCGGCGTGAAGGCCGTGGTGGCGCGCAGCTTCGAGCGGATCCATCGCTCGAATCTGGTCGGCATGGGCGTGTTGCCGCTGCAGTTCAAGGGCTCGGACAGCGTGCAGTCGCTCAACATCACGGGCGAAGAGACGTACGATATCGAAGGTCTCGGCGACGACTTCAAGCCGCAGCAGGAAGTGACGCTGGTGATTCACCGCAAGGACGGCAAGGAAGATCGCGTGGCGGTGCTGCTGCGTATCGATACGCCGATCGAAGTGGACTACTACAAGCACGGCGGAATTCTGCCGTTCGTGCTGCGCTCGCTGCTCGCGGCTTAAGCGCAAGTGTTTTGCAGGTGACCGCGCCCGAAAGGGCGCGGGAACATTGAACCCGGCCTTGGCCGGGTTTTTTTTCGTTCATCGAGATCACGGCGTAGTGCAGTTCGCGTTCTCAGGACGATTGCCGCCGTCGTGGGAGTCTGTAGGGACATCATCTTGCGTGACATTGCACTCGATTTTGCTTGCCTCGAAGCAATTAATAGTTGTCCCAACTTAAATGCCGCGCGCTGCTGCCTGTACAAATATCAAATTTCGTCAGAGATCACCGATGCACTATAAATCGACCTCAAATGCCGTTAGATTTCTGTCCGATAACGTTCGTAGTCGGAACTGACGTCAAATACAAGGAAGCACATGGCTGAATTCGATGGTGTTCGCAATCAGTTATTGACCGGCCGGCAGTCGGCCCACCTGAAAATCATCCTGAAGCAGTCGCCACGGCGGCGCGATGACGACAAGACGCTTACCGCACCAGAACTTTCTGTCGTCTCCTGGGAGGCGCGGGAGGAGTTCAATAAGCCGTATCGCATCAAACTACTCGTCACCGCGTCCAATGCCGTATCTCGCAAGCAAATTCTCGGACAGATGGCGCGCTTCACCATCCAGCCCGAAGATGGACGAGCTGTGCGGGATTTTAGTGGCTTCGTTTCCGCTTTCGACGCCGTGTCCGAATCGCGCGACCAGTTCACCTACAAGGTGGTCGTACCTCAGCATATCGCCCTTCTCGACGGCGCATTGAACTGCGCGACCTATCAAGGCAAGTCGTCACCGGAGATCATCGAGGAGGTTCTGGGGCGTCATGATTTGAAGTTCTTTATGCAGGTCCAGACGAACCTGCGCCGCACACATGCGCGCCACGCATTCCGCTTTCAGTACAACCTCTCCGATCTGGCGTTCTGTCAGTTGCAAATGGAGCAGGACGGCCTGTACTGGTACACGCGGCCCGGCAAGGATGGCGACGACCTGGTCATAGCAGACGATATCGATGGTTACACCTATCCGCCAATCGAGGTTCGGGACCGTCCAACGTCGAGCCTGCTGACGTTCGAAGAAGAGATTCACTCGTTCAAGGTCCGCACGCGTTCTGTACCGCGAAGCTATACGGTGGGCGACTTCAACCCCAACGCAGCGTGGGAGCGCATAAGAGCGGAGAAGAGCGTCGACTACACCGACGATGACGGCACCATGCTGGGCAGACCCGTGGTTTGGGGCACGCATCATCTTGATCAGAGCGGCGCAGAGCGCGAGGCGTTGCTGCGTCACTAGGCAGCGCTTGCGCGTCAGGTCGAGTACCGCATCGAGAGCACGATTCTTGGAGCCCATCCCGGGCGCACGCTAAAAACGGATCGCTCACAAGAAGATGCGCCGCACGGTATGGTCATCACAAGGGTGATCCATCGCGGTGGGCGCAACGAGAGCTATTCGAATTCGATCCGTGCAATTCCTGCGGACCGTGTCTGGGGCAAGCGGATTGACGAAAGCCGGTGGCCCAAAATTCACGGCACACTGGGAGCAACGGTCTGTTCTCCGAATAGCTATCGCTACGCGTATCTCACCGAAAAGGGTGAGTACGTCGTTCGTTTACATTGTGATTTTGGGAACTGGCCGAAAGGCGGTGAAAGTATTCCGCTGCGAGTGGCGAAGGCCTTCTCGGGTAAAAATAATACCGGAATGCACATGCCTGCGCTAGACGGCGACGAAGCGGAGATCGCCTTTCGCGAGGCGAATCCCAACAAGCCATTCATTCTCGCGTTTCTGCCGAACAGCACGCGGCCCGATCTCATCAACAGTTCGCGGCGCCGCATGTCGCGTAACGAGATCCGCACTCAGTCCGGCAACAAGATGTGGATGGAGGATTGGGAAGGTCAGGAAGGCGTCGAACTCAGTACGGAGCACTCGGACCGCTCGCAGCTCAACCTCGGTTTTATTCCGGATGGCGAACTGAAGGAACGCGGGACCGGCGCGGAGCTTCGCACGGGAGCGCATCTTGTCAATCGTGGCGGTGCGGGCGTGATGGTCACGGCGTACAACCAGGGTGGTGGCAGCGGCAAAGTGCTCGCCATGGACGAGACGGATGCGCAACTCAAGGACCATCAGAATCTGGCCGAGTCAATCGCCGGATCTGCCGGGGCGTCGAAGGCATCGCCTACGGACACCGAAGCACAGAAGGCGATTCATGACGCCTTACATGAACTGAAGAAGCCCGGCGTGCTCTTGACTGGTCCGGGACCGGTCGGCATCGCGTCAGGGGACGGCGTTCATGTGGCCGCAGACGGCTCAATTATCGGTACAGCAAAGAAAGGGGTTCACCTTACTTCGCTCAAACGTCTCACGGCGGCTGCGCGCGATGTGATGTCGTTCTTTTCGCAGAAGGGCATGAGCCTCATCACATCGGCGGGGGATTTCGTGGCACAGGCGCAGCGTGGCCGCATGCAGCTCGCCTCGCAAGGCGACATGACCGTGGAAACGGTGGACGGCGCGCTGCACGTGAAGTCGTCAAAGGAGATCGTGCTGAATGTCGGCGGCTCGTATCTGCGCATGACGCCTGGCGGTATTGAATTTGGTTCACGAGGCGGGGCTGTATTCAAGACGAGTGGCTTAAAGAAGGTCGGACCGGCGCAGATGGACTTGGGCGGCGCTGCGTTCGCGCCGACGTTTGTTCCCTACACGACTGCGTGCGAAGTGTGGCGTACTAATCCGGACTTCGTGGCGCCAGAGGGTGCGGCTTCGGTTAAGCCGGACGCGGAGCAATGGGGATCGCTTGGTAACACGGGAGCGGTTGCTCCTGCGCCGTCAGTCAACCCCGATGCTGCCCCCACCTCTAGTCCGACATCCTCGCCCGAACGCGTAGGGGCGATGAGTGACTATTCGCCATTTGATGGTAAGTACCCGGTCGTTGATGCCAACATTCCCACGACTGGAGTCAAACTGAATACGCCTGACGACCAGAAACAGGCTTATGTAACACCCGATCCCATAAAAATGACTTCTGCTGTTCCTTGTGACTGGAGTGCCGCAGATATCAAAGCCGATGTGCATTGCTGGCTCGAGACGACATATTACTGGGCGGTGCGGGAGGATAGAACGAAGTGGATAAACCCGAACACCAATATGCAGTACCAAGGGGGCGGCTCAAGGGACTCTCGTTTTGAATTCGCTTTTAGCGATGAGAAAAAAACGATTACCTGCACCCTGAGGGCAACGCTGATTCCAATGGACTTGTTCCGTATCGATGCAAATGGGGTGCGTGATATGTCTGTGGCTAACGAGGACACCTCCGTTCCATACGACTCATTTTCTCATAAATTCATGGTACCCGGATCGGTGAGCAATGGTTTGAAGATGGATTATCGCGATGCGGTCGGGAAAGACTATGACGTTGATCGGTTGCGAACGCGTGTCGAAGCCGTCTTAAACCAGGGCGATTACAGATTGATCTTAGATGGCTGCTCCAAAGGCGCGGCGTGCGGCTGCAGGGTAAAAGTAGCCTTCAAAGTCGATTTTCGTGTGTCAATAAAGGGCGCTCCGATTGACGGCTTCAGGCCGCATGTTTCCCTCCTGTTTCCTGCCGTTATTCGTCCTGATACCGGAGCGTGGGGAGAGAAGCGAAAATACCTTGAGAATGGAATATTCCGCGACTTCCCCCAATCTCACGTTGAGGCGCATGAATGCGGACATTACTTCAATTTTCCTGACGAGTACTATGATCAGGGCGGTTCAATCCACGAGTCATATATAAAGGACCAAGAAATCGATTTCTCTCTTGTGGATGCAAAGGCAGGGACACTGTTCTGGCAAGCTCATTCTACTGCGAATTTGATGGGTGACGGTGCAAATCTGGCTACCGACCACGGCACTGCGAAAATCTCGCCTTATTACTTGGAGTATGTGCGTCAACAATTCTCGCGTGCGACGAACAGATTGTGGAGGGTGGGCTATGAATCATAAACGGTGGACTACGCATATTGCGCATCTCGTCATCGTGTTGTTACTCTTTCTAGGCCATGCATACGCTGCGACGGTAAAAGCGGAGAACCAATTTATGCAGTTCAGCTATACGACGAATGGCGCTGCCGATGGCAGCATCAATCGATTTGGAAACAATGAAGTATCTGTTTCTGGCGATGTGCTGCGAGTCCAGATTGGCGACTCGCTAATGGATCGTAACATTACGGGTGTAGGAATCTATGAACTGAAGCTCCAATCCGAAGATCTCAACGCGGCGCGAAAATTTGCGGAACTGCTCTGTAGCCCTAAGGCATCTTCACCCGGAATTCCGACGACCGATTTATATATCGCCAAGTGTAACGGTGCGCTGAAAAGCAGTTTTGCAAGTGACTTCAGTCGCGAAATGGCGATCGAAATTTCCGAACTGGTGGGACGACTTACCAACGCAGGATTCAAGAACGGGCGACAGCTCGTGAAACTTGACGTCTCATTGTTATCCATTGAGCGTGCGAACGACGCTTTTTTGGTGTCCGTCAGATTCACGAATGGCGGCGACTACCCCATCACATTCAAGACGCCCGACAAGTGGGATTCCAGAATTGGCAAGGATACCTTGGGTGTAAGTGATGCAAAGAGCGGCATGGGCGGGAAATTCGGACTTGATCTGGTCGGTCAGCCTTTGGTTGATCCAGCAGATTTCCCTGATGGAGAAATCAGTCTCGCGCCCCATAGTGCCGCAGTGTTGAGAGTCAAGACGACCAACATCGGCAGCTTTGCCGCCGGCACCTATGATCTACATGCAAGTGCTTTCATGAGCATAAAGGTGGTTGGCATCGAGTCCAGTCTGCTTTACGTTGATTTCCATTCGGACTATAAGGATCCCACTCGCATAACATTCGATCGCAACTATCCCTCGACTCCCGAAGAGCGCGAAAACTGGGAGAGAATCCATCGTGCCGAACTGTCGTGGTGGCCGGTGAAGCCCGGTCAGACATTCGGGGAGGACGGCCTCTACCGTGCCGTGCGACTGGCCGACAATGGGGCCTATCGCAGCCTGCAACTCGTACCATTCAAGGCGGGAGACATCGCCACAACGGAAAACGTGAAGATGCTGATGGCATCCGCGAGCGGCGCCGAACTCAACGGGCCAGTCCAATGGCTGTGGGAAGGCAGTGCGCCGACACCCGTCAAACAATGGTCGTCCGAGACGATAGAAGGCACAAAGCAGTTCTGCAAAGCCGGTGAGGTCTGTCCGCGCAGTGGCCGCTGGCTTCCGCGCATTCGCTCGGGCAGTTCTTCTAAAGCGCTTCGCTACGATCTCGCGGGCATTGTCACGATGCGCCAAGGGCAGCGTATGCCTGCGCGCAACGACGGTGCCGAGTGGGAATGGCTGGGAGTCTGACATGGCCGAGCGCGCCTGTAATCTCCGCCTGTATCAAACCCTGGCGAACGCGACTGCCCTGGAAGGGTTCGAAGGCGTTGGCCTGAATGAACGCGGTATGGCCGTTCAGCGCCCCGCACGCAGTCGCATCGGGCTGGTAGTCGCGAACTACGCGCGTTCAGGGCACGACGTCATTCAGAGAAGACTTCATCCGTCGACGGCATTGAGGTCAAAGATTGCTATTCGACAAATTCTACACGTTCTGCTTTTTATCTTTATGTGGACGTGGGCTGACATCGCAATGGCAGATGGCGTCAGAAGTGGTGGCATGAACCGCGGCGCGTTCTCGCTTTCCTGGTCCGGCGGACTGGAATACGGCTCCCGTGAGATAAATTTCGATGGTGAGGAGACTTTATATTTTGCCAACGGTGACACCATCAACGATGAGACACAGACAGGTGTCGGCGTTTTCGCCCTGAGTCTACAAAGAAGCGATGTCCAAGCCTTGAAAAATGTCGCACAAGCGCTGTGTGATCCGGATGTTCAGACGGGTGGTCCGGAAACCTACGATCCTGCCGCGACGTTCAGCGTTGTGTGCCTGAATGATGGCAAAGCCGTGCGGAGGTCGG
This sequence comes from Caballeronia sp. GAWG1-5s-s, assembly GCF_023631445.1. Classification (NCBI taxonomy): domain Bacteria; kingdom Pseudomonadati; phylum Pseudomonadota; class Betaproteobacteria; order Burkholderiales; family Burkholderiaceae; genus Caballeronia; species Caballeronia sp. GAWG1-5s-s. Next base: position 32,691 of record NZ_JALQDC010000021.1, on the reverse strand, counting down.
GCTCTCTGCGGCTCATTCCTGAGCGTTTTAGGCATCAGGTATTCGATGTTCCTCTGAGGCTATCGGAGCAGGCGAGGACGGATGGCCGCAAGCTGATAAAGTTGGACTTTTCTGCCTTGAGTGTTGAACGTAAGGACGGACGCTATCTCGTATCCGTTCGATTTATCAATTCCGGTACACGATGGATACGGTTCAGTACGCCTGATCAATGGGAAGGAACTATCACTGGGGGGCGGCTAGGGGTAGGAGCGGTTAGCAGAAATGGCGTGAACGGCGCCAGTGACAAGGTCCAGAAGTCGTGGGCGTTCGGCTTGAGCGGGAGGAGACTGATCAACCGTGAGGATTTTCCGCAGGGCATCGTTACGTTGAACCCAGGTGATATTAAGATTCTGAAATTCGAATCGACTCCGGACTACAGTGCAGTCAAAGGCGATTACGAATTCTCTGGCATTGCGTTTATGAGAATCGAGTACGACGGGTACGGATGGGGCCTTTCCTCACAGGTCGATTTCAAGCCGATAAGACGGCCTGTTACAGTCGACGAGGACTACCCCTCGACGGCAAGGGAGCGCGAGCAATGGGAGGCAACACATCGCGCCGCAATGTCGCACCAGCCCGTGAAGCCCGGTCAGACATTTGCGGAGCACGGCCTCTACCGTGCCGTCCGACTGGCCGACAACGGCGCCTATCGCAGCCTGCAACTCGTACCGTTCAAGGCGGGCGACATCGCCACAACGGAAAACGTGAAGATGCTGATGGCATCTGCGAGCGGCGCCGAACTTAACGGGCCGGTCCAATGGCTGTGGGAAGGCAGTGCGCCGACACCTGTCAAACAATGGTCGTCCGAAACGATAGAAGACACAAAGCAGTTCTGCAAATCAAGCGAGGTCTGTCCGCGTAGTGGCCGCTGGCTTGCGCGCGTTCGCGCAGGCAGTTCTTCTAACGCGTACCGCTACGATCTCGCGGGCATTGTCACGATGCGCCAGGGACAGCGTATGCCTGCGCGCAACGACGGTGCCGAGTGGGAATGGTTGGGAGTCTGAGATGACAGAGCGCGCCTGTATTCTCCGCCTGGACCGAACCACGGCGAACGGGACTGTCCTTGACGGGATCGACGGCGTTGGCCCGGATGAGCGCGGTATGAGCTACCTCGGGGCACGCGTGCAGTGCCCGGCATGCGGTTCCATCGGGGTTATCGCAGCCAAAGGTGCGCGTTCAAGCGATGATGCGATGGAGGACAAATTGCCCGCGCTGGAAGGCGACTTCTGTCGTTGTCGCTGCACTCCCCCGCCGACGCTGATCGCTTCTCAGCACGACTGGACATACGAAGGCTAAAGCGGAGGAGCAATGGCTTTTCGTTGGAATCAGGTCATACCTGAAGAGGAAGAGATCGGCGATCCGCCGCCCATCTGGATATACCTGGTGCTATTCGTCGTCGTAGAGTGCGTTGCGCTGGCAATTACCGTCGTGTCGTGGCCCACAGGCAAACCAGTCGCGTCGTTCGACTTTTTGAGGGGGATTCTACTGATCGGGCCGCTCTTTTGGGGGTCGCTGTCAAGTTCAATCTACCATATATGTCATGGCGCGCACGCCTTCGACACGGCTGTCATCAATCATGAGGCTTGGCAATTGCGCCGCTCATGGCAACGGAACGGACGGTCCGGTATGGCCGTGCTCGACAGTGTGATACTCGCTCCGGAACCCGACTTAGGCGAGCGCATGTTGGGCTTGGACGGCACGCCACCGCATAATCCGGGCAAGGTAATGACAATCGAGGTGGACGACACAGGGGCCGAATCTCGATTGCACGCCGTGCTGAAACAACTGCTGCGGCCGCTCATATCGAAGCTGGCGAAAGCGATGAAGAGCGATTCGTTCCAGCTCATCATGCAGGGCGACCGGGATGAATCCTCTGATGTCGTTCTTGCTGTGTGGAAGATGCTGGAACTGCCAGGCTCACCGCGAGTTGTCATCATGCCAGCGCACACCGCGCCCAAATTTGCGGACGAGTGGTTCGCCGCTGACGGGGATCCGTCATATCGACTCGTACTGGCTTGGCATCTGCACGATACGGATGATCCGTCGAGCGAGTCTTCCGAATTCGCCGTGGCGCTGTTGCTGACGTCGCACGAGAATTGGTGGAATCTGCGCGACAAGCTCAAGCCGCAATCGTGGCTGTTGCGTGGGATCGAAGCCGAGGCCGCCGAAGTCGGAGACGCGCTGACGGCATTGCTTGCGGCCGAGCAGGTCGAAACGAAGCGCATTCGCAACTTCTGGCATAGCCGCCTGAGAGGCATCGCGCAGCATGCGACTCTCGGCGCAGTGAGGGACAGCGGACTGGAGGTATCAACTCATGTGCTCGACGCTGCTATTGGTCCACAGGCTCCCGCATCACGGTGGCTCATGTATGCGCTGGCAGCAAAGATGGCGCACTTCGGTCAGGGCGCTCAGTTGGTGGCGCTGCCTGCTGAGATCGGGGTGACGCTGAGCCTGGCCGCTCGGGCGCTCAGAGGGGTGAACGCCCCATGGAAAGACAGTTACGCCTATTCTCTCGTCCCCGTTGCCGAGATCGTGTCCGTGACCTTCGGCATCGCTGGCATCCTGCTTCTTGATGCTCGCGATGGCTGGAAAACCCTCGACACGGCTCTTTTGACGGCGGCTGTTATCCTCAGCGGCGCGCTTGCCGGGGCGAAGCACCTGCGCTACAAGGCGCTCGTCGATGAGTTCTGGCGTGTGTGCATACGGTAACAGGCACAAAGACCATGACGCTAGGCACGCGCGGACCGGGCAGTGCCTAGACTGTCGATGGTATGCCCTTACCTCCACGCGTAACACCGGCGCCGCGTTTGCTCACTGATCACGGCCTCGCGGATGGCATGTGGTGAATAGTCCGCCGACTGCTGTTCCAGCAACTCAGCGGGTCCGATGCGTTGCGACTGGACGCTTCCGGCGCGAACGTCGGCTAACAATGCGTCCGTTGCGAGATTTCCGACAGCTCTTCCTGAAACCCCGCAACAGAACAACTTGGCGCATCTCCTTCGGACGTTAGCGTTCCACCGCCCCCTCACATCGGCGGCACAACCCCCTCCTTCTCCACCACGATCCGCTGCGCCGCGAACTCCCCGCCCGCCGGGCTCGCCACGACGAACACCTTCTTCCCAGGCTTCAGATCATCATGCGTGGCAGGCGCGAACGTCACCACCGGCACGTTCTCCGGCACCGTGATCGAACTGGAACCGCCCTTGTACGACAGCTTCAGATCACGTCCGCTCGTGCCCTGCACGACCTGATCGACGTTCGCATTCGTCATCGAGCTCTGCGGGCCCAAGTCCCACGCGTAATGTCCCTCGCCCGTGCCGCGCGCCGCTTCCGGGAACACCAGCACTTCGGTCGCCGTCAGCTTGCCGTCGGTGCCCGTCGTCGCCGCCGTGCCGACGAATTCGCCCGGCTTGATGTCCTGCAGCTTGATGTTCCTGAGCGCCGTCACGGGCGTGTCGGCTTTGACCGTGATTTTGACCGTATCGCCGCTACGACGATGCACCGTGAGCGTATCGCCCGACAGCGCAACGATATCGCCGCGAATACGCGTTGGCTTGGCAGCGGGCGTCTGCGCAAAAGCACCAGCCGTGAATGCGAGCGCCGCGATGCTGACGCCGAGTTTCATGCGAATGGACATGCAATCTCCTTCTGGTTGAACAAAAGACAAGCGTTGAATCAACGTCTGATCAGGAACCGCCGAACCAGTTGTAGCCCTGGTTCTCCCAATAGCCGCCGGGGTATTCGTTGGTCACGGTTATCGCGACGATATGCTTCGGGTTCTTGTAGCCGAGCTTGGTCGGCATGCGCAGCTTCATCGGGAATCCGTACTTCGGCGGCAAGATCTGGCCGTCGTAGGTCAGCGTGAGCAGCGTCTGCGCGTGCAGCGCGGTCGGCATGTCGATGCTCGTCGAGTAGTTGTCCGCGCAATGGAACGCGACATACTTCGCGCTCGTATCCGCGCCTGCGCGCGCCAGAAAATGCGCGAAGCGCACGCCGCCCCATTTGCCGATCGCGCTCCAGCCTTCTATGCAGATATGCCGCGTGATCTGGCTTTCCTGCGGCATTGCGTGAAGTTCGTCGAGCGTCCACACGCGCTTGCCTTTCACAAGACCGCCGACTGCCAGCTTGTACGCGGACGGATCCACTTCAGGCACTTGGTCGATGTCATAGAACGCGTTGAACGGAAACGGCCGCGTGATCATCGACTCGGGATACGTCGGCGCGAGCTTGTTCGGATCGAAGAGCAGCGCCTGCGCATCGTCGTTCAGCGACGAAATCTTGCGCAGCATCGCGTTCACTGACTTGTCGTCGGTGATATTGCAGCCCGACAGCATGACGAGTCCGCCGAGCGAAAGAATGCGCTTGCCGAACAGGCGCCGCGCGGGCGCTTTGAGTTCCTTCGCTGCGTCCTTGATGATGGACTCGGCGTCGAGTGTGTCCTTGTTGATCGGCATGGCGTCAACGTCCTTTGATCATCAATACGAGCGAACGCGGCACGAGCGCGACCATCGCCACGTGCAGCACGACGAACGCAACGAGAAAGCTCATGCCGAAGAAATGCACGACGCGGGCGTTGTCATAGCCGCCCATCAGCGTGCGCAGCCACGGAAACTGCACGGACTTCCACACGACCAGCCCCGACAGAATGATGACGACGATATCCACGATCACCGCGAGATACGCGAACTTCTGCACCGCGTTGTAGTGCGTGAGATCGTCGTGGCCGAGCTTGCCGCGCAGCGCCGCGAACGCATCGCTGAGCACGCTCTTGATGCTCAACGGAAACATGCGACGGCGCAGGCGGCCGGTCGCCACATTCATCGCGAGATAGACGATGAAGTTCGCGACCAGCAGCCACATCGCCGCGAAATGCCACTGAAGCGCGCCGCCGAGCCAGCCGCCGAGCGTGATGGCGGGTGAAAACGTGAGCGCCTTGAAGATGGGCGACGCGTTATAGATTTGCCAGCCGCTCGTCACCATCACAACGATGGCGAGCGCATTCACCCAATGCGTGATGCGCAACCAGAGCGGCTGAACCGGCCGAAGTGTTCGTTCTTGCACGTATTGCCTCACGGGTCGATGATCGAGCATGGACGCATGCTAACGGCCGCGCGCTGATCGATCGATGACGTCTCCATGACGTTTTTGTCATTTGCGGCGCGACAAGGCAGACGCTCGATAGAATCACGTCAACCTGATAACGAAGCTCGCGCGCATGACCATTCTCGTGATCGAAGACGACCGCAAGACCGGCGATTACCTGAAAAAAGGGCTCATCGAGTCCGGCTATCAGGTGGACCTCGTGCGCAACGGCACGGACGGTCTGCATCAGGCGCTCGCCAACCCGTACGAATTGATCGTGCTGGACGTCATGCTGCCCGGCATCGACGGATGGCAGGTCATGGCCGCGTTACGCGCGAAGCGTGACTTGCCTGTCATCTTTCTCACGGCGCGCGATCACGTCACGGACCGCATTCACGGGCTCGAACTCGGCGCGGACGATTATCTCGTCAAGCCGTTTTCCTTCACCGAACTGGTCTTGCGCATTCGTACGCTGCTGCGTCGCGGCGTGATGCGCGAGTCCGATACGTTCCAGATCGCCGATCTGCATGTGGATGTCTTGCGCCGCAAGGTCACGCGCAAGGGCATCGACATCGTGTTGACCAACAAGGAATTCGCGCTGCTGCATCTGTTCTGCAAGCATCCCGGCGAAGCGTTGTCGCGCACGCTCATCGCATCCGAAGTGTGGGACATGAACTTCGACAGCGACACCAACGTGGTCGATGTCGCCGTCAAACGCCTGCGCGCGAAAATCGACAATGCGTTCGAGCCGAAGCTCATTCACACGGTGCGCAGCATCGGCTATTCGTTCGGAGAGGATGCTTGAACCTGCGCTTCAACCAGCGCTTGAACCAGCGCTTGATTCCGCGCTCGCGCTCGCTTGCGCTGCGCATCGCGCTGTCGTTCGCGGCCATCGTGTGGATCGTGGTCGGCATGGTCGGCGTGGCGCTGTATCAGGCGACGAACTCGGCGCTGTCGACGCGCGCCGATTATCAGTTGATCGGACGCGTGGAGCACTTTCGCTCGCTGCTGCACGATCTCTATACGATCAACGAGATCGAAGCGCGCCCCCGGCTCTTCGAAACCATGCTCGGCGACCGGCAGGACGTGATCATCTTCCGGCGCGCGGGATCGGCGGCGTTCATCAACGTCAATCTCGACCATATGCCGTTGCCGCCGCTGCATATCGTGCCGGTCAACCGCGCGATCGGGCTCGACGATCTGTACGAAGGCGCCCGTGCCGACGGCGTGCGCATGCGCTGGATCGGCGCGCAGGCGCGCATCGGCGAGAGCGGCGAAGTGGTCGAGATCGTCGCGGCGCATGTGATGACGCAGGAAGCACGCGTGCTGTCCACGTACCTCGTTCGCGTGTGGGTCAACATGATCGGCGCGGCGCTCATTGCGATGTTGCTGGCGTACTGGGCCACGAGCCGCGGCCTGCGACCGCTCAAGCTCATGGCCGACAAAGCCGCCGAGATCACGCCCCACCGCCTGTCCGCGCGTCTCGACGTGGCGCATGCGCCGACTGAATTGCAGGGCCTCGCCGCGTCGTTCAACGCCATGCTCGACCGTCTGGAAACCGGTTACGAGCGCCTGCTGCAATTCTCGGCGGACCTCGCGCACGAACTGCGCACGCCCATCGGCGTGTTGATCGGCGAAACACAGGTCACGCTCGCGCACGCGCGCAGCGCGCCGGAATATCGCAGCGTGCTCGAATCGAATCTCGAAGAACTGGAGCGGCTCGCGCGCATCGCGCAGAACATCCTGTTTCTCGCGCAGGCCGATCACGGCGAGCAGGCCATCGAGCGCGAGCGTCTCGACCTACGCGACGAATTGCAGAGCATCGCCGCGTATTTCGAAGGCATCGCGGAAGAGCGCCGCATCACGTTCGATATCGACGCAACCGGCGACATGCACGCCAACGCGATCATGTGCCGCCGCGCTATCGGCAATGTCGTGGTGAACGCGGTGCGGTATGCGACGCCGGACAGCGTCGTGCGTCTGTCCGGCCACGCGGATGCCGAGGGCGCGTGCATCGTCGTCGGAAATCGCGGCGCGCCGATTCCGCGCGAAGTACTCGCGCGGCTTTTCGACCGCTTCTATCGTGGCGACGCAGCGCGCAGCGAATGGACCGAATCGAGCGGACTCGGCCTCGCCATCGTGCAGGCGATCATGCGGATGCACGGCGGAAGCGCGTCGGCGGAGTGCTCGGCTGACGGCTGGATCGAGTTCACGCTACGCTTTCCCGCCGCAGCCTGAGCGCGTCCCGCCTAGCGATCACGATCCCGCGACGCTCGCCACTTCGCGCTGCGCCAGCAACGCGTGAATCTGCGAGACGACCGCCGCGCCTTCGCCCACGGCCGCCGCCACGCGCTTGGTCGAACTGGAGCGCACGTCGCCGATGGCGAACACGCCCGGCACGCTCGTCTCCAGTCCCATCACGCCTTCGGTGCGTCCCTCGTGCGCCTCGGGTCCGGTCAGCACGAAGCCCTTGGCGTCGGTATTCACGCTGCAATCGCGCAGCCAGTCGGTGTTCGGGTCCGCGCCGGTGAACAGGAACAGATGCCGCGATTCGAGCTTGAGCGGCCCATCCGGCGTCTTGCAGTTGATGGCCGTGAGCACGCGGTCATCGCCTTCCAGCGAGACGATCTGCGTATGCGTGCGTACCGTCACGTTGGGCAACGAGCCGATGCGCTCGACCAGATAATGCGACATGCTCGCCGAGAGGCTCGCGCCGCGAATCAGCACGTCGACGTGACGCGCGTGCGATGCGAGATACACCGCCGCCTGCCCCGCCGAATTGCCGCCGCCCACCAGCACGACGTCGGCGTTCTTGCAGAGCTTCGCTTCTACCGGCGACGCCCAGTAGTACGTGCCGCGGCCCTCATAACGTTCCAGCCCTTCGATGGCCGGCCGCCGGTACGCCGCGCCCGACGCGATCACGACCGTCTGTGTCGAGACGCGCGTGCCGTTTTCCAGTTCGATCTGAATGGGCGACTCGCCGCAATGCAGCGCCTTGATGCGCGTCGGAATGGCGATGTGCGCGCCGAACTTCTGCGCCTGCACGAACGCCCGCCCCGCGAGCGCCTGACCGGAGATGCCGGTCGGAAAGCCGAGATAGTTTTCGATGCGCGAGCTCGCGCCCGCCTGACCGCCCGGCGCGCGGCAATCGAACACGGCCACCGACAATCCTTCGGACGCCGCATAAACGGCCGTCGCAAGACCGGCCGGCCCTGCGCCGACTATCGCGACATCGTAGACGTGGTTCGAATCGAACTCCGGCAGCCAGCCGAGCTGCGTCGCTACCTGATTCTCGTCCGGCGCGCGTAACACCGTGCCGTCCGGACAAATGACGAGCGGGAAATCCGCCGTGGAGGCCGAGATGCGCTCCAGCAGCGCGATGGCGTCCGGGTCCGTGTTCGCGTCGATGACCGTGTGCGGATAGCCGTTGCGCCGGAAGAAGCCTTGCAGCGAGATGAGCCGGCCATCGTCCGCCTGGCCGAGCAACACGGGCCCGCTGCCCTTCTCGATCAAGCCGACGCGCCGCAGGATCAGCGCGCGCATGATGCGCTCGCCGAGTTCCGCTTCGGCGACGAGCAGCGCGCGCAGCCGTTCGGGCGGGATCACGAAGCCTTCGACATCTTCGGCCGCCATGCCGTCCACCAGACACGGTTTGCCGGAAAGCTGCGCCACTTCCGCGAGAAAATGCCCCGCGCCGTGTTCGACGACGATATGCGTCTTGCCGAGCGCGTCGCGCCGGGTGACGCGCACGAGTCCCTTCAGTATGACCACCATGCCGCGCCCGACTTCGCCTGTGCGGAACATCCACTCGCCCGCGCGCCAGCGCGCCGCCTTGCCGAAGCGGGACATGCGCTGGATCTCGTCGTCGGTGAGACGCGGAAACATCTGGTGCGCCCGCGTTTGCAGCGGCGAAAACGGCGCGCTCTCCGCTTCGGGCGCGGCCGCGGTCGGCGCCGGCGTGCCCGAATCGTCCGGCGGCGGCATGCCCGGACTCCACGCCACGACATTCGGCATCTGCATGGCGCGATCGCTGTTCGGGGTGGTGCTCATGCGTGATCTCCGTGAGGTAAGCCGGGTTCATGCAGGGGCGCCGACGTAATGTTGGCGGACGGTGTGTTGGGCGACGCCGCATCTCGCACCATCGGCAGCGAGCACGTATTGGCGATCTGCTCCGCTTCTTCCGGCGTCGCCGCGACGATCTCGCCGAACTCCGTGAGCTTCGCCACTTCGAAGCCGGCGAGCCGCCATGCGTCGAGGCCGCCCGTGAGCGGCAAGACATCGCGAAAGCCCGCGTTGCGCAGCGTCTTCGCCATCCATGCGGCGGACACTTCGTTCGGGCACGAGCAATAAATGACGAGCTTGCGGTCCTTGTCGTAGTTCTCGATGATCTTCTGCAACTCGCGCTCGTCCGCGAACAGCGCGCCCGGAATCACGTACGGGTCGAGCATGCGCTTTTCCGCCGAGCGGATATCGAAGATGACGGGCAGCGGATCGCCGTGCATCAGCGCGTAGAGATCATCCACCGAGATGCGCGCTTTCTCCAGCGTCGCCATGAGCGCGCGGCGGCGCCACCAGCGGTAGGTCACGTAGACGGCGAGCAGCACCGCGACCACGATCACCGCTTGCCGCCCGAGCCGCGAGATCATCGCGAAGACCATTTCCAGTTCCGCCGCGAACACCACGCCGACGGAGAGGCCGACCGCGCTCCACAACGCGACGCCGGCGCCGTCGTGCAGGACGAAGCTGCGCAGCCGCACGCCCATCGCGCCCGCGAGCGGCACCGACACGAGCGACAGACCGGGGATGAACTTTGCGACGAGCAGAATGCGCACGCCCCAGCGTCCGAAGAAGCGTTCGGTCTTCTTCACGCAGGTATCGCGCGAGAGCGACAGCTTGCAGATGGTCTTGAGCGTGCGGTCGCCGTACTTGCGCCCGCCCTGAAACCAGACGAGATCGCCGAGCACGCCGCCCAGCACGGCGACGGCCAGAACGCCCGCGAGCGGCGGCCAGAACGCTCCGCCGTTCACGGCCATGAGCGCGGTGGATGCGCCGACGATGATCATCGTCGGCATGGCGGGCACGGGCAGCCCGAGCGCGGAGCCCATGACGTTGATGAAAACGATCGCCGGGCCGAAACGATCGACTAGCTGGTGGAGCAACATGGGATCTCCCGCGTGCGCGATGGCGTTCTGACGTGACCGAAGCGCTTGCCGCGAGCGCGGCGAAGGCGGCAATCCGGCCGCGAGCGAGGGAGAAACGGGCGTGCGACGCCCGTGATCCACTGCGGCCTTCGTCACACTGAAGAGAGGAGTGTAGCGCGGAAATAAGGATGTAAGCGTGACACGTGCGCGGCATGCCGGGCGCGATGGCGTTAGCTATCCGCTCCTTGAATTAGCTGCGAGTGTTTGCGCTCTTCGCGCTAAACGCTGCGCAGGTTTGCGCGAGCTTCGCGCGACGAGCGCGGCGAAGACGTCGGCGGCGGCATCACCCGATAGTTCGGCCGCGCCGCTTCCGCATGAGCGCTCGCCGACTTGCGCGGCTACCCGCGCATTTCCTCGATGTAAGCGCGAATCACGTCAGCGAACGACCGGTCGCCCGTCAGTCCCAATTGCTGGGCGCGTGACGTATCCCACGCGCCCGGCCAGCTTGCGACGATCTTCGCGATGCGCTCGTCGCGCTGCCAGTCGATGCGCGACACGACCTCGTCGCCCGCCACTTCGCGCAGCGCCGCAACCATCTCGTTCACGCTCACCGACAACCCCGGCAGATTGATGATCGGCCGCATGCCGAACTCGGCGCGATCGATCTCGCAGCCGGCGATCAGCGCATCGACGGCGCTCTTCGGCGAGAGCAGCCACAGCCGCGTGTCGCCGTCCACCGGACACACCGAGCGTTCGCCGTTCAGCGGCTCGCGAATGATGCCGCTCGCAAACGACGACGCCGCCGCGTTCGGCTTGCCCGGCCGCACGCTGATGGTCGGCAGCCGCAGCACGCGGCCATCCACGAAGCCGCGCCGCGAGTAATCGCAGAGCAGCAGTTCGGCAATGGCCTTCTGCGTTCCATACGACGTTTGCGGGTTCAGCGCCGTGTCGTCCTGCACGATGTCCGGCAGCACGCCGCCATACACCGCGACCGAACTCGTGAACACGACGCGCGGCGCGTGCCCCGACGCGCGGCACACTTCGAGCAGCGTGCGCGACGCATCCAGATTGATGCGCATGCCGAGATCGAACTCCGCTTCGGCCTGGCCGGAGACGATGGCCGCGAGATGAAAGATAGCGCGCGTCTCGCCGTCGATGCAGCGTTCCAGCACCGCGCGCTCCGCGATATCGCCGGTTTCGGCGCGCACGCGCGGGTCGGCGAGCAGCTGCGCGTCGGCGGGACGCGCCACGTCGAGCAGCAGCAGTTCGGTGACCGGCTGGCCGTCGAGCGTGCCGCGTTCCAGCAACCGCTTGGCGAGCCGCTGGCCGAGAAAGCCCGCGCCGCCCGTGATCAGGATTTTCATGTCGTCGCTCCAGAACGCATCACATGCATCACAGATAAGGCTTCAGCCAGCCGAGACCTTCGGACGTGCCCGCTTTCGGCCGGTATTCGCAGCCGATCCATCCGTCGTAGCCGAGCGAATCGATCAGTTCGAACAGATACGGATAGTTCAGCTCGCCGATATCCGGCTCGTTGCGGTCCGGCACGCCCGCAATCTGAATGTGCCCGATGCCGGCGTTCGGCCGCTTCATGTCGCGCTTGAGTTTCACGGCGATATCGCCTTCGACGATCTGGCAGTGATAGATGTCGAACTGCACTTGCAGATTCGGCGCGCCGATTTCATCGCAGATGGCTTGCGCCTCGTCCTGTCGATTCAGGAAGAAGCCGGGAATATCGCGCGTGTTGATCGGCTCGATCACGATGCCGACGCCCGCCGACTGCGCCGCTTTCGCCGCGTATTCGAGATTGCGCAGATAGACGGCGCCGTGCTCGTCGCGCGGCTGATCCGGCGCGATGAGGCCGGCCATCACGTGCAGCTTCTTGTTGCCGAGCGCGGCCGTGTATTCGAGCGCCTTGTCGATGCTTTGCCGAAATTCGTCCTCGCGCCCCGGCAACGACGCGATGCCGCGCTCGCCCGCCGCCCAGTCGCCGGGCGGCGCGTTGAACAGCGCCTGCGTCAGGCCGTTGTCGGTCAGGCGCGCCTTGATGTCGGCGGCGGGGAAGTCGTACGGGAACAGGAATTCGACCGCCTTGAAGCCGTCTTTCGCGGCGGCGGCGAAGCGGTCGAGGAACGCGTGTTCGGGATACATCATCGTCAGATTCGCGGCGAAGCGGGGCATCGCGTGTTCTCCTTCAGTGTCCTTGTGGCGGCTCGGCTTGTTGCTTCAGGCGTCACTTCGCAGTTTTGGGAAGCTCGATGCCGGGAAAGATCTTGATGACCGAGGAATCGTCCTCGCCCCCGTACCCGGCCGTCGACGCCATCATGAACATCTGATGCGCGGCGGCAGAAAGCGGCAGCGGAAACTTCGTCGTGCGCGCCGTATCGAGCACGAGGCCCAGGTCTTTCACGAAGATATCGACGGCGGAAAGCGGCGTGGTGTCGCCCGCGAGGATATGCGGCACGCGGTTCTCGAACATCCACGAATTGCCGGCGCTGTGCGTGATGACGTCGTAGAGCGCCTCCGGATCGACGCCTTCGCGCAAGCCGAGCGCCATCGCTTCGGCGGCCGCCGCGATATGCACGCCCGCGAGCAGTTGATTGATGATCTTGACCTTCGAGCCCGCGCCGTGCGCGTCGCCCAGCCGATACACCTTGCCGGCCATCGCGTCGAGCACGTCTTCGCACGCGGCGTAGGCGGCGGCGGGGCCGGAAGTCATCATCGTCATTTCGCCGGATGCCGCCTTCGCCGCGCCACCGGACACGGGCGAGTCGAGCATCAGCACGCCTTTTTGCGCGATGCGCTCGCCCAGCTGCACGGCGAACGCGGGCGCGACGGTCGCGCAGGCCAGCACGACGCTGCCCGGCTTCATCGCGTCGACGGCCCCGGACTCGCCAAACAGCACGGCTTCCGTCTGCGCCGCGTTGACGACGAGCGTCACGACGACATCGCACTTGCCGCCCAACTCCGCCGGCGACGCGCACGCGATGCCGCCTTCCGCCGCGAAGGCGTCGAGCACGTCGCGGCGCACATCGCACGCATGGACGGCGAATCCCGCCCGCAAGAGTGAGCGCGCGACGCCCATTCCCATCGCGCCCAGCCCGATGACTCCGACGTTTCTCGACATGGCGTTCCTCTGGTTTGATGCGAAGTGTTAGCGAATGCCCGCTTCCGCGAGACGGCGCGCGGCGTTAATAAGATGCGTCTGCGCGGCGTCGCGCGCGGCCACGGCGTCGCCCGCGCGAATGGCATCGGCAATCGCGGCATGCTCCTCGCGCACCTGCCGCGAGAAGTCCTCGCGCAGCGCTTCGTTGCGGCGCGTGACCACGGTGCCGGCCTCCAGATACTGATTGAGAAAAGCGAGCGTCTTCAGGAAATACGGATTGCCGGTCGCGTTCGCGATCTCGCGATGAAACGCCACGTCTTCGGCCACGCCGTCGCGTCCCTCGCGCACGGCTTCGTCGATACGGCCGAGCGCCGCGTCGATAGCCTGCATATGCGCTTCAGTGCGATGCATCGCGGCTTCGGATGCCACTTCGGCTTCGATGGCGCGACGCAGCGCGAGAATCTGCACGACCGCGCCGGGCTCGACGGCCTGCGCGTAGTCGATGCGCAGCGGCCGGATGCCCGCGCGCTCCACGATGAACACGCCGCTGCCCTGCCGCGGCTCGACCATGCCTTCGTTCTTCAGACGCGAGACGGCTTCGCGGATCACCGTGCGGCTCACGCCGAACTCCTGCGCGAGCACGGCTTCGCTCGGCAGCTTGCCGCTCGCGGCGAAACTGCCGTTCTCGATCAGCGTCTGCAATTGCTGCGCGACCGTGTCCGATAGCGCGCGAGGCGGAATCTTTTCGAACAGGCGCGGCGTGGACGGGTGTGAAGTCATCGGGTCATCATACAAGTCAGGCGCGGCGCTGTCTTGCTGGCGATAACCCTGAGCGCGCTAGAAAGCGCGAGCGGTCATTCGGCGAGCGGCTCGTCGATGAGCGCGAGCGCGTCGCGAATCTCGCCGACGTCGCCCGGGCGCACGAGGCGCGCGACTTCCTTGCCTTCGAGCATGAAGATGAGCGTCGGCCACAGCTTCACGCGGAAGGATCGGCCTAGCGGCCGGCCGCTGCCATCCTCGATCTTGATGTGATGCACGCCGCGATGCGCCTGAAACGCCTGCGCGATGAGCGGCTGCGCGGCGCGGCAGAAGCCGCACCAGTCCGTGCCGAATTCGACGACGGTCGGCGCGGTCATCGCGTCGATTTCGCTGCGGTCGGGCGCGGTCTTCGCGTATTCGGTGGTCATGGTCATGGCGCGTTCCTCATGTTTGCATCGGCTTGAGAAGCAGCAGGAAGCCTGCCAGGTTGGCGTTCAGCCGGTTCGTGGCCGAAGCGCGGCAGCTAGTCATTCGTCGGTTGCTGCCCCGAGCCGAACATTAGCGCGGCGTTAGCCGTTAGCGCCCTCTTGCCTTGCTCGTTTGCTTCCGAAGAACCGACAGTCACAATCATTCGCCGTCGTTCGGTCACTGCCCGAAGCCCGACAGCCCGATCAGCGCGCCGCCCGCCAGCAGCCACAGCGGATGCAGCTTCGTCCTGTACGCGAGCACCGCGACCGCCGCCGTGATGCCGACGAGCACCGCCGCGCGGTCCGACGCCTCCGCAATCAGCAGCGCGCTCGCCGCGACGAGTCCGACGGTAATCGGCACGAGCCCGAGCTGCACATAGCGCCGCCACGGGCGGTCCTTGAAGCGCTCCCACGCGTGCAGCGCGAGAATCGTCACGAGCGACGACGGCCCGAACTTCGCGAGCGACGTCACCAGCACGCCCGGCCATCCCGCGACATGCCAGCCGATCAGCGTGACGACCATCATGTTCGGCCCCGGCGCGGCCTGCGCGAGCGCGAAAAGCGCGGAGAAATCCGCCTTCGTCATCCAGTGATGCACCTGCACGACCTGCCGCTGCATCTCCGGCAGGATAGTGTTGCCGCCGCCGAACGCGAGCAGCGACAGCTGGCTGAAGATGGCCGCGAGCGAGAATAGATCGTCTTTCATCGGCGCACCTTCCAGGCGATCAGCACGGAAATGGGCGTGAGCACAAGCATCGACGGGAGCAGCGGCGTGCGCAGCAACGCGATGCCAGCGAACATCACGAGCGCGACGGCGGCGGCCTCCGGCTTCTTGCGCAGCGGCCAGAGCAGCTTCACGGCCATCGCGATCAAGAGTCCCGCCGCGGCCGCCGCGAGCCCTGCGAAGAGATGCGCGACGCGCGGGTCCTGATGCGTGCGTTGATAGATGACGCCGAGCCCGATCACGATCAGCGACGGCCCGACGAGCAGACCAAGCAGACCGGCAATCGCGCCCGGCACGCCGCGAAAGCGCATGCCGACAGCCACGGACAGATTGATCACGTTGCCGCCCGGCAGGAACTGGCACAGGCCGAGTAGATCCGTGAAGGCTTCGGCGTCGAGCCATTTGCGGCGCTCGACGATCTCGCGTCGCGCGAGCGGCAGCGCGCCGCCGAACGCCGTGAGGCCGAGCGTCAGAAAGCCTAAGAAAAGTTCGGGGATCGTGGGACGGGCGGAATCCGGTGGCATGGCGCGGTGAGGGGAGAAAGCGGCAAAAGCCGAGAGCGTACAGCGTCGGGCCGCGCGGCAGAAGCGGTCCGCGCGCGGGTTCATGCCTGAGAAGCGCGCGCCCGCCTTGCTTCATATGCCTTCAGATGCGCATACGCCGTTGCCAGCACGGAGGACGACGCATCCACCGCCGACTTTCGCCGCGCGAGCAGATCGCCGACGATGTGGTCCGCTTCGATCGGCGCGTTGTTCTCGATATCGCGCAGCATGGAAGCCGTCATCTGCGAACCGCGCTCGGAGAAGAACGCACGCCCACGCGCGAGCACGGCGTCGCCGGGTGCGTGGCCGTTGTCGGCGGCGATGCCGCGGCACTCGTCGAACAGCCGTCGCAGCAGCTCTTCGCCGCCCGGCGCGGCCACGATGTCGCCGATCGGCGCGCGCATCAGACACGTGCCGCTCGCGAGCGTCGCGAGAAAGACCCACTTGTCCCACATCGATTGAAGGACGTTCTCGCTCACGTTCAATTCGAAGCGCGCGCCGCCGAGTTGCTGCGCGATGGCGTCGATGCGCGGCGTCCGGCCGCCCGCGCGCTCGCCGATGGTCATCGACTGCATGTTGTTCAGATGCAGGATCGTGCCTTCTGCATCGAGCGTCGCGGCAATCACGCATTGGCCGCCGAGCACGTTCGCGGCGCCGAAACGCGCGTCGAGCGCATCGAGATGAGCCATGCCGTTCAGGAGCGGCAAGATGGCCGTGTTCGGACCCACGGCGGGCGCGAACGAATCGATCGCGCCTTGCAGATCGTAGGCTTTGCAACTCAGCAGAATGAGGTCGAAAGGCTGGTCGATATCCTGCGCGAGAACGATAGGCGGATTCGCGAACGTCAGATCGCCTTCAGGGCTTCGCACGTTCAGGCCGCTTTCGCGCAGCCGCTCGGCGCGGCGTTCACGCACGAGGAAGGTCACGTCCCTGCCCGCCTCCAGTAGCCGAGCGCCGAAATAGCCGCCGATCGCCCCCGCGCCTACGACCAGAATCCGCATGTCTCGCTCCTTATCGCAATAGTTGTTGGATCTTCGCTTTTACGCCTGCCAAACCCCGTAACCCGCTTCGCGCAAGCCGATCGCAAGCTCCACTTCCATGTCGCGTGCGCCGTCGTAGGGCATCGGGTTGTACATCTCGTACAGATGCGGCAAGAGCCGCAGCCCGAATTCGCGCACATAACGATTCGACTGGATGCCCGCCTTGTGCTTGTCGAAACGCACGTCCGGGTCCACGCCCGTCATGCCGACATACACGAACGGCTTGCCGAGCACGTAATCCGGATTCGCACGACGAAAGCGCGCCTCGTTCCAGACCGCGTCCGAGAGTTCGACGACATAAACCGAATAGTGATGCGCTCGCGTGCGCCGGGAAAGCGCCATGATTCGTTGATTGCGTGGCTCTTGGCGCGTTGCGCCGATGGCGGGCGTCCATTCTATGCCGGCGAACCGCGCCGCGCACAACCGCGCACGCTGCCGGATAACGCCCGAAGTGGTAAATTCGGGCGGTCTGCGCTCGCGCACCGGCCGGGCGGCGGCGCAATCCTTCGCCGGTCGGACATGAGGACGACCCCTCCCGCGCGAAGCCCGCATTCAATCGACACGTTTCTTTCCCGGAGCGACACGCGCCACGAGCCGCGATCGCTTCGGTCATTCGGAGATCAAGCATGAGCAAACAAGCTATCGGCGTGGTGGGTCTCGCCGTCATGGGCAGCAATCTGGCCTTGAATATCGAGAGCCGCGGGCACGCTGTGTCGGTCTACAACCGCAGCCGCGCCAGAACCGACGAACTGATTGCCGAACACCCCGACAAGAAGCTCGTGCCCACGTACACGCTCGAAGAGTTCGTGCAGTCGCTCGAAACGCCGCGCCGCATCCTGATGATGGTGAAGGCCGGCGCCGGCACCGACGACACCATCGCGGCGCTGCGTCCGCTGCTCGAAAAAGGCGACATTCTCATCGACGGCGGCAACACGCATTTCACCGACACCATCCGCCGCAATCAGGACCTCGCGAAGTCGGGCCTGCATTTCATCGGCACGGGCGTGTCGGGCGGCGAGGAAGGCGCGCTGAAAGGGCCGTCGATCATGCCGGGCGGACAGAAGGAAGCGTACGAACTCGTCGCGCCGATCCTCACTGAAATCGCCGCGAAAGCGCCGGACGGCGAGCCGTGCGTCGCGTACATGGGACCGGACGGCGCGGGCCACTTTGTGAAGATGGTGCACAACGGCATCGAGTACGGCGACATGCAGCTGATCGCCGAAAGCTACGATGTGCTGAAGCGCGTCGCGGGGCTGTCGAACGAAGAGTTGGGCAAGGTCTATGTTGAGTGGAATCAGGGCGAGCTGGACAGCTATCTGATCGAAATCACGTCGAAGATCTTCTCGAAGAAGGACGAGGAAACCGGCAAGGACCTCGTCGATGTCATTCTGGATCGCGCCGCGCAAAAGGGCACGGGCAAGTGGACGAGCCAGAACGCGCTGGACGTGGGCGCGCCGCTGCCGCTGATCACCGAAGCGGTGTTTGCGCGCGTGCTGTCGTCGCTGAAGGATCAGCGCGTGGCGGCGAGCAAGGTGCTGTCGGGGCCGTCGCCGAAGTTCGACGGCGATCGCGCGGCGTTTATCGAGTCGGTGCGGCGTGCGCTGTATCTCTCGAAGATCGTTTCTTATGCGCAGGGCTTCGCGCAGTTGCGCGCGGCGTCCGAAGAGTACAACTGGAATCTGCAATACGGCGAGATCGCGAAGATTTTCCGTGCGGGCTGTATTATCCGCGCGCGGTTCCTGCAGAAGATCACGGACGCTTATGCGACGAACCCGGCGCTTGCGAATCTGCTGCTCGATCCGTATTTCAGCGATATTGCCGCGAAGTATCAAGACGCATTGCGCGATGTCGTCGTCGCGGCGGTGAAGGCGGGTATTCCGGTGCCGGCTTTCTCATCGGCGATTGCTTATTTCGATGCGTATCGGTCGGAGCGGCTGCCGGCGAATCTCGTGCAAGCGCAGCGGGACTTCTTCGGTGCGCATACGTTCGAACGGACGGATAAGGCGGGGAGTTTTCACGCGAATTGGGCTTGAGGAGTTGGTTTAGGCGTTAGGTGTGATGGGCGGTTTGTGTTGCACTGAGCGCTGAGGGAGCCCTGGCTTTGGCCGGGGCTTTTCGTTTGTGGCTTCGTGCTGCGGTTGCACTCTCGGGGTTCGGAGCGCGCATCGGGGGTTGCGCTGTCGACGGCGCCAGCTCGCTATGGACTCTTGCGGCGCGCTTGTCGACTTCCCCGCAATTGAGCGTCCGGCGACACGCTTTGATACGCAGTCGCTCACTGCGGATGTGCACGTCTGTGGCGTCGATCGGTAGAATCGCGGGAACGGGTGCAGAGGAGTCTGCCGACTGCGAACTACCCTTTTTTTGTTGGGCTAATTCGAGCCTTTTGATTCAAGGGTTTGCGACGATGCCGGTTTTTTGGGTATCTTAGTCTGGCAACGGGCGAATCCGTTGCGGATCAATAGTTTGGTGTCTTTTGTGTCTAGTTCGCTGCCGCGTAGGCAGCTTAGAAAATCATCGGCACCGGCTGCGTCAATGGCTCACCGTTCGCTGCCGCGTAGGCAGCTTAGAAACTATACGACGAGCGTCGGCCAGTCGATGAACGGTTCGCTGCCGCGTAGGCAGCTTAGAAATATCTGCAATACAAGCCGACCGCGAACGGCGGGTTCGCTGCCGCGTAGGCAGCTTAGAAATTGCCGAGCGGCTCCTCGCGTCTCGGTGTGCCGTTCGCTGCCGCGTAGGCAGCTTAGAAAAATGTGGTGCGCTCTAAGCGCCGGGCTTGGCAGTTCGCTGCCGCGTAGGCAGCTTAGAAAATTTGTGCGTGGGCGCACTCGCATCTCGCCGGTTTCGCTGCCGCGTAGGCAGCTTAGAAAAACAGCAAGTGGCACCGCCTGCGCGCGACCAACGTTCGCTGCCGCGTAGGCAGCTTAGAAAACTGCAAACGCCGCACGCTCGTGCGACGCATCGTTCGCTGCCGCGTAGGCAGCTTAGAAAACGTCGTGGGGCCGTCCGTCGAAAACCGCACGAGTTCGCTGCCGCGTAGGCAGCTTAGAAATGCGACCGGCACGCAACCGCGCTGCAGTTTCGAGTTCGCTGCCGCGTAGGCAGCTTAGAAACATGACCTCGGACCCGTACGCCGGCCTCCACTGTTCGCTGCCGCGTAGGCAGCTTAGAAAACGTCGCATCAAGACACAAGCGGCCACCCGTTGTTCGCTGCCGCGTAGGCAGCTTAGAAAACCGACAGGAGTGAAGATGGACAAGACGCTGAAGTTCGCTGCCGCGTAGGCAGCTTAGAAAAACTCAGGTGCCTCCTGAACATCGCTGGCCTGAGTTCGCTGCCGCGTAGGCAGCTTAGAAAACCTCCGCCGCCTGCATCGCTGTTGCCCGGAAGTTCGCTGCCGCGTAGGCAGCTTAGAAATCCATCGGCTGAAAAGAAACATCGTCTGTGTAGTTCGCTGCCGCGTAGGCAGCTTAGAAAATTGCCGGACCGTTGATGACGCGCGTGCAGCCGTTCGCTGCCGCGTAGGCTGCTTAGAAATCGATGGATCAGTGACGGGAAGGCTGCGTCAAGTTCGCTGCCGCGTAGGCAGCTTAGAAAAGTGCGCGAGCGGATAGACGATGCGACGCTGCGTTCGCTGCCGTGTAGGCAGCTTAGAAAGCACACCGGGGCTTGCGGGAGCAGCGATCCGCGTTCGCTGCCGCGTAGGCAGCTTAGAAAATCGTTGCCGCGCATAACGCTGCTTTGAATGCGTTCGCTGCCGCGTAGGCAGCTTAGAAATCGTCATGGCAGTGAAGGGAAGCACGCAAGTCTTTCGCTGCCGCGTAGGCAGCTTAGAAAGTCACCGGGAGCCAGCGTCTTTCGCTCGTATCGTGCGCTGCCGCGTAGGCAGCTTAGAAAGTCGGCCGGCACGCTGTCCTGCTTCGGGAAGACTTCGCTGCCGCGTAGGCAGCTTAGAAAGCACCGAGGATCGAGATGACCGATCCGCTTCGCGTTCGCTGCCGCGTAGGCAGCTTAGAAACTCCTGCAAGAAGCACACTGCTGCAAACCTTGGTTCGCTGCCGCGTAGGCAGCTTAGAAATGCTGCGCCGAGCGATGAGCGGATCAGAGAACGTTCGCTGCCGCGTAGGCAGCTTAGAAACTCACGTCATGACGACTCGAGCATCGTGTTCGCGTTCGCTGCCGCGTAGGCAGCTTAGAAATGAGCCTACGGGGCGCCCGGCCCCGGCACGCCGTTCGCTGCCGCGTAGGCAGCTTAGAAAAACGAAGCGATTCCCGGCCAGCACCGCGGCGAGTTCGCTGCCGCGTAGGCAGCTTAGAAAAATTGTTGATGGCCCAGTTAAGAGCTTCGACTTGTTCGCTGCCGCGTAGGCAGCTTAGAAAAGTTTGTGCATCAGCGCGGACAGTGTATTGCGCGTTCGCTGCCGCGTAGGCAGCTTAGAAAGGTGCCAGGCACCGACGACGCGATCGTGTGCGGTTCGCTGCCGCGTAGGCAGCTTAGAAAGAAATGGAGGGCTACATCCCGCGCTACGGCGAGTTCGCTGCCGCGTAGGCAGCTTAGAAATGACGCGGCGACCGCTGCTGCCGTGAGAGATAGTTCGCTGCCGCGTAGGCAGCTTAGAAACATCGCATGAGAAAGGAAGTTACTGACACGGTGTTCGCTGCCGCGTAGGCAGCTTAGAAAGACGATGATTCTCTTGACGGTGACACGCCCGGGTTCGCTGCCGCGTAGGCAGCTCACAAAGCGTTGAAGACCAGTTTGCAACGGTCCATGTTATCCGCTGCCGCCAGGCAGCTAGAACCACCCGGAAGGACCATAAACAAACCCTCAACCCTCGCCCTCCTTGCGCCAGCGCAAAATTGACGATTCCCGAGTACGACAATCGATTACCCCTCTGCTAGAGTCGATCCCACATCGACCAATCGGACTCTTCACACACATTCAAGGCAGCATGGAATCGATACGGACTACGGACCTTAAGACCATCCTGCATTCAAAGCGCGCCAATCTGTACTACTTGGAACATTGCCGCGTACTCGTGAAGGGTGGACGCGTCGAATACGTGACTGACGCGGGTAAGAAAAGTCTCTATTGGAATATCCCGATCGCCAATACAACCAGTATTCTGCTCGGAACAGGCACGTCCGTCACGCAGGCGGCCATGCGCGAGCTCGCCAAGGCGGGAGTGCTGGTGGGCTTTTGCGGCGGTGGCGGCACGCCGCTCTTCAGCGCGAACGAGACTGACGTCGAAGTGGCGTGGATGTCGCCTCAAAGCGAATACCGGCCGACCGAGTATCTTCAGGCGTGGGTTCGCTTCTGGTTCGACGATGCGCTGCGTCTAGCCGCCGCCAAGCAGTTGCAGACAAAGCGGCTCGAACGACTTCAGCAGGCGTGGACCGCACAACCGTTGCGAGAGACTGGATTCTCCGTCGACGTCGACCGTTTGCAGGCGCTCGTCCGGCAGGCTGTCGACCAGATCGCGCATGCACCGGACTCTACCGCGCTGCTCACCGTCGAAGCTCGCCTGACCAAGGCTCCCTTCAAGCTCGCGGTGGACACCGTCGGCTACGGGGAATTCACTCGCGCGAAACGTGGCAGCGGCACCGATGCCGCCAATCGTTTCCTCGATCACGGCAACTATCTCGGCTACGGCCTCGGCGCCACGGCGACCTGGGTTCTGGGCCTGCCCCACGGACTCGCCGTGTTGCACTGCAAAACGCGACGCGGTGCGCTCGTGTTCGATGCCGCCGATTTGATCAAGGATGCCGTGATACTACCGCAGGCATTTTTGTCGGCTATGCGCGGCGACGACGAGCAGCAGTTCCGCCGGCAATGCATCGAGGCGCTCACGCGCGACGAGTCAGTGGACTTCATCATCGACGCGCTGAAAGCCATCGCCATCGAAACTGCTGCTCGCGCCAAGCCACCCGCTGTTCTCCCATGAACGTGCTGTTCGTCTCGCAATGTACCAAGCGCGCGCTCACTGAGACACGGCGCGTTCTCGACCAGTTCGCCGAACGGCGCGGCGACCGCACTTGGCAGACGCCGATCACGCAAGCGGGACTCGATACGGTACGCAAGCTGTTGCGCCAAAACGCGCGCAAGAACACGGCCGTCGCTTGCCATTGGATACGCGCGCGTGACCACAGCGAGCTTCTGTGGATCGTCGGTGATGCACGGCAATTCAATGCTGAAGGAGCAGTGCCGACCAATGTCACCGCGAACGACGTGCTGCATGCCGACGATGAAACCGCGTGGCACCGGCTACCCGCGGTGTCGGCACTGTCCGCCCTCGCCGCTCTGCTGCATGACTTGGGCAAGTCCTCCCGGGCTTTTCAGGACCGACTGCGCAATCCCGGCTTGAGGGAGCGCAATCACTACCGTCATGAATGGGTATCGGTGCGCTTGTTTCAGGCGTTCGTCGGGGACGCGCAGGACGATGCGGACTGGCTGCGTCGTCTGGCATCCAGTGCGGATGCGTCCACCGACGTGCAGGCGTTCGAGGCGCAGTGGCTTGATCACCGAGGCGGTCGCCTGCTGCGCGACGGACGCGATGAGCCGCAAGCGAGCGCTCGCTTGCCGTTCGCCACCATGCCGCCTTTGGCGCAGGCCGTGGCATGGCTGATCATGACGCATCACCGCATGCCGTGCAAACCGGTCAGAAAAGAAGACGGCAACGTGGACGCCGATCTCGAGGAGCCGGAGCACCGCTGGCGCCGTTTCGGAGCCAACCTCAGATCGGTGCATCAGCACGAACTGCTCGATTTACTCGGTCGAGTTGACGCGGACTGGAATGAGCCTCGGGAAGACGTGTCGCATGCCGTACTGGACGCCCACTGGTCCTTTCCCTTCGGCCTGCCGGTTGCGACATCTTCTTGGCGGAAACAAGCGGCGCGCTACGCACGCAAGCTACTGGACTTGCCGAAAGCAGCCATACCCACCGCGCTGGACGATCCGTTCATGATGCACGTGTCGCGGTTATGCCTGATGCTTGCGGATCATCATTATTCGAGCATCGAAGACGAAGCGCGTCGCAAGCCGTATCTCAATCCAGACTATCCGCTGTACGCGAATACGCGCCGTCAAACGAACTCCGACCAGTTGCCGCGTCTGGCGTTCAATCAAACGCTAGATGAGCACCTGCTCGGTGTGCAAGCACACGCTTCGCTCATCACGCGTTCGCTGCCGACGCTGGCGCGCAGCCTGCCCACGCTTCAGAACCATCGCAGCCTAAAGAAACGCAACACCGACCCGCGCTTCCAATGGCAGGACAAAGCAACCGATCTTGCTGCCGGTGTACGGCTACGTGCGGCCGAGCATGGTGCGTTCGTGGTCAACATGGCATCGACGGGCTGCGGCAAAACAATCGGCAACGCACGGATCATGAACGCGCTTGCCGACCCACAGTTTGGCATGCGCTGTGCGTTTGCAATCGGCCTTCGTACGCTCACCTTGCAAACGGGGCGCAGCTTCCAGCGTGATCTCGCGCTGAACGACGAACAACTAGCCATCAAGGTGGGCGGAGCGGCCAGCCGTGCGTTATTCGAATATGGAGAGAGTCAGGCTGAATCGACCGGATCTGCATCCGCTCAGGACTTGCTCGACGAAGGCGGGCAGGTGCTCTTCGAGGGCAACGACCGCCATCCCCTTCTACAGCGACTAGTCGATGATCCGCGCATGCGTTCGCTCATCGCGGCCCCGTTGCTCGTCTGCACCGTCGACCACCTGACGCCCGCCACCGAAAGTCTGCGCGGAGGGCGCCAGATTGCACCGATGCTGCGGCTGATGACTGGCGATCTGGTTCTCGACGAGCCGGACGATTTCGACATGGACGACCTTCCCGCGCTGACGCGACTCGTGCATTGGGCAGGGCTTCTGGGTTCGCGCGTGCTGTTGTCTTCAGCTACCTTGCCGCCGGCGTTGGTGCAAGGGCTGTATCTCGCCTATCTGGATGGTCGGCGTCACTATCAACGTAACCGCGGCGAACGGCCCGACGAACCGCCGCGTGTCCCGTGCCTGTGGGTCGACGAGTTCGCGCAATCGCATGCGGACTGCGCCACTGGCGACGAATTCTCAGCAGTGCATGATGCGTTCGTGCAGAAGCGCTGCTTACATCTGGCCAAGGCGGAAGTCCGGCGACGAGTCCAACTGATAAAAGTGCCTGTGCAGGAATGGAAAGCGATGCGCAAGCAGAAGCGCCGTGAAGCGTTCGCATCGCTTGCACTCGAGCGCGCGTGGACCTTGCACCAAGACGCGCAGAACCACACCGTCGACCCCGCGACAGGCAAGCGTGTGAGTTTCGGCCTGATTCGAATGGCCAATATCGACGCGCTATTCGACGTCGCACTGGCGATGTATCGGCAGGGCTCACCGGCAGAGGGCGTGCGCGTGCACCTTTGCGTGTATCACTCGCAATTCCCGCTTATCGCGCGCTCGCACATCGAGCAGCAGTTGGATGCCGTGTTCGATCGCCGCCCGAGTGCGCACGAGAGAAGTGCATCAGTGCAGCACCCTTCCGTGCGCGCTTTGCTAGAAGCGCACGATGAGCCGCACCACGTGTTCGTGGTCCTTGCGTCGCCGGTTTGCGAAGTCGGTCGAGACTGGGATGCGGATTGGGCGATCGCCGAACCGTCGTCGATGCGTTCGTTCATCCAGCTTGCTGGGCGTGTGCGACGCCATCGGTCCGGGTGCGTCGAGCGGGCGAACATCGCGCTATTCGATACGAACCTGAGGTACTTCGAGCGGCGCAGCGAAGCGGACCCCGTCTTCTCCAAGCCCGGCTTCGAGATGAACAGACGCACCGGCAATCGAGCTGACCACGTAAAAGACTCCCAGGAGTTTTTCCATCTGGAGTCGCATCAGTTGAGCAGCTTGCTAGATCTGCCTCCTTCCGACAATGATTGGCCTATCGATGCGCAGCCCCGCATTCAGCAGCCGAAAACGCTGCATCCGCGTTCCCGCCTGGCCGACCTAGAGCACGCCCGCATGCGTGACACGATGTTGCCGCGCGACGAAACCAGCCGGCTCTGCACGCCCGTCTCCCGCGATGCCACACGGCATTGGTACAGTCGGGAAGACCGGCAGACGCGAATTTGGCTAACCGGTGTGCTGCCGCAGTTGCAGCGATTTCGCCGCGAATCTCAGCCACGCGAAGACGTCGTGTTGCTGCCCACGGAGGACGAGAACAGGTTGCGCCTGTATCGTGTCATCGATCAGTCGGATGGCGAGAAGAGGCCTTTCGTCGATATTCGCAATCTCTTGTTCACGATTTCGGACTCTGATCTGAGCGGTCCCGGCATTGGCTCATGGTTCCACGTCGACCTCATTGACCTTCTGCGGCAATGGGCCGTCGCGCAAGATCAGAGTCTCTTGGCCAGTGCTCGAAGTATGGCGGTCGTCAGCTTGCCCAAGTCGGAAGACGGCTGGAAATACCACCCGGCATTGGGCTTCAAGAAGGTGTGACAGAGGGCTGCCTGTGCGGCAGAAAAAGACGCCAATTCCGGAGAGCTGACTTTGCTGAGCTACCTCTTCGGCAGCATGAGCGTTAATCATACCGCATAACTAAATAGTTGAGGTTATTCCGAAATCTATTCTCTGAGAGTTGACTGGCTCCCCACGAGCCGAATACGCTTCTCCAACACGGGAGACTCTTCGTCCCGCGCCCGATGTTAAGCATATGCCAGACGCGCGCCGCGCCGGTCCTAGCACCGAGCGATGCTTTCTACGGGTTCATGGCAGGAGACCGTGGAGCTTTCCAGCGCAGCTGCGTGGTGCCCGTCCAACTTTACAGTGTTTAGGAGACCAATTTGCTTAATATGAGTGAACTTCAGGCGCACGGTTGCTGGCCTCGCTATCAGCCAGAGCAGGTCGAATGGGTGCAAGACGAAGGTCCTACGCTATCGGTGCATCTGAAGCCAATTAGCAAGGTCATGCATTGCGGGCAATGCGGAAGTCGTTGCACTCAGGTTCATGAGACGACCATGCGACGCGTGCGCGACCTGCCGTGTAACGGATATCCGGTCGTCTTGCACGTGCCGCGCCGCCGGGTCTGGTGCGAACGCTGCGGTGGACCGCGACTGGAGAGGTTGCCGTGGCTGGGCCGCTACCGGCGGATAACCGAGCGTCTTGCCAAAGCGTGCGAGAAGCGACTGCAGACATCCAGTGTGAACGCGGTAGCGGCTTTCTACGGTCTGAGCTGTCATACGGTCAATTCGATCGACCAGATGCGCCTGCGTAAGCGCGTCGCGGCGCCCCTCTCGTCGCGCGTCCAGTATCTGGTGATTGACGAGTTTCCGCTACACAGGTGCCATCGACACGCCACGGTGCTGGTAGATCCGCTCGGCCGGCAGTTGCTGTGGATCAGCGCGGGACGCTCGCGCGAGACGGCCCGCGCCTGCTCGAGCAGCGTTCCGATCGCATCGCGGCGCGCATCGAAGCGATCGCGATCGCCATCGTCATGACTACGGCATACGAAATGAAGATCGAGGCGTAGTCTGCGCAGAATTTCGGTAAGCCTATATCAACCCTTTTATGAGTCTTTGCCCAAAAGGAAAGCCCAATGTCCGACTCACCCGCCATTGAAGATCATCCGAACTTCGGTGCCGCCATCAATGCATTCCTGCTTAACCGTCTTCAAACAAAACTCGACAAGCTTCCGCCCGAGGATCCGAGGCGCGCCGAAGTTATCGCGGATTATGAACGCGACACGTGGCTCGAAAGCGCAGCGCGGCGCGTCGAGCAGATTCAAGCCGTGACGCATTCCCTGAAACCGATGCATCCCGAGGCACGCGGCACCAACATCTACATAACACCATCCAGTTTGCCGGCGCTGAACGAGTTAGGCAGTCACGCGCTCGGCAGTCAGTTTGCGGTAGATGTCGTGGGAAACGCAGCAGCACTGGATGTGTACAAGCTGTTAAAGCTGCAGGTCCAGGGGCGCAACTTGCTGGAGGCCCTCCGTGCCAACGACACAGACGCGCTCCAAGCGCTCGACGATGAACCCGCCAAAGCCAAGTCACTAAGAGACGCACTAATCAGCCTGACCGACGAGCGCGATGCCGGCGCTACCTCACATGTAAGAGCCAAGCAGTTGTATTGGCTCGTAGGTGAAGATGCCGCTGACGATGCGCAATATCATCTTCTCGCGCCGCTTACGCCACCTCGCTCGCTCAAACGGTTTACGAGGACGTTCAAGACGTGCGTTTCGGCGAGCAGAACAAGCTCGCCCGGCAAGCTCGCCGCGACGGCTTGCCCTTCGACGGCGTGTACCGAGAATACCGTGATCTCGCCGTTCAGAAATTGGGAGGCACGAAGCCGCAGAACATTTCCCAACTCAATAGCGAACGCGGCGGGAACAACTACTTACTGTCGTCGCTGCCACCGCCCGTCTGGCAGAGCCAGCGCCACTACCTTCCCGTCAATGCGCGCTCCATCTTCGAAAGAGCATTCGGCGCGCGCCCGTTGGTGCGTACGGTCCTGCGCGAACTCGAGTCCGTACTGTTAGACAGCCGACCGAAAAACATGCACACGCGCGATCGCGTCGGCGAGCTCGTCAACGAGCTTGTCGATGAACTCGTCGCCTACGCCGGCGAACTGCTCCAACATCCGGCGGGCTGGACGAGGGACGAAGCCTTTGAGGATCTGGCGGAAGAGGAGCAACTGTGGCTCGATCCGCTTCGGGCCGAATTGCCGGAAGAAGGCGAGTTCGCCAGCCGCTGGTTGTCGCTGGACTGGCCCGCGCATGTGGGAGAACGTTTCGGCAAATGGCTCAATGCCCGGCTGCGGGACAAGCTACCCGAGGTCGGATACTTCGAGTCTCGCGAGTGGCGAAGAATCCTCCTGGACGATGAGGGTAGCTGGATGCAACACCTACGCATCGTACGTGAACGGCTCGATTCCCGATGCGCAATAACCAGCTAACAGGGTCACAGACATGACCAGATCAAACGCTCCCGAGGCGCTGCTCGTACTGCCGCATCTGCGCGTGCAAAACGCCAACGCCATTTCGAGCCCCCTCACACATGGCTTCCCGTCCATTACCGCCTTCACGGGGCATATGTGGGCATTGCAACGCAAGCTCGTTGCCGCTCATATACCCATCAAGCTCGACGCGGTGGGCGTGGTGTGCCATCACCACGAAGAGCAGGTAACGGATGGATACGTCAAGACCTTTCGCCTGACGCGCAATCCCCTCGATAGCAGCGGCCAGAGTGCGGCCATTGCAGAAGAAGGTCGGATGCATTTGGACGTTACCTTGCTTTTTTTGGCGACACCGCACGCAAACAACGGTGTCAGCGCTCCGTGGCCACTGAATCAGGAAGCGCAATTCGGCGAATGGGCTGCGCAGATCGGCGAAGTGGTCGCGCGTATGCGCATCGCCGGCGGGAGCGTGCTTCCGACTCGTCCCAAACCGGGACGACGCACACGGCCGTGGATGGCATTGCTTCCGGAAGACCACGATGAAAAGACACGCGCCTTCGCTCGTTGGCGACGCCAGTGGCTGCCAGGCTATGCGCTGGTTGGGCGCGACGATCTGTTGACCGATCGTCTTCGCACACTGAGTAACGAAGAGTCCGGTGCTACGTTGCTCGATGCCTGGCTACACGCGGCGCGGTTCAATCATCAGCCCGTGTCGGAGGGCGACGCTCAGGAAACATCGAGTAAAAAGTTGCGATGGGCAGACCCCGCCAGGCAAAAGGGCGGCGGCTGGACCGTGCCGATACCCGTAGGGTACGCGGCGCTCCGAGAGCCGCATCCTGCCGGCAGCGTCGCCAACGCGCGCGATGCTTCCACACCCTTCGTCTTCGTGGAGTCGGTCTACTCGTTCGGCGAATGGATCAGCCTCCATCGACTGAGCGGCGTCCATGAACTGATGTGGCGGCCGGAAACCGATCCTGCGACCGGTTTATATCGCTGCCGAAGCGGTTACGTGTTCAATGACTCGGCTCTCTCACGGACCGATACCGAGAACCTCGAATTCGATTGAATCAATGTAGCCCACGCCGGGCTCATCACGTCCTTTCATCACCTCATTTAGTTAAGCTAAGATATGTCTGAAAAAATCACTACCGCATCCGTCCTCGCCTTCGAGCGCAAACTGGATCCATCGGACGCCTTGTTCCACTCGGGCCGCTGGGACGATCGCGGCGATGCATCCGCCTGGACACCGATCCGTATTCGAGAAAAATCGGTGCGCGGCACGATCTCCAACCGTCAGAAGACCAAGGATCAGGATCCGGCGAAGCTGGATGCGTCCATCCAGAATCCCAACCTGCAAACAGTCGATGTCGCCGCGTTGCCCGCCGACGCCGACACGCTCAGGGTTCAGTTCACATTGCGAGTGCTGTCGGGCGCGGGCACGCCATCGGCGTGTAATAGCGCACCTTACCGGGCGAAACTGCAAGGCGTCGTTGATAGCTACGTCGCGCAACAAGGCTATACCGAATTGGCGACCCGTTACGCGGCCAATCTGGCTAACGGACGCTTCCTTTGGCGCAACCGCATGGGAGCGGAAAGCGTGCAGGTGGACGTGGCGCAACAGAAGAACGGCCAATCCGAACGAGCCTGGTCCTTCGACGCCCTGTCCGTCAGCCTTCGCGCGATGAGCGAATTCGATTCGGATATCGCGGCACTGGGTCAACTGATAGCTGCCGGCCTGGCTGGCGATGCGCATGTGCTGTTGCAGGTCACGGCCTACGTGCGCCTTGGGTTCGGACAGGAAGTGTTCCCGTCACAAGAGCTGATTCTCGACAAGGGCAGCAGCCGAAAAAGCAAAACGCTCTACGACGTGCAGGATGTTGCAGCCATTCACTCGCAAAAGATCGGAAACGCTGTGCGGACCATCGACACGTGGTACCCGGACGCACACGAACTCGGGCCGATTGCCGTGGAGCCGTACGGCTCTGTCACGACGCAAGGCAAGGCGTATCGTCAGCCCAAGCAGAAGCAGGATTTCTACACGCTACTGGATGACTGGTTGCTCAGAGACAAGACGCCGCCTGTCGAGCAGCAACACTTCGTCATGGCCGTGATGATCCGTGGCGGCGTTTTCGGCGATGCGAGCTGACGGCCATGACCAGCCACTACATCGACATCACGCTGTTACCCGATCCCGAGTTCAACCGGGCGCATCTGCTGGGCGCGCTCGTGGCGAAGCTGCATCGAGCGTTGGTGCGGCTTCATGCGGAGCAGATCGGCATCAGTTTTCCTGGGTATAGCTTACGCCCGCGTACATTGGGCGACGTTTTGCGATTGCATGGCACGGAAGCCGAGCTGCAGTCGCTGATGGCGCAAGCTTGGCTCCAGGGCATGAGGGATCATGTGAAGGTCACGCGCTGCGTATCGGTGCCGCCGGATGTGGCGCACTGTGTCGTACAACGTCGGCAGTTCAAAACCAATGCCGAGCGGTTGCGGCGACGTCGTATGCGACGCAAGGGCGAATCGGCGGAGCAGGCTGCGGCTGCGATTCCGGACAGCGTCGAACGACGTCCGCATCTGCCGTATGTGCAACTCCGCAGTGCCAGCACAGGGCAGTCGTTTTGCCTGTTCGTGGAGCAGGTGGTGTCGGCGTCTGGTGCGGTGGCAGGTGCGTTCAACGCTTACGGGCTCAGTTGCGGTGGCAGCGTGCCTTGGTTTTAACCCTTTTTTGGCGGTGGAGCTCCGGGGCCTGAAGGATCAACGGGTTGCGATCTGTTCGAGAATTTGGGTACTTTGGCCGTATCTTCGCTAGTTTTCTTTTGAATCAGCGGGTTGCTGTCATTTGGGCCTAGTTCGCTGCCGCGTAGGCAGCTTAGAAAACTGCCCCGTAACGACGCCGACGATCTGTGTATGTTCGCTGCCGCGTAGGCAGCTTAGAAAGTGCGGAAACGGTCGTTGGTCTGCCGTATTGCGTTCGCTGCCGCGTAGGCAGCTTAGAAACACTGCGTCGAGGGCATCCCGCACTGGTTGGCGTTCGCTGCCGCGTAGGCAGCTTAGAAAGTCCGCACCTATGAGCAGAGGATCGCTACGACGTTCGCTGCCGCGTAGGCAGCTTAGAAGGCTCGACTCGTTCATACGGTTAGCCATGTAATGTTCGCTGCCGCGTAGGCAGCTTAGAAAAGATCGAGTAGCTCAAGACCGGCGGCTGATGCGTTCGCTGCCGCGTAGGCAGCTTAGAAATTTCAGGAACAGCACTGCATCGGCGCGTGTCCGTTCGCTGCCGCGTAGGAAGCTTAGAAACTTAAGTGCGCCCCATGCCTCTAGATATTCTTGTTCGCTGCCGCGTAGGCAGCTTAGAAAAGTGAAGACACTTAGCCCCAGCTGATACGGCGTGTTCGCTGCCGCGTAGGCAGCTTAGAGATACGCCTATGCGCACTTGGCCGCCAATTGCTCGTTCGCTGCCGCGTAGGCAGCTTAGAAAGGCCACTGCACATCTAACACGACACATTCCGCGTTCGCTGCCGCGTAGGCAGCTTAGAAAAGCTTCGCGGCTTCGTCGCTCTGCTTCGCTTGGTTCGCTGCCGCGTAGGCAGCTTAGAAAATTTGACGAGAAGGTGAGTAGGCGGGCTCGCCGTTCGCTGCCGCGTAGGCAGCTTAGAAAGCCCAGCGCG
This sequence comes from Caballeronia sp. GAWG1-5s-s, assembly GCF_023631445.1. Taxonomy (NCBI): domain Bacteria; kingdom Pseudomonadati; phylum Pseudomonadota; class Betaproteobacteria; order Burkholderiales; family Burkholderiaceae; genus Caballeronia; species Caballeronia sp. GAWG1-5s-s. Next base: position 208 of record NZ_JALQDC010000021.1, on the reverse strand, counting down.
ACGCCCGTCAAGGTGGCCAGGCGTTCGCTGCCGCGTAGGCAGCTTAGAAATTCATGCTCGACGTTGAGAACGACGACCTGTAGTTCGCTGCCGCGTAGGCAGCTTAGAAATTCGCAAGATGCCGTTTCGAACGTATGCGGTCCAGAAACAACGTCCTTCCAATGAGCGGCTGAAGGTCTGAACCTATGTGTCCGCGTGGACACATGCA